>BNXB01000131.1 GCA_025999255.1 Bacteroidia bacterium | reverse complement strand
ATGCAATAACTTCGTTGTCGTTGCCGAGTAAATAAGGAATCACTTCTTCTTGTACCGGCATAGGTGATTCATAACCCATTTCACTGATTGCTCTGATGATAGATGGAGCAACTCCTAATTCTTCAAATGTTTTCAAGTTTGATGTCTATTATAAAAAAATTGATGGCAAAGGTACGGGTTTTATTTTATTCAGCCTTCAGGTCGAGTAATAAATTCTTTAATTTTTCCTGTTTTTTGCTTGTCAGGTGCAATTCTTTTTCCAGATAGTTATTAACAGAACCGTACTCTTTATTGATTTCGTCAAAAACATAATTCAGGACTTCTTCATGAGAACTGAAAAGAGCGGTCAATCCTTTTTGTACGGAAGTTTCATAAAGATCTCCATCGGGAAGTATATAATTAAAGTTGATGTAATTATTTGAAAGCATATAATCCTGCAGGATTTGTTCATATGGAATATCCAATGCCGATAATACCAGGGAAATTACCAGACCGGTTCTGTCGTTTCCCCAAGAACAGTAGATAATTACAGGATAATTGTTTTCATCAAGAAGGATATCGAAAATGCGTATAAATTGATTTGTATTTTTATGTAATATCTCCATCTGTACATCTTGTAAAGCTACAAAAACATCACCTCTTTTCATTTCCTCGTAAGTAATTTTGTTGACGAACGAAGCGGGATTACTGTCTCCCAAGGGAACATTAAAGGTATGGGGAGCTCTGTATTTGGGAGGAGCGATATCATTTTCCCTGTTTGAGCGCAGATCAATCAAAGTTTTGATTCCTAAATCATCCAATGTTTCCACGTCTCTTTCCGTAGCATTGTACATGGTACTGGAACGATATAACTTTCCCCACTGGATTGGGGATTTATTTTTATCACAATAACCTCCGATATCTCTCAGATTATAGAGTCCATCCGTTAATATAATCCTTTCGGCAGTAATGATGGGATGCTTTTTATTAAAAACAAGTTTGAAATATTGGCGAGGTTCCAGGAATTTTGATGGAATAACGATATAACCGCTATTGATATCTTGTTTTGCTACGGGTGTCTGTGTATTGAAAACATCGGGTTTGGAAGATTCATAGATTTTCACTGTTCCTTCCATCGGAGGATAAGTTTCCCATTTGAGCAAATAATCTCCTACCGTATTCCGTTCACAGGCAACACGAATTTCTGAGTTATCTCTCGTGCATGAATAAAGCACCGGAGAAAATAGAATCAAATATGCAATAAGTCTGTTTGTCATTAACACAAAGATAAAAACTATTCATTGAACCTCCAACGGATACAACATAATTTAACCATAGAAAAAAGTGCCTGGGAAACATTGTTCGACAGGCACTTTCTAAACTTTGTTTTTCTTTAAACTGTCTTTACGACAGGAATTTCCCGTTTGAAACTTTGTCTGAGAGAGATCAACGTTTCTGTTGAAATTACGCCCGGTATTTCTTGTATCCGGCCATTCAAAAGCTCCATTAAGTGCTCGTTGTCACGGGCAAATAATTTAATCAACATGGTGTATGGACCGGTAGTAAAATGACATTCTACAACTTCCGAAATTTTTTCAAATTCCGGAACCACATCTTTATACATGGATCCTCTTTCAAGTTTTACTCCGATATAAGTACAAGTGTTGTATCCTAATACTTTAGGATTGATGTGATAGCCCGATCCGATGATCACTTTCATCTCAATCATTTTCTGAACCCGTTGATGGATTGCAGCTCTTGATACACCACAAACCTCTGCAACATCTTTGAAAGGTATGCGGGCATTTTGAGAAATGATTTCTAAAATTTTACGATCTAATTTGTCAATTTTCTCCATAAGTGTATCAAATCTGGGTGTATTAGTAAGTTCTCTTACTTTACAATTTCAAGTAATTCAACTTCAAAAATCAGAGTTGAGAATGGTTCGATTCCACTGTTCCCCTGTGTGCCGTATGCTAAATCGGAAGGAATATAGAAAATATATTTTGAACCGACATTCATCAATTGAACGCCTTCAATCCATCCTTGGATAACTCCTCCGTTAAGACTGAATTCAAAAGGCTCGTTCCGTTTGATTGAACTGTCGAATTCGGTTCCGTCGATTTTAGTTCCAACATAATTTACTTTGACTTTGTCGGCAGAAGTCGGTTTTGGGCCGGTTCCTTCTTTAACAACTTTGTATTGAAGACCGCTGGCGGTAACCTGAACACCTTCTTTTCCTTTATTTTCTTCCAGGAATTTTGAGTTGGCGTTTTTTTGTTCTGCATATTGTTTCTCCAATGCTTTCTCGCGGATATCCTGTCCTTTGGTGTTAGAGAATGTTTGCGCTTCTTCTTTACTCATTTTTAAGCCTTTATTGGTAACAGCGTCAATAAATCCGGCTACGATACTTGTCTTGCTGATTTTTAAGGTAGAATCATTCCCGAAAAATTGTTGGGAGAATCCCGGAACCCATTGTTCTACGATCATCTGTCCTAATTGGAGACCGGCTGAATGTGCCTTTCCTTTTTTGTCATCCGCATTGAATTTAGCGCCTTCTCTCAATCCTTTAACAAAGTCTTCCATGTTGGTAGAGTCTATTCCCATTTGCGATAGGTACATATCCAAACCGTTCATGGTTTGGGAAACGCCTATGGCATACGAAAGAGAATCAATATCTGTTTTCAATTCTGCTTTTGTTTGGGCAGAACCGGAACAAGACGTGAAAGCCACAACAACAGATACAGCCACCACAGTGGTAGCGAGGTTCAATAATTTTTTCATTACTTTAAAC
>BNXB01000130.1 GCA_025999255.1 Bacteroidia bacterium | reverse complement strand
TCATCTTCCTGTTCTTTTTCCAGATTGACTTCATGCAATTTGTTTTCAACATCATCATAGATGGAGAGGATGAAAGTATCTCCATCCAAGTGCATGTACAAATCACTCAGGGTATTTTCGGAGCCTGTAGCTTCAAAAACATTCAGACTTTTTTCCAGAGCGATTTTCAGGATGGGAATTAATTCTTCTCTTACGTTCTTCATAGATCATGAGCTCTAATTGCGATGCAAAGATAATAAAAAGTTGACATTTATGAGCGTGAATTGAAAAAATATGTAAATTTATTAAAATTGAATATCTAAAATGCGATTGCCCTGAATCCGGGAATTGAGAATTGTCAGATATTCGTCCATTCTTAATTTTTCTTTTTTCATTTTGTTTGGATCCGTTTTCTCATAATGGCTTTTTGCTTTTTGTACCCAATTGACAGCCAGATCCAAATGGTCTTCCATTTCGAAGCTGACTCCTATATTCATCGCTAACCGGGCCTTCTCTTTGTCCTTTTCTTTTTTGTAATATTCGGTTTGCCAGATAGCTCTGGCCATATTCCATTTCTTGTTATCGAAATACTTATTTGCTTCATACATCCGGGCATTCATGGCGGAAGTGTAAATCAATCGATCCGAGATTTCCCACCTGGGGATAAAAAGATGCGCCAGTTTTTGGGAAATGATATCGGTTAATGTATTTACGGCATAGTCAGGCATATTCCGGAAAATTTCTATGGAATCGGAACCCATGGTAAGATTGAAAACAAGACTATCCCGGAGTGTAAAAGAAGTTAACGGAACCTTTTTCCCTTTACAATAGACGCTACTAGATAATACCGTACGGCATTTCAAATACAGAAAGGAATGAACGGGATCCAGGAAATAATTCTCCATGGTCGTGACTACGGCTTGTTGTACGTCGAAGAGCAGACGATCGATTGAAATAATAGCATTACACCCGGATTCTTCGTATAAAGAATTACATTCTTCTTCCGTAAAAGGAACGATTGATAACCATTCGTCATCACTCCTCAAAGCGTCCTCATAAATTGAGACTTTCTCATAAAAATTAGCGTCGGAAAGAGTCTGGGCTACAATTTCGGTTGCATACCGGTTAATGGAATCTGTCTTTATCTTTTGTTCTGCTTCAATATCTTTTTTATTTACTTTGAGTTCTATAATCCGATCTTCCGGTTGGGGTACGGCGTTGTTTACCACCAGTAAACCATTGAGCTTTTCCGGAATGGTAAACACAGGAGGTTTTTGAGTCTCTATGGATACGATATATGAACTTTGACACGAGACGAATCCTATAAACCCAATCAACAGAAATAATATTGGAAACCGTAATCTTCTCATTTTGCTATATTTAAGTCTAGCAAATATAATAATTTATTTCAATGCTGCGATATTTTCCTGTAAAGATTTAATCTTGCTTTCGGCGTCTGCCTGTTTCTTCCGTTCAACCTCAATCACTTTTGCAGGCGCTTTGGATACAAAACTTTCATTATTCAGTTTTTTAAGAACCGAATTCAGGAATCCTTGTTGATAAGTTAATTCTTCTTCCAATTTAGCCAGTTCTTCTTCTACATCGATATTATGGCTGACAGGAATCGCATATTCGGTGGTTCTCACAAGGAAAGATGTTGCTCCCGGAGTTTTTTCCGCAACCTGGAAAATAGAACTTAGATTGCACAGTTTAATAATTACCGGGTTGAACAGAGCATTGTATTCTCCGGTTACCTGCAATTCCAGCATATCTTTGTTCGGAATGTTCTTTTGGGTGCGAACCGTGCGTATCCCTGCTACGACTTCTTTTGCAATGTCGAAACCATCCAATAATTCCTTTTCATAATCATGTATTTCCGGCATCGAAGTAATCATAATACTTTCTCCCTGTTTACGATCAGATAATGCCTGCCATAATTCTTCCGTGATGAAAGGCATAAACGGGTGGAGTAGACGTAACAGGGAATCAAAGAAATTCAGGGTTTCATTGTATGTTTTCCGATCGATTGGCTGTTGGTATCCCGGCTTGATCATTTCCAGATACCAGGATGAAAATTCATCCCAAAACAACTTGTAAACCAACATCAGGGCTTCGGAGAGACGGTATTTTTCGAATAAATCATTCATCTCTTCCATGGTTTGCTGCAATTTGGACTCAAACCAGAGGCATGCGATGCCGGCCGCTTCGGGTTGTTCCGAGTCAATCACTTCCCAACCTTTGACCAAACGGAAAGCATTCCAGATTTTATTGTTGAAATTTCGGCCCTGTACACAAAGTTCATTGTCGAATGGGAGATCATTTCCGGCGGGAGATGTCAGTAACATCCCCAAACGCACACCATCGGCGCCGTATTCGGCAATCAGATCGAGCGGATCGGGTGAGTTTCCAAGTGATTTGGACATTTTGCGTCCCAGCTTGTCCCGCACAATACCGGTCAGGTAAACGTTTCCGAAAGGTTTATCCTGTCTGTATTCATATCCGGCAATAATCATTCTGGCAACCCAGAAAAACAGGATTTCGGGAGCGGTTACCAGATCGTTGGTAGGATAATAATACCGGATGTCTTTATTCTCCGGTTCGTTGATTCCATCGAATACGGAAATAGGCCATAACCAACTGGAGAACCAGGTATCCAGACAATCCTCGTCCTGACGTAAATCCGATAATCGAAGAGACCCAAGATTTTGAGCCTTTACGGTTTTGTTTGCCAATTCCAATGCTTTTTCCGGGGTTTCCGCCACTACATATCCTCCCTGAGGAAGGAAGTAAGCAGGAATCCGGTG
>BNXB01000129.1 GCA_025999255.1 Bacteroidia bacterium | reverse complement strand
GTTGGATATCAGCATCATGGATTCTAACCGGTTGAAAGTAAAGAATGCCCCCATTGGGAAAAAACTGGAAGTTTATTCTATTGTAGGAAATAAAGTAAAGGAATTTGAAATAAAAAGTTCTTATGGGGAATATCCCCTTAACCTGCCCAGAAGTGTTTATATTGTAAAACTTGATGGTATTGTTCGTAAGTATGTGATAAAATGATTTTTCTTTCCGAAACTTTATATTACTTTTGTGAAAAAAAATTAAAAATCAGTGTTATCTCATGCAAACAAGTGTTTCATTTAAAGTCTTTTCAGGGACCAATTCCCGCTATCTTGCAGAAAAAATATGCAGTAGTCTCCATTGTGGATTAGGCCAGATGAATATAGAGCATTTTGCCGATGGTGAGTTTTCCGTTTCTTACGAGGAATCTATCCGGGGTAGTTATGTGTTTCTGGTTCAATCGACATTCCCTAATTCCGATAATTTAATGGAACTTTTGTTGATGATTGATGCTGCCAAGAGGGCATCTGCCAAATCAATAATTGCTGTTATTCCATATTTCGGATGGGCGCGTCAGGATAGGAAGGATAAACCTCGTGTTGCTATTGGCGCCAAATTGGTTGCGGATATGCTGAGTACGGCCGGTGTAAACCGGGTTATAACAATGGATTTGCATGCCGATCAAATTCAGGGATTCTTTGATGTTCCTGTCGATCACCTGTATGCATCCAGTATATTTATGGATGAGATAAAGAATCTTAATCTTCCCAATCTAGTAATTGCAACTCCGGATGTCGGTGGAACGAAGCGTGCAAATACCTATGCAAAATATTTGAATGTACCGATGGTCATCTGTTACAAATTGAGGAAAAAAGCGAATGAGATTGCGGAAATGAAGGTCATCGGTGATGTGGCGGGAATGGATATTTTATTAGTGGATGATATTGTGGATACAGCAGGCACGATTACCAAAGCTGCAGATCTGATGTTATCCGAGGGCGCTGCATCTGTCCGGGCGATTGCTTCCCATGCTGTGATGTCGGATCCGGCTTCCTCACGTGTTGATTTATCTTCTTTAACGGAAATTATTTTTACGGATAGTATCCCTTATTCTAAAAAATGCGAAAAGGTAAAAATTATTTCTGTCGCCAATATGTTTGCAGATGCTATTCGCCGGGTCTGTAACAACGAATCAATCAGTTCTTTATATGTGATATAGGTACAAGGTGAACGGTACACGGTGAAGGATATATCATCCGTGTACCGTTTTATCTTGTACTATTCATCTTGTATCATTTTTCTGATATACCTTGACGTAATCTATAAAACGGAACGTTCCGTCGGAAGCTGCTTTAAACATCGCGGCCAAAGCATACTGAGCCGAATGACCGGTACCTGAAGAAAGAGCATATAAAGCCCTGTGGATAAATACACTACCAAAAGTGCCGGATCCGTAACGGGTTGTCAATCCGTCATATTTCCGGTGATACAGCTTATCGGACATAGCAACGATTCCTATACGTTGTCCGGCATAACTAAACACCTTAGAACCTGAGATAAGTAACAAGTAATTATCCGTATATTTTCCGACGGAAGATTGAAACGGAGGTTGAAACGACATTCCCAAATCCTTCCGGAAATCCATAGCAAAATAGGCTAAATCTTCCAGAATAATAGTATCATACCGGGTAGCCAAATCTCCTATAATCTTCAATTCTTCTTCTTTCAGGCAAAACCAGGCCGGATTATTCGGATTAGAATAAATGATTGCAGCAATATTCCCTTTTTTAAGATAGTCTTCCAGAATTGCTTTCAGTTTTTCTCCACGATAATTATAAACATCAAAAGATTCGTATTTATAACCCATAACGAGAATTTGCTGTTTCTGTACCGGAAATCCGGGATCGATAAACAAAATGGTATCCTTCCCCGGATTACATTGACCTGCAACAAGAAACGAAGTATAAGTACCCTGCATGGAGCCTGTAACAGGAACACAACACTCCGGAGAAATATTGAGGTCAATAAATGCCTTGACAAACCGGGAAGCTTCGTATTTTAATTCGGGTAAACCGTCGATAACAGGATAAATTGATGCAATTCCATTTTGTAAAGCCTGTATCTCGGCATTTACGCCAACCTTTGCAGGAGGTAAACCCGGTACTCCCATCTCCATGCGGATAAATTCCACTCCCGACTTTTTTTCAACTTCACCCGCAATGGCAACAACCTCTCGAATCGTGGCTCTGCCGAAATCTTTAATATTTAATTTATCGATGACCTCATTAACAATTGAAGAATCAATGGGAATATTTTTCATTTGAATCTATTTTCGGTTAGTATAATTATACAAAGTTACAAATTTGGTCTGAATAAAGAAATTTTTCCTGTTTTTTGGCACGATTTTTTCCATGTTCATAAAAAAATATTACATTTGCAAGTAAATAAAAACATTCTCAATGCAATTGATTTTTTCTAATCTTTCGAATTTTATTTTAACTAAATTTAACATTTTAAATTTGGTTGATTCTCTATTTATGTTAGAGAGAGAGAGAGAGAGAGAGAGAGACTCACCTAGCCTCCCTCGCGCGTCAATGTAATTATAATTTCTTTAATAATAAACGTATAGCTTTCTTAAATTCCAGGAATTTAGGGAAGCTTTTTTTATTGACAATGAATTTTCATGCGAAGTTCATTGTCAATTATCAATTGTCAATTGTCAATTGTCAATTGCAATTGTCAATTGTCAATTATAAAGTCTGCCGATTTCCCCGGCCTTATTTCCCTTGTTTCATTAAAAGAATCTTATTTGAAGTCAGTCTTCCCGTTTGTGAAAACAGGACGTACTATGTTTATTCAAATCGGAAAAAGTATGTGTGTGTTTGTGAATGTTTGCGGGAGAGTGATGTCCGGGGATTGGCAGA
>BNXB01000128.1 GCA_025999255.1 Bacteroidia bacterium | reverse complement strand
ACGAATTTTTTAAAGATTCGTATAGGGGATTTTTTTTAACTAAAAAATGCAATGCTTATGAAGAGAAACGAGGGTAAATTGAGAAAGCGGATAAATCAAATTAAAAAACAAATTATGTATGTATGAAATTAAGAAAAACTAACATTATGAAAATTCCCCGAATTGTTTTTATTGGGCTTTTTTTATTCATTTATTTGAGTAATAGCCTGTCTGTGTATGCCTGGGGTTCTGAAGGTAATTCTGATACGAGCCAACAAAAAGGTGTGCAATTATCCGGAAAAATTATTAGTGAGGAAGGAGATCCTATTGCCGGAGCAACGATTAAGATCAAAGGGAATACCTTTGTTGTTAAGGTAAATGAAGAGGGAGGGTTTAAATTGGATCTTCCTTCTGAAAATGAAACTATCATCGTTTCGGCGTCAGGTTATTTTGGCCGTGAAATGATAGTCGGAGGTGAAAATCCGAAGCCCATAGACATTATATTGAAAAAAGATGTCAATCGTTTGGGAGACCGGAATGAAATCTATAACTTGTTTGGTTCCAGGAGGAAAGATCTGGTTACCGGAGCCTATTCTCAAATTTACGGAGATCAGGTTGAAAATTATGGTGTTACCAATAATGAACTTCGTTTAACAGGTTTGTTATCCGGCCTTTTTGTTATGCAAGGCAATGGTGAACCGGGCGATGAAGGTTCCTCCATGTTGATTCGTGGCCGGAGGACATTCAGAGGAAACAGTCCGATTATCCTTGTGGATGGTTTTGAACGAAGTATGAGTTTATTGGATCCGAACGAAATAGAGGCTGTGACCGTATTGAAAGATGCGGCAGCTACGGCTCGTTACGGTTTACGAGGGAGTAATGGTATTATCCAGGTTACTACGAAGCGTGGAAAAGAAGGGAAGGTGAAAGTTGCGGCGAATATCCGCGGCGGATTGAAGAAACCGACGACCGAACCGAAAATATTGGATTCATACGATTATGCCATGTTATATAATGAGGCTCAATTGAATGACAATCCGAATGCTACACCCCGTTATAGTGAGACGTATTTAAAAAAATACATGAATGCGCGTAACGGTATCATTGAAGATCCGAATGATATTTATTTGTATCCCAATATCAATTGGTATAAAGAATTCACTAATGATAATACGTGGCAACAACGTTACAGTGTGAGCCTGTCGGGAGGAAATGATTTTGCCCGGTTTTTCGTTTCCGGAGGTTATTTGAGTAATTCCGGAATGTACACCACAGATAAGAATGCCAATACTTATAGTACGAATTCCAATCAGGATTTGATGACTATTCGCTCGAATGTGGACATCCATGTGAATAAACGGTTTAGTATATCGCTGGATATTAACGGGAGGCAGGAACAACGCCGGTGGACAGGAGCAAGGGGTTCTGCCGCCGATATTTTCAGGGCGCTTATAAATACACCTCCGAATGCATTTCCGGTTTTTCAGAAAGATGTGGATTCCGCTACCGGTATGCAGATGTTGGGAGGGACAAAGGACTATACGAATAACCCTTACGGCTTGTTGAACAGAAAAGGCTATTCCCTATCTTTAACACGGGCCATGGCTGCATCTCTTAAAATGGACTATGAGTTGGATTTTGTTACTAAAGGCTTATTTGTACATGGAGAACTTGCCTTTGATAGCGAATATTTAATGTACACCAACCGTAATAAAAATTTCAGTGTTTGGGGTGTTGATGTGGATGCTAACGGAAAACCCAAATATGAGGAAGGCTCAAAAAGTTATTATATTAAAACGGGATCCGATACTCAGATGAGTCCGGGAGGAGAATATCCAAGTACCAGCCGAAAAATGAATTATCGTTTGGGTCTTAATTACAGCCGGGTTTTTGGGGATCATCATATTCTTGCCGAAGCCTTGTTCAATCAACGTGAAATATCTCAGGATATAGGGGATCTTCCGCGAATTTACAGGGGAGGCGACGGTCAGATTTCTTATCAATACAAGAATAAGTACCTGGCTGATTTCAGCATGAGTGTTATGGGTTCGGAACAGTTTCTGAAGAATGACCGTTTCGGAGTATTTCCGGCATTGTCACTCGGATGGGTTGTTACACAAGAATCTTTTCTTAAAAATAATCCGGTATTGAGTTTCCTTAAAATCCGCGGTTCGGTTGGTGAAACCGGATGGGACGACATCGGGGGATACTTTTTGTGGTATCAGAAATTCTCAAATCAGTCGGGGAGTACCGCATTTGGACAAACGGCAATTTCTGTTGACGGCATTCAGGAACAAGCTTTTGCTTTGGATAACGTGACCTGGGAAAAAGACCTTAAATACAATATCGGTTTGGATGCCCGTTTTTTCAGGGATCGGATTACATTGACTGCAGATGTATTTAAGGAAACGAACCGGGATATTATGAGAGCGCCGGAATTGCCGTATTCCATGGGTATCCGGTTCCCTGATTTCCCTATCGGAAAGGTTGAGAATAAAGGATTGGAAATTTCTCTTAGTTATAATGACAGGATTGGAAATGTAAAGTATGGTATTTCCGGAATGGTTACTTATGCTACAAATAAGATTCTTGAAATGGGAGAAGCTCAAAAGCTCTATCCGTATCAAATGGTGACAGGACATCAACTCGAAAATAGATTCGGCTATATTGCGTTGGGACTTTTCAAGTCGGAGGAGGAAATCGCCAATAGTCCGGTACAAACATTTACGACGCTTGTAAAGCCCGGAGATATCAAGTATAAAGATGTGAACAATGACGGATTTATTGATAGTTACGATCAGGTTTATCTCGGAGGTGGTCCGGAACCAAATTTTCAGGGAGGAGTCCAACTGAATCTGGAATGGAAAGGCTTCGATTGAGGTAAAGGCAGGTATCCGGGTTCGTTCCAAAAGCATGGGTATTTTTATGGAAAAGTATAAATGTCCTTATGGCATTCGCATATCAA
>BNXB01000127.1 GCA_025999255.1 Bacteroidia bacterium | reverse complement strand
AAATAAAAAGAAAAAGAAATGGGTGCTAGAAAAAGAATATCAGCAGAACAAAGAAAAGAAGCTCAAAAGACCATGTATTTCGCGAAATTGCGAAACGTGCCGACTTCTCCCCGTAAAATGCGTCTGGTAGCAGATATGATTCGCGGGATGGAAGCTTTCAGGGCGCTTGGTGTTTTGAAATTTTCAAACAAGGAAGCTTCTGCAAGATTAGAAAAATTGCTTCGCTCGGCTATTTCCAACTGGGAACAAAAGAACGAGCGTAAAGCTGAAAGTGGAGAATTATATGTAACATCAATATGCGTGGATTCGGCAGCAATGCTGAAAAGAATGCGTCCGGCTCCTCAGGGAAGAGGATACCGTGTTCGTAAACGTTCAAACCACGTAACGTTGTTTGTAGATACAAAAAATGACAATCAAAATTAATTGCTAATGGGACAAAAAGTAAATCCAATCAGTAATCGTTTGGGAATCATCCGCGGATGGGATTCAAATTGGTACGGAGGCAATAATTATGGTGATACTCTGTACGAGGACAGCAAAATCCGTAAATATTTGAGCGCCCGTCTTGCTAAAGCAAGTGTATCTCGCATCGTTATTGAACGTACGTTAAAGTTAGTTACAATCACCGTATGTACTGCCCGTCCGGGAATTATTATCGGAAAAGGCGGTCAGGAAGTGGACAAATTGAAAGAAGAATTGAAGAAGATTACCGATAAGGAAATCCAAATCAATATTTTCGAAGTGAAAAGACCGGAACTGGACGCCGTTATCGTTGCTAATAATATTGCACGCCAGTTGGAAGGAAAAGTAGCTTATCGCCGTGCCGTTAAGATGGCGATTGCATCAACCATGAGAATGGGTGCCGAAGGAATTAAAATTCAAATCTCCGGACGTTTGAACGGCGCTGAAATGGCCCGTTCCGAAATGTACAAGGAAGGACGTACGCCGTTGCATACACTGAGGGCTGATATCGATTATGCTCTGGGTGAAGCGTTGACTAAAGTTGGTCTTCTGGGTATTAAAGTCTGGATCTGCCGTGGAGAAATTTATGGTAAAAAAGACTTGGCGCCTTCGTTCGCCGCTTCTAAAGATTCGGGCCGTGGAGGTCGTGGAGAAGGTAGAAGCGAAAGAAGCGACAGAGGTGATAGAGGCGACAGAGGCGATCGTAATTTCAGGAAAAGAGCGCCGAGAGGAGAGAGAAAGTAAACTTAATTCGAAAAAAAATGTTACAACCGAAAAAAACAAAATTCAGAAGATCGCAAAAAGGTCGGATGAAAGGCAATGCCGGAAGAGGCAATCAATTGTCATTCGGTTCTTTTGGTATAAAATCATTGCAATCAAAATGGATCACAGGTCGTCAGATTGAAGCTGCCCGTATCGCAGTGACTCGTTATATGCAACGTCAGGGACAAGTTTGGGTGCGAATTTTCCCTGATAAACCAATTACCAAAAAGCCGGCTGAAGTACGTATGGGTAAGGGTAAAGGAGCTCCGGAAGGATTTGTCGCTCCGGTTACTCCAGGTAGGATCATCTTCGAAATCGAAGGAGTATCTTTTGATGTTGCTAAAGAAGCTTTGAGACTTGCTGCTCAAAAACTTCCGGTGACTACTAAGTTTGTCGTAAGACGTGATTATGATATGCAAAATCAAGAAGTGTAATTATTATGAAGATTGCAGAAATTAAAGAATTGTCAACCAACGATTTGAAGGATAGATTGGATGCTGAGGTTGTTGCATACAACCAAAAGAAAATCAATCACAGTATTTCTCCGTTGGATAGCCCTGCGGTAATTACACAATCACGCAGGATGATTGCCCGCATGAAAACAGAATTGCGCAAGAGGGAACTTAACAACGAATCAAAATGAGTTCAATGGAAACGAGAAATTTAAGAAAAGAAAGAATCGGCATCGTTTCCAGCAATAAAATGGATAAATCCATTACTGTTGCTGTAAAATGGAAGGAAAAACACCCGATTTATGGAAAATTCGTGAATAAAACGAAAAAATTCCATGCTCACGACGAAAAAAATGAATGTAATATCGGTGATACCGTAAAAATTATGGAAACTCGTCCTTTGAGCAAAACTAAGAGATGGAGATTAGTAGAAATCATTGAAAAAGCGAAGTAATTATGATACAACAAGAATCAAGACTTAGTGTAGCCGACAATAGCGGAGCGAAAGAAGTACTTTGTATCCGTGTATTGGGCGGTACCAGAAGACGCTATGCTTCTGTTGGGGATATTATCGTGGTGGCAGTGAAAAACGTAATCCCATCAAGTGATGTTAAAAAAGGTGCAGTATCAAAAGCGATTATTGTACGGACTAAAAAAGAAATACGACGTGCCGACGGTTCATATATCCGCTTCGACGACAATGCTTGCGTATTGTTGAACAATGCAGGTGAAATCAGAGGTAGCCGTATTTTTGGTCCTGTTGCCCGTGAATTGCGTGTAACAAACATGAAGATCGTTTCCCTTGCGCCGGAAGTGTTGTAATTCTTAATTAACAAAACAATGAGTAAATTACATATTAAAAAAGGCGATATAGTTTTTGTTAATGCCGGAGAAGACAAGGGTAAGACGGGTCGTGTATTGGAAGTATATATCGATAAACAACGCGCACTTGTGGAAGGCGTTAATATGGTATCTAAAAGTACCAAGCCGAATGCAAAAGCCCCTCAAGGAGGGATTGTGAAGAAAGAAGCTCCCGTTCATATTTCAAACTTGAACGTATTGGATCCTAAAAGCGGAAAACCTACACGTATTGGTCGTAAGTTGAATGCAAAAGGTAAACTCGTTCGTTTTTCTAAAAAATCAGGGGAGGAGATTAAATAATGAGTAATACAGCAAATTTAAAGAAAGTATATCAGGAAAAAATTGTTCCTGTATTGATGAAGGAATTTTCTTACTCATCTGTCATGCAAGTGCCTGTTTTGAAAAAAATCGTGGTGAACCAGGGTTTGGGTGTTG
>BNXB01000126.1 GCA_025999255.1 Bacteroidia bacterium | reverse complement strand
AATTGCCAATTAGTAATGAAACGATAACAAAGACGATGTTGCTAACCACAAGACACAAGTCTATCGCCAAACTTTTTGACGAATTTTTTTGGAAATCCGTTTAGGGGTCGCATTGTCAAAGTCAGGAAAAATATATTAAGCATCATAGGATTGATTTCTCTCTTGATATTCATGTCTTGTGAAGATTTCCTCGACAGAGTACCTATGACGGAAATTACTGCCAAAGACTATTTTAAAACGGCATCTGATTTGGAAACATACTCCAATGGGTTTTACCAAACGTTCCTGTCTGCACCGATTGATGATGTTGGTTCCGATAATGTATCGATTAGTACCAATTCCAATACAATGTACACTATGCTGAATAGCGATGGGATTTCGTCGAGTAATATCGGCGGTTGGGATTATGACGAATGGAAAAAATTGCGCGGTATTAATTATATGCTGAATAATATTCATCCGGAACAAATGGACATTTCGGAGGAAGATCTTAATCATTATGTAGGTATTGCAAAATTCTTCAGGGGTAATTATTACTATAATAAGGTAAAAGACTACTCATCGGTACCATTCTACAATACGGCAATGGACGCAACGAGCGAAGACCTATACAAAGCTTCTGATCCGAGAACGGTTGTTGTCGATTCTGTTATGCGGGATTTGGAGTTTGCGACTAACTATATTAAACCGGCTATCGGTCAGCGCACGCGTATTAATCAATATGCAGCACTCGCTCTGTTGGCAAGAGTTAGTTTACACGAAGCGACATTTCGCAAGTACCACACAAATCTTGGGTTGACAGCATCTGTCAACACCTATTTTGACAAAGCTATAGAAGCCTGCGAAAGGATAATCAATTCAGGACAATTTGAAATTACCGGATCAAATGCCCAAGGTTATAGAGCTTTATTCTGTTCGTCTAAATTAAGGGATAATAAAGAGATCCTTTTGTTTGTAGAATGTGACCAAGCTATGGGTAAGGGGAATAATTCCCATACCGTATTAGGTGAATATTGGGGGCTTAGCCGCTCATTGATGGAATCTTATCAAATGATAGATGGTACCGGTTTTAGCCCGGCTAACCCGGATGGCTCTGTTAAAACGTATTTGGAATTATTCAAAGATAGAGACCCTCGTCTGGCTGAAACATTTGCATATCCGGGATTCAATATATCTCCCGAGATTGCAGGAAATGCGCCATATCGTCCTAAAATCACTTATGGAGGACTTATTCAATTAAAATTTTACCCCAGGGAAACATCGCAACGTCGTGGCTGGAATATGAACTACACGTCCTTGCCATTATTCAGATATGCGGAAGTATTGTTGATCTATGCGGAAGCTAAAGCTGAAAGAGGAACGCTGACCCAGGCAGATTTGGATAAATCTGTGAATTTGATAAGGAATCGCGTTGGAATGCCTAAGATTATTTTGTCTCCTGATGTATTGGAAGATATTCGCAGAGAACGAAGAATCGAACTGGCATGCGAAGGTTTCCGTCTGGACGATACGAAACGTTGGGCGAAAGGCGAGTTATTGGGACAAAAGCCTCAGGGTATATACATCCATAGGTTTGGCGCATTTGATGTAACAGGCGATAACATCCCGGATATTGCAATACTTCCGGATCCAAACGATTTGTCTTCAATCTCCGGTTTACCGGAAGATGTTAAAGCCTCGCTTGTCAAAGAGTATTTGAAAGATGGAAATGGAAAGGAAACAAGTATCTACCTGAGTGACGCTGAGGGTAAAACAGGATATATTGAATTCCAAACAAGTAAAAATCGAAAATGGGATAATAAATTTTACTTTATTCCAATTCCTAAACGACAATTGCAACTAAATACTAATCTCGTACAGTCCCCTGGGTGGGAAAATAACTAAGGACATCGGGTTAATAAAAAACAAATTACATAGGATGTACCGGTAAAGTAAACTGCCTTCTAAAAGTTGGATAAAAATTTTTGGAAGGCAGTTTATTATGAGTACTCAAAATGAAAAATCAACCAACCAATAACCATGCATATTTAAATTTATATTACTACATTTGCATGGTAAATGTAAATAATAGAAATATGTATATCCATCGGTATATAGAACCTTCAATTCAGAAAGCAATAGAAAACTTTCCGGTAACGGCAGTTACGGGGCCTCGTCAATGTGGAAAATCGACATTGGTAAAACATCTTTTGGAGAAAAATCCTAACAGCATATACCTAGACTTGGAACGACCTTCCGATTTGCGTAAACTGGAGGACGCGGAATGGTTCCTGACTTCGCAAAAAGGGAAGTTGATTTGCATCGATGAAATTCAACGACAGCCCGAATTATTCCCGCTGATCCGTAGCTTGGTTGATGAATGGAACAGGCCGGGATGCTTCTTGATTCTCGGTTCCGCCTCGCGCGACTTGTTAAAGCAGAGTTCCGAATCGCTCGCAGGAAGAATTTCCTATAAACGGCTCACTCCCTTTCTATGGGAGGAATTGGATGGCTATTATATTACTGAGAAATACTTTTCGACCGGAGCGTTTCCACGCAGCCTTTTGGCAAAGAGTGATGATATTTCTTTTGAATGGCGTGAAGACTTTATTTCCACATTCTTGGAAAGAGATTTATTGCAATGGGCAGGTTTCACGCCGCCAACCATGCGTCGCCTGTGGCAAATGCTCGCCCACCTAAACGGGCAGACGGTCAATTATTCGTCGTTAGCATCTTCTTTAGGAATCTCGTCCGCGACAGTTAAAACCTATGTAGATCTGCTGACCGGAACATATATGGTAGAAGTAGTGCCTCCATACATCTCCAACTTAGGCAAACGGTTGGTCAAAGCACCGAAAGTATATATCTCCGATTCGGGTATAACTGCCACGCTGCTTGGACTCCGCAGTTTCGAAGAATTATCCGGACATCCGGCATTCGGCTCGATTTGGGAACAAATTGTTCTCTCCAATCTCAAAGGGTTATATCCCGATGCCGAGTTCTACTATTACAGGACGACGAACGGATCGGAAGCCGATTTTGTGATGAAAA
>BNXB01000125.1 GCA_025999255.1 Bacteroidia bacterium | reverse complement strand
CAAATCAAACAGATAAGATGTTACAAGCCTTAGGGGAACCGACGGGTACGAATTATCCCCGGACGATGAAAGACAATGGGGAACCGGCTGTTACGGATATGTACGACTGGACTCCCGGCTTTTTTCCGGGGTCGTTATGGTATCTGTATGAACTGACCGGCGATACCAAATGGAAAGATAGAGCCGAAAAATGGACTGCATCGCTGGAACCGCTGAAAACATTTACCGGACATCACGATCTGGGTTTTATGATGTATTGTAGTTATGGAAATGCCGTGAGGCTGGCGCCAAAACCGGAGTACAGGGAAATATTGATCGAAAGCGCCGAATCCCTTTCCTCACGTTTCAATGAAAAAACAGGAGTTATAAAATCGTGGAATGAGTTCAGACCGTGGAATGATACCATTACATTCGATTATCCGGTCATTATAGACAATATGATGAACCTGGAGATGCTCTTTTACGCATCGAAGATCACAGGGGACAAAAAGTATTACAATATAGCGGAAAAACATGCCGGTACAACATTGAAAAATCACTTCCGGGACGATTTCAGCACCTACCATGTCGTTTTGTATGATACGCTCAATGCCGGTACCCTGGGTAAATACACAGCGCAGGGTTTCAGCGACAACTCGACCTGGGCCAGGGGGCAGGCATGGGCTATTTACGGCTTTACAATGGTATATCGTGAAACAAAAGATCCGAAATATCTGGATGCAGCGGTAAAAGCGACCGATTTTTATTTGAAAAACCTGCCGGAAGATTTTATTCCATTTTGGGATTTCAATGCAGGCGAAGCAGGTTATACGCCGGCCGGCCGTTCATATGCCGTTGTATTCCGGGAAAAATTAAGGGATGTGTCGGCCGCCGCCATCGTTTGTTCCGCCCTGTTTGAACTGTGCGGATACGCCGGTAATCAGGCGTACTTTGATTTCGCCGTAAAAATGCTGCACAGCCTGGCCTCAACGTCATACCGGGCTGTATTAGGCTCGAATGCCGGTTTTCTGCTAATGCACGGCGTAGGAAGTATACCACACAGATTTGAAATAGACAAGCCGTTGGTTTATGCCGATTATTATTTTTTGGAAGCGTTGAGCAGGTATGTTCACCATGTACCCTTTTGATAAAGCTTTTTCAGCAAATCCGGCCTTTTTAATTTGTTCAGGGAACGGGATATATCCGCCTTGTATTTGTTGTCGTACCAGAAAAAATATTTTCTTTGGTTTAATTTTTCCTCCTTTCCACGGGCGGTATAAACCGGTTTCAGGGTATAGGGATGATAACCGGTGTAATAAATTTCCGTAGATAAGGTCATCGGAGTCGGAGTGAAATCCTGTACCTGTTCCGGGTGGAAATTCAAATCTTTGGAAATGGCGGCTAATTCGGCCATGTCAATCTCTGTACAAGCCGGATGAGAGCTCATAAAGTAAGGAACCAGTTGTTGCTTCAGATTTTTTTCCTTATTTATTTTGTCAAAGATTTTTTTGAACTGGTAGAAATAGCTGAAAGAGGGCTTCCTGATGCAGTTCAGTACTTCGTCGGAAGTATGTTCGGGAGCGACTTTGAGCCGTCCGGAGACATGGTTGGAAATCAATTCCAGACTATAGTCCCGGGCTGTTTTATTCAGTTCTCCGTTGGAATATGGTGTCAGAAGTAGATCATAGCGTACACCGCTTCCGATAAATGATTTTTTAACTCCCGGTATTTTATCGACTGCTTTGTAAAGTTCTAAAAGAGGTTTATGGTCTGCATTTAAGTTGGGACAAACTTTTGGAAATATACAAGAGGGTTTATTGCACTTTTTACATATCTTTAGGTCAAAGCCCTGCATCCGGTACATATTGGCCGAAGGTCCACCCAAATCGCTGATATATCCTTTGAAGTCGGGCATTTCAGTGATGGCTTTTACTTCTTTCAGGATTGATTTTTCGGAACGTGAAACTATGAATTTACCCTGGTGAGCCGAGATAGTGCAGAAGGCACATCCCCCGAAACAACCGCGGTGAATATTCACCGAATGGCGAATCATATCGTATGCCGGAATTTGTTTTTCCTTGTATTTTGGGTGAGGAAGACGGGTGTAAGGCAAGTCGAATCCGGCGTCTATTTCTTCCGTACTCATCGGAGGGTAGGGAGGATTCACAACAATGAACTGTTCTCCGGTTTTTTGTATGATGCGGGAAGCCTCGATCCGGTTCGATTGTTCTTCAATGTGTTTGAAATTCTGAGCCTGTTTTTTCTTGTCTTTCAGGCAGTCTTCAAAAGAGAACAGCCGGATATCATCGTTTTGCTTTGCATTTTTACTGGTTTTCAATTCCGGAACAGAAAGTGTTTGATAGGCTATTTGAGGAATATCGGTCAGTTTGTTCAGACCGGGACTTTGCATTGTTTTTACAATTTCCCTGATGGGTTTTTCCCCCATCCCATAGACTAATAAATCGGCTTTTGAATCAATGAGAATGCCCGGCATTAGCTTGTCTTGCCAGTAATCATAATGCGAAAGACGGCGCAAAGAGGCTTCGATGCCTCCGATAATCACAGGGGTATCAGGATATAGTTCCTTCAGGATACGGGAATATACGATTGTCGGGTATTCGGGTCTCATGTCCGGCCTTGCATCCGGGGTATAGGCATCGTCCGAACGTAATCGCTTGTTGGCGGTATATTTGTTAATCATGGAGTCCATTGCTCCTGCCGAGACGCCGAAAAATAAGCGGGGCTTTCCTAGTTTTTTGAAATCACGCAGGTCGTCTCTCCAGTTGGGTTGGGGGATAATGGCTACGCGAAGTCCCAAGGCTTCGAGAGTTCTGCCGATGACTGCGGCGCCGAATGACGGATGATCCACATAAGCATCTCCGGAGAAGAATATGACGTCCAATTCGTCCCAACCTCTCAACTCCACTTCTTTTTTAGTTGTGGGTAACCAGTCTGTTAATTTTTGTTCTTTCATTTGATTTTTTTTAGAGCGAACACAGGTCGCCCCTACATTTCTGCGATTATTTCGCAGGCCTTTTGAACTGTTTTTACATTTTGTATCAATATTGATCGTCTTTTGCTGTTTTCTTTCAAT
>BNXB01000124.1 GCA_025999255.1 Bacteroidia bacterium | reverse complement strand
GGAATGTTTGAAGAGAAAGATTCGACTCATTTGTATGTAATGAAAAATGCAAACGGAATGGAGGTTTGTGTTACCAACATTGGCGGTCGTATCGTTTCCGTACTGGTTCCGGATAAAACCGGAGCAATGAAAGACGTTGTACTCGGTTTCGATAATATTGAGGCTTACAAAGGAATCAATACTAATTTCGGAGCAATTATCGGTCGTTATGGTAACCGTATTGCCGGCGGAAAGTTCGAATTATACCGCGTGGCTTATGAACTGAGAAAAAATAACGGAAATAACTCGTTACATGGAGGTCCAAGAGGATTCCATACCCAGTATTTTAATATAGCGCAACCTGATAGCCAGAAATTGGTTTGTAAATATTTCTCCAAAACAGGGGAAGAAGGATTTCCCGGTAATCTGGATGTGACCGTAACTTATACTTTGACAAATGATAATGCTTTAGACATTGCTTATGAAGCGAAGACAGACCGTCCTACAGTAGTAAACCTGACAAACCATTCTTATTTCAATCTGTCGGGAGATCCTGGTAACACTATTCTGGATCATATCCTGACTATGGATTGTGACCAATATACACCGACTAATGACGAGTTGATTCCAACCGGAGTTATTGCAAAAGTGCAGGGAACTCCTCTGGACTTCAGAACCCCAACGGCTATCGGAACCCGTATTAACGATTCTACATTCATTGACATCAAATATGGAAAAGGTTACGACCATAACTTTGTAATCAATAATCCGGGAGACCTCAATAAGGCCGCTTGTAAAGTTGCTTGCCCGTCAACGGGAATTGTAATGGAAGTGTTTACCAATGAACCGGGCGTTCAGTTTTATACCGGTAACTTTTTAGATGGGACTTCGGTTGGTAAAAAAGGAATTGCTTATCAACATCGTACAGCTTTGTGTCTGGAAACTCAGCATTTCCCCGATTCTCCGAACCAGGCTAATTTCCCATCTACTACGCTTGATCCTGATAGTATTTATACAAGTAAATGTATTTATAAATTCAGTGTAGAGTAATATTAAAAAAAAGTTACAGTAATAATTTTAAAAAATAGATAATGAGAAAATTATTTTCAATATTACTGATATCATTGTGTATTCTGAGTCTGAATGGGCAAAGTAAAGCAGTGTTGAATTTGATTCCGGAACCTGTTAAAAGTAAGGTTACCTCCGGTAATTTTGTTTTTAATGAAAATACTAAGTTTGTATTGGTTCCTGATAATCAGGAAATGCGTTATGCCGTGGAACGGATTTCAGATTTGTTTCAAACGGCGGCCGGTTATCATTTACAGCTAAACGCTCCCGGAATTAAGAATAATGTCGTGGTTTGTAAATTAAATCCGGCAATTAAGCAGGATGAAGGTTATACGCTTTCGATAAAGAAAAATATCATAGAAATTGAAGCGAAGAAACCTAACGGAATATTTTACGCACTTCAAAGTATCCGCCAGCTTCTGCCTCCTCAGATAGAATCGACAAAAAAGGCAGAAAATGTGGCTTGGACTATTCCCTGTGCGGAGATTGAAGATGCTCCCCGTTACGGTTATCGCGGCCTGATGCTGGATTGTTGCCGTCATTTTATGCCTAAAGAGTTTGTATTGCAATACATTGATCTGCTGGCATATCATAAAATGAATACATTCCACTGGCATTTGACGGAAGACCAGGGATGGCGTATTGAAATCAAGAAATATCCGAAACTGACTCAGAAAGGAGCCTATAGAAACCGGACATTGAAAGGTCAGTATTACGGTGACGATTCGAAACGTCAATGGGATACGACCCGTCATGGAGGTTATTATACCCAGGAAGATGTAAAAGAAGTGGTGGCGTATGCGCAAAAGCGTTTTGTAACAGTGATTCCGGAGATTGAAATGCCGGGTCATGCCGTTGCTGCATTGGCTTCCTATCCGGAATTATCCTGTACGGGAGGACCATTTGAAGTGCAAGGACTCTGGGGTGTCTTTGAAGATATTTATTGTACCCGCGATGAAGTCTTCTCGTTCCTGGAAGATGTCTTGTCGGAGATTATACCGCTTTTCCCGTCGGAATATATTCACATAGGAGGGGATGAAGCTCCGAAAACCCGTTGGAAACGATGTGCGGCCTGTCAGGAAAGAATGAAGAAAGAGGGTTTAAAGGATGAACATGAATTGCAATCGTATTTTATTACCCGTATGGAAAAATTCATCAATTCCAAAGGGAAACGTATTATCGGTTGGGATGAAATATTAGAAGGAGGATTGGCCCCGAATGCCACCGTGATGTCCTGGCGAGGAGAGAAGGGAGGAATTGAAGCCGCTCAACAAGGACATGATGTGGTGATGACACCCAATTCCCATGTTTATCTTGATTTTTATCAGGCTAGATCAAAGATGGAACCTCATGCGATTGGAGGATATTCTCCTATCTGGCATGTGTATTCATACGATCCGACCCCGGCAGTGTTGACTCCGGAACAGGCAAAGCATGTACTGGGATTTCAGGGAAATCTCTGGACAGAATATGTTCTTTCTCCCGATCATGCAATTTATATGGTTTATCCGCGTGCAGCGGCTATCGCCGAAACCGGCTGGACTCCGAAAGAAAAAAAGAATTTCGATTTTTTCTATTCCCGTCTGATGGAAATCCTGCATCGTTATAATGCAATGGGAATCAACTACAACCGGACTTTCTTGTCGGAAGAACGGAGTTTGAAGAAATGAACGAATCTGGTGTAGTGGGAAGCCCCGACTTTTCACATCGGGCTACCCAGATTGAATCCGTTCCGGATTTCCTCCTACAGATTGTCGTCATATCCCCAATTCTTCATTAACGTGGGTTCGGAATAAGAGATAGGCCGTAGGCCTTACCTGTCAATAGATTATGACAATATCGTGTCCTTTCAGTAGCCCGTAGGGCTTCCACAATGAATGCCCTAATAGGCAAATTATCAAAAAATGAAAAAAGCGGCTTTTGCCGCTTTTTTCATTCCTTTCCTTTCCTTTCATGCTCATTTTCTGATAACCTTGAACATTTTACCGTTGTACAGCAGCAAGTATGTTCCTTTAGCATAAGCCGTCAGATCCAGTGTTGTCGTTC
>BNXB01000123.1 GCA_025999255.1 Bacteroidia bacterium | reverse complement strand
GAGTTAAAAGGAGTTAAAAGAATGGCTTACGCCAAAAAAATATTCCTGTAACTCCTTGTAAATCGGGATAGTCATGAAAGTAGATAGATATGAAAATTACGGAGAAACCATCTTTAGTGCAAAAATGACTGTTCCGGCAGATTTATGGGCATCCGGCCGTGCCACAGGGAAAAGCCATACGGCAAATGAAATTAACCGGCAGTTGGACGAAATCAGAGCATCCGCCCTGTCGTATTACCGTGAACTGTCGACGGTAAGGGATGGCGTAACAGCCGAAGATGTAAAGAACTTATTGCTGGGCATGGCATCCGGGCAGGAAACGCTATTATCCTATTTCCGTACCCATAACGAGAATTTCGACAAGCGCATCGGCGTAAACCGTAAGGAAGGTTCGGAAAAAGGTTATTGGTTCACACTTAACCATCTCACAAAGTTCCTGAAAGAGAAATACAAACTTTCAGATATTCCATTTTCTGCATTAGACAGGTCGTTTATTGATAAATTTGACCTCTATCTGAAAATTGACCGTCGGCTTGCTCCGGGTACGATAGTAATATATACTACTCGGTTGGGCACTATTATCGGGGAAGCTATAACCGAGGGCATCATCACCAAAAATCCTTTCGCCGGTTATGAGCCGGAGCGTCCTGAACGGCAACAAAAATATCTTACTCGAAAGGAGTTGAATAAGCTGATGACAACTCCGCTTGTTACCTCAAAGCAATACCTTATCCGTGATTTATTCCTCTTTTCATGCTATACCGGAATCCCGTATTGCGATATGTGCAAATTAACTGACGGAGATATTTCGGTTGCCGAAGATAATGTAGTCTGGATAAAAACATTCCGTGAGAAAACCGGAATAGACTATGAAATTCCCATGCTCGAAATTCCTTTGCAAATTCTTGAACGCTATCGGGGGACAGCAACCAACGGACGACTACTGCCGATGTACCCAAATGGGGAGTTGAACAGGGCATTGAAAAATATCGCCCGTATATGTGGTATCGCCCGACGGCTCACCTGGCATTGCGGGCGGCACACATACGCCACCGAAATCACTCTTTCACAGGGTGTTCCAATAGAAACAGTAAGCCGTATGCTTGGACACAGCCAGATTTCGACGACACAGATTTATGCGAAAATCACCAACGACAAGATTGATGAGGATATGAAAATGTTGGAGAAACGTATCGCCGGGAAATTCAAATTTGCTATTTAATAACTTAATATATTTCAATCATGGAAGCAAAAATTAAAGAAGATAAGAAAGATAAACGGCGCAGCACATTTGCGATTTTATTCTATATCAACCGTACTAAAATCCGCAAGGACGGTATGTGTCAGCTATTGTGTAATATCAGCATTGATGCTGAATCCGAACAGGTAGGAACGAAAGTATCCGTTAATCCGTCCCTATGGGATTCAACACAAGGCCGTGCCGCAGGGCGTAGCCAAAATGCGCTCCAAGTAAACAAGTCTATCGACGAGCTTACGGAACGTATCAAAAACCATCATAAGGAAATAAAGGAGAGTTTGGGATTTGTTACGGCCGAACTCGTTAAGAACGCCCTGAAAGGTATCGCCCAAAAACCGCTTACGCTAATGAAACTCTTTGAAGAACATAACGACGAGTTTAAGAAACGGATTGGAGTAGATCGTAAAAAAGAGGCACACGGTGTATATGTGGTGTCATACAATCATCTTTTAGCATTTATCCTGAAAAAGTATGATGCCGATGATGTAACGCTCCGTAGTCTTAACCTTCGTTTTTACGAGGATTACGATCTCTTTTTAAGGACAGACAGAGGGTTACAGCAAAAAACAGTGCATCAACATCTGTACAACCTAAAGAAAATAACCAAGCGGGCTTTCAATCAGGGAACGCTCCGGCGCGACCCTTATATGAAACTGTTTCCCGAATTACCACCGCTAAAGAGCCGTCATCTGAAACTGGAAGATTTGGAGAAACTGATGCAGTGCCAACTCGACAGACCCAACTTACGTCGCGCCCGTGATTTGTTCGTTTTTTCGACGTTCACCGGATTGTGCCACGCCGACCTTACAAGATTGTCTGACGAGCATATTGAACAGGCTTCTGACGGAAGTTTTTGGATTAAAATAAAGCGCCAAAAGACCGGAACAGGATGTGATGTACGCCTTTTAGAAATACCCCTGAAAATTATGGAGAAATACCGTCCTCAGAGAACCGGCAAACGTATATTCAAAGTTTATGACCGTAGCTATATGGGGAAACTTTTGAAAGAAATCGCTAAGATTTGCGGAACCGGACATATTTCATTTCACAAAGCACGACATAATTTCGGAACGCATATTACGCTCTCACAGGGCGTTCCTATTGAAACCGTAAGCCGGATGATGGGACATAAGAATATCTCCACCACACAGATATACGCCAAAGTAACCGATAAAAAAGTGGATGAAGATATGAAACGGCTTAAATCCCGGACGGCATCTAAAGCTAATAAAGTTACATTGTATGAAGATGAATCGCTCCGGGCGGCTATCCGTTATCCCGGAGAAAGGAAGAAAAACAAGAATGTTCAACCCTCAAACAATCAATAAAATGAATACAACAACAATCAAAATAGAAGAAGGACGGGTAATTATCCGTTCAATAGCGGGCGGCGTTTGGCTTACCCAGCACGAAATCGCCGATATTTTCAGCGTGTTCATATCGGCTATAAACAGCAATATCCGTTCCATACTAAAAAACGAGATATTACGGGAAGATATGGTTTGCCGCCATAAGGATAATGGAAACGGCAGTATATTGACACTCTATAATCTGGAAATGATAACGGCACTGGCTTTCCGGCTCAAATCCCGGCAGGCACAATATTTTCGTGAGTGGATTACCGGACAGGCATTGAATCCCGTAATACTTTGGAAAATCCCCGGCATTAATACGATGCTGAATTGATTGCTATATGCCGGAAACAAGAAACGACCCGTAAATAAGGTCGTTTCTTGTTTATACCAATTCCTGTTGGTCGATGGTCTGCTTTCGGGAATCTTCCAAAAATTGCTGTATTTCTAATTCTTTATAAAGAATTTTACCACAGATCAGGTAATAGGGAATAGTTCCTGCCGA
>BNXB01000122.1 GCA_025999255.1 Bacteroidia bacterium | reverse complement strand
TATTACCAGGCACAGGAAGGAACGACAACACTGGATCTGACGGCTTATGCTAAAGGAACATACTTGTTGCTATACAACGGTAAAATGTTCAAGGTCATCAGAAAATGAGCATGAAAGGAAAGGAATGTAAAGGAATGAAAATTAAGCCCATCCGTGCTATTAGGCGAAACATTAAGTGTTCATATTTGTTTAATGTGATTCATTTTTCAAATAATACTTTACCATAATTTCCTGCATCCGGGGTATATCCTTGTCGTTGTCTTCAACGGATTCGCGAAGTTCGAGAAGACGTTGCTTCATTTGGCGGATAAAGTCGGCATAAGCAGGGTCGTTATACACATTCCTGTTTTCGTGCGGATCGCGCTTCAAATCGTAAAATTCCCATGAGGGCGTGTGCGCCGTACTGTCGGAACCGGTCATATTCAGCCGGTCGCCGTACAGGAACATCAGTTTGTAGTCGTGGTTACGGATGCCGAAATGGGCGGGGCGTACAGGGTGCTGCGTCCAGTACCGGTAATACATGTCCTGTCGCCAGTCATCCGGCGTATATCCATTCAGATTTGTACGGAAACTACGTCCTTGCGAGAGTTCCGGAACAGAAATCCCGGCATAGTCGGCAAGGAGAGACGCAAAATCAATGTTAAGAACGATGTCGCGATTGCGTGTGCCGGAAGGTATTTCTTTCGGATAGCGTATCACAAAGGGCATTCGTAACGATTCATCATACATCATTCGCTTGTCGAAGAATCCATGCTCACCCAGGAAATAACCTTGATCCGACACATAGATGACGACTGTGTTTTGGCTCAACCCTTCTTCGTCGAGCGTATGCAAAAGGTGACCGATATTTTCGTCGATTGTCGCCCCGCAGCGCAGGTAATCCTTGATGAGTTTCCGATAGGCTTTTCTGCGCACAGCATCCCGTCCTAATCCTTGTACGCTGAACGGTAGTTCGGGATAGTTTGTCCACCAACCGGCGTTATTCCCGGAAGCCGCTTCCCAGCGTTTGGCAAGAATCTCCAATGCCTGTCCCTCGAAAGTACGACCTGATTTTTCCGTTCCGAACTCCATGAGGTTCTCAGGTTCAGGGAACTCCACATCGTCATAAAGATGTTTCATCCGTTCGGGAAAATCCCATGGCTCGTGTGTCGCTTTGAAGTGGCAGCATATCAGGAAGGGTCTGTTTTTATCCCGATTCCGGATTTGATTGATCGTCAGGTCTGTGACAATGTCGGTGGAAAATCCTTTCAAGGTATCTCCTTGCACGCCTTGGTCATCATCTATCCAGTTGTCTGCCGACTTTATCACCGGATTCCGATAGCTTCCTTGATCGTGGAATACCCGGAACGTGTCGAATCCCGCCGGACGTTTTTTCAGATGCCATTTGCCAAACAAGGCTGTCTGGTATCCTGCCGCCTGAAGCCGCTTGGCGAAATTATCCGTTTCGGGCGAAAGGGTGTCGCTAAGTGTATAGACTCCGTTTTTGTGACTGTAAGAGCCCGTCAGGATAGAAGCCCTGCTAGGCACAGAAATAGAGTTTGTGCAGAAGCAATTTTCCAGTACACAGCCTTCCCTGGCAAGGCGGCGAATGTTCTCGTTTTTCACATACGGACTCAACGCTCCTCCATAAATGCCCCAAGCTTGTGATGTATGATCATCGGAGAGGATAAAGAGGATATTAGGGCGTTCGCATGCCTCGACTGTAACGCCTCCGGGTCGGCAAGATAGCAAACACACGCCGATTAACCCAAAGAGTTGTTTTTTCTTGTTCACGGGTTGTAATTTTTCGTATATCCGGGTTCGCGACGGCCGTTTCCTTGGACGCGGGTCAGGTTATCGCCCAAATCTTCCCGCATCCGGTCGGCTATTTTCATTAAATTAACCACTACTTCCGGATACTGCGAAATGACGTCGTAGCGTTCGCCCGGATCCCGCCG
Organism: Bacteroidia bacterium; assembly: GCA_025999255.1. Classification (GTDB taxonomy): domain Bacteria; phylum Bacteroidota; class Bacteroidia; order Bacteroidales; family Azobacteroidaceae; genus BNXB01. The sequence continues at coordinate 1,206 of BNXB01000122.1, read as the reverse complement.
GAGGTCATAAAGTTCGGCTTTCCGCAATTCCACATTTTCTAATTTTCCCGGTTTTCCGTCATTTCCCGGAGTGTAAGCTCCATAGGTCACATACCGGTGAGGAAATACTAATTTGAACATTCCATCGGTAACTGCTTCCAGGTCATTTTTGTTGTAGTAGTAGGCAAACGATTCCCTTGGGTTCGCGTCTCTCTCTCCTTTTATCAAAGGGACAAGGCTCACTCCGTCAATCTTGCGGGCAGGTAGCGGAGCCTGACCGAGTTCGGCAAGGGTAGGAAAAATGTCGATATTGGAAGCCAGTTTGTTGCAAGTCGAACCGGGCGCTATAACTCCTTTCCAATACATGATACATGGAATACGGTTTCCGCCGTCAAAGGTTGTGGCCTTGGCCTCGCGCAGTCCGCCTGCCGAACCGGCATGATTGCCGTAATTTGTCCAGGGGCCGTTGTCGGAAGTGAGGATAATCAGTGTATTTTCTTCCAGACCCAATTCCTGCAGGGTTTTCCATATTTCTCCGACACTCCAGTCTATTTCCATCATGACGTCGCCGAACAAACCCTGTTCACTTTTTCCCTTAAATTTGTCGGATACGGCAAGTGGAACGTGTGGCATTGAGTGTGCCAAATACACGAAAAACGGATTTTTCTGATTTTTACGTATAAACCGGATAGCATGTGTGGTATAATCGGTTGTGAACTTTGTTTGGTCGGTATTGTATCCGGCAATTTCATTTCCGTCTATAGTTGGTAAGTCGGGGAAATTGAACGATTCGCCCTGTTGTGGATGAAACGGCCACATATCGTTTGAGTAAGGCAATCCGTAATATTCGTCGAAGCCGTTTTGCAGGGGTAGGAAATTGCGGGCGTCGCCTAAGTGCCATTTCCCGAAAGCCGCCGTATGATAATCTTTCTGCTTGAGTAGTTCCCCAAAAGTAGTCTCATCCGGATGTATCCCATAAGGCGAATTGGGCCCCGGCGCACCGGAGAATCCGATCCTGTTCGGATAACATCCCGTCAACAATCCGGCGCGTGACGCCCCACTAATCGGTTGGGCGGCAAGAAAGTGAGTAAACCGTTTACCTTCGGCTGCCAACCGGTCAATGTGTGGCGTTTGATAACCATAAGCTCCGTTACAAGAAAAGTCGCCATATCCGACATCGTCCAGATTGATAACAACAAAGTTAACCGGCGTTGCGGCAAATGATGG
>BNXB01000121.1 GCA_025999255.1 Bacteroidia bacterium | reverse complement strand
GGCAAATTTTATAATGTTTTTTGATAAAAGCCAATAATTTGTCGAAAGCCTCGCTTTGATAATAAGGAGATTCGGGATTGGATACCAGGAAAATGTACATAGATTCCTGTTTGAGGCTGATTTTTTCCATTCCTAATTTTTTGGCCATCCTCTTAAGCCGTACGATATTGATTAATTCTTCTCCTTGGGGCGGAATTTTTCTGAAACGGTCTTCTATCCGTTTGATAAACTGCTGAATTTCGTCTTCTTCCTCCAGGTTATCCAATTCCCTGTAAATTGCAATCCGTTCCGAATCATTCGGGATATATCTTGCGGGGAACAGGACTTCCATGTCACATTCCACATTGGTTTCGAGAACGTAAGAAGATCCGGTGTCAATATCTTGTTCATTTTTATATAAATCGGAAAAAATTTCGTTTTTAAGTTCCTGAACAGCTTCCGCCAGTATTTTCTGGTAAGTTTCGTATCCCAGATCGGCAATAAATCCGCTTTGTTCTGCTCCGAGCAGATTTCCAGCCCCCCGGATATCCAGATCCTGCATAGCAATGTGGATTCCGCTTCCCAACTCGGAGAAATTCTCAATAGCCTGTAACCTTCTCCGGGCTTCCACGGTCAGACTGTGCAAAGGTGGCGCCAAAAGGTAACAAAACGCTTTCCGGTTACTTCTTCCCACTCTTCCCCGTAACTGGTGCAAATCGCTCAGTCCGAAGTGATGGGCATTATTTACGATGATGGTATTGGCGTTGGGAATGTCGATTCCGTTTTCTACAATAGTGGTTGCAATCAGTACATCGTATTCGTAATCGGCAAAATTGGTGATGATCTTTTCCAGGTGGGCGGGTTCCATTTGTCCGTGTCCTACGGCGATACGGGCGTCCGGAACTTCTTTCCGGATCATTTTTTCGAGTTCAGGAATACTTTGTACCCGGTTATTGATGATGAAAACTTGTCCGTTACGGCTCATTTCAAAGTTAATGGCTTCCCGTATGATGTCACCGCCGAAACGGTGTACCTCTGTCTGTATCGGGTAACGGTTAGGCGGGGGAGTTGAAATCGAAGATAAATCGCGGGCTCCCATCAGGCTGAATTGTAAAGTCCGGGGTATCGGGGTGGCCGTCAGAGTAAGAGTGTCCACGTTCACTTTCAGTTGTTTCAGTTTTTCTTTGACGCTGACTCCGAATTTTTGCTCTTCATCAATGATTAACAATCCCAGATCCTTGAATTGAACTTCTTTTCCTATCAACTTATGAGTTCCTATTAGTATGTCGATTTTCCCTTCTTTCAGTTCCCGCAGGATATCCTTTGTATCGTTTATTTTACGGGCTCGTGACAAATATTCTACGGTACAAGGGAAATCTTTCAGACGCTCCTTGAAAGAGTTGTAGTGCTGGAATGCCAACAGGGTGGTAGGAACCAATACTGCTGTTTGTTTTCCGTCGGTTGCCGCTTTGAACGCGGCACGGATAGCAACTTCCGTTTTCCCGAAACCGACATCTCCACAGACAAGCCTGTCCATTGGGCGGAGGCTTTCCATATCCTGTTTGACATCGTTGGTTGCTTTTTCCTGGTCCGGGGTATCTTCATAAATGAATGAGGCTTCCAGTTCTTTCTGGAGATAAGTGTCCGGGGAATAAGCAAACCCTTTCTCTTCCAGTCGTTTGGAATAAAGCTGTATCAGATCTTTGGCAATATCCTTGACCTTCTTTTTAGTCCGGTTTTTCAGATTTTCCCAGACTCCGGATCCCAGTTTATTCAACCGGGGAGGTTCTCCGTCTTTTCCTTTATATTTCGATATTTTGTGCAGGGAATGGATACTGACAAAAATAACGTCATTGTTAGTATATGTTAATTTTATTACTTCCTGCATTCTGCCATTAAGTTCCGTGCGTACCAATCCCTGGAATTTACCGATACCGTGGTCAATATGTACCACATAATCTCCATTTTGGAATTGTTGTAGCTCTTTGAGTGACAAGGCAATCTTTCCTGAACGGGCACGATCCGATTTAAGGTTGTATTTATGGAAGCGATCAAATAATTGGTGATCGGTATAAAAACAGGCTTTTAAGGTATTATCCGTGAAGCCTCCATGAATGGTTTTCATGACAGGAGTGAATGAAATATTATCACCCCGGTCTTCAAAAATCGAACGGATCCGGGTAATTTGTTTTTCATTGTCACTCAGGATGTAAAGTTTGAATCCTTCATTCAGTTTTTCCTTGAATGTTTGTGCAACCAGATCAAAATTTTTATGAAATGAAGGTTGTATTTCGGTTGAGAATTCCACAATTGCCAAAGTCGGTTTATCTTTTTCCGCATTGTTCGGATTGGCCAGGTGGATTTTGGTGTAATCGTTTACAAGAGTCTGAATTTGTAATCCGGAGGTTACAATTTCCCGGATTTGGTCCAAAGTTTGGAATGTTTCTTCATTCCCTGTCAGTATAGGTTCTTCATTGTAGATGGAAGTTATTTTTTCATAAACCCAGTTTTCATTTCTGAACAATACCGAGTCTTCTTTTTGGAGGTAAGCGAACAAGGTTGTATCTGTTTGGCCGGCGTTAGCCGATATGATATCTATTTGTTCCAGCTTTTCTTTTGATAATTGGGTTTCTACGTCGAAACAGCGGATACTCTCCACTTCGTCTCCGAAAAAGTCTATTCTGTAAGGATATTCGTTTGAAAATGAAAAAACGTCGATGAGGGAACCTCGTACGGCATACTGACCGGGTTCATAAACATAATCGACACATTCGAAACCGTATGACTCCAGTATCTCAGCGACGAATAAACTGTCAATTCGTTCTGCGAGTGATATTTTGAGCGTTTTTTTACTTAAAGCATCACCTGAAACTACTTTTTCGGCCAGAGCTTCCGGATAAGTAATGATCATCAGTGGGGTCTGGTTGTCGCGTATGCGTCCCAGTACTTCCGTACGAAGGATTTCATTGGCTGCATCCCTTTGTCCGTAACGGATATTCCGTTTGAATCCGGATGGAAAAAATAAAACATTCAGGTCGTCTAATACCTGGCAACAATCGTGATAAAAATACCCTGCATCTTCCGGATCATTCAGTACACAAAGAAGATTCTTCCCGGTTTTACTGAATACCGAAGATGTGACAAGTCCTTCCGAAGAACCTGATAAGCCTTTCA
>BNXB01000120.1 GCA_025999255.1 Bacteroidia bacterium | reverse complement strand
TATCTCGGTACTACTCCGGCCGGACAAACCGGTTATTATGAAAGCCAGGTAGCCAATCCGGCGTTGACCTGGGAAAAATGCCTGAAGACTGATGTGGGACTTGATCTGGTGTTGTTTAAAAACCGGTAAGAAAGACTTCCTTTAGGTCCTTGATAATTCTGACACAAATTGGAAGATTGTGCATTCGTCATTTGATACCTTTCGTACATCAATAATGCATCCAGATGATGTCTGTCGAATTCGCCCGCATAACGTAATCCGACGGAATGGTCGAAATTCCTGAATATCTGGCGATAACTACCACTATTACCCAGTTCGCTGTTCAATCCTATCTGCGCATAAGTTTGTCCGTCGTCATTCATTCTGTAAACGGCGAAATTTTTTGTACGGTTGATCGAATAGTCGGTATAAGAATTAAATCCGGCGCGACCTTCTATGCTAAGCCCTTTTATCCAATCGCCCAAATCATAGGATAAATCCACAAAAGAAGAAATAGAAGAACGTTCCCAAATGGAATAACCGGTGTAATTAAGTACTCCATAAGGATTTTTGGTGTAATCATTTGTGCCGGCGATAGAACCGTCTTTGTTCAGGATCGGATGAGCGTTAAACGGTGTAGAATATAAGGTAGTAAAAAGGGACGTAGCATAATCGGAACTAAAAGCGCCCGGAGCGTTACGGTTATCCTTCTTAGCCCGTATATCGGCGTTTAAGACCAGATTTTTCCCTATATTCAACTGTACATTACCATGCACGTTCATCACATTAACAGATGTATTGGTGTTATACGTATTGATGTCATTTTCCGTTTTAAAAGCGCCGCTATTATATGCGTAATTAGCGGCTACGTAATACTTGGCGGTTCTTCCTCCTCCACTCACGCTGATGTTGGTGCGAGTCAGGGAATAATTCGTATTCAGGAATTCGTCCACCCAATTTACATTCGGATATTTATACGGATCGCTTCCCGTACGATAGGCCTCCAGCGCCTGGTTGCTATAGCGCGGCGTGGCGTTGGGATCGTCATTCCGTTGCGCCTCATTATACAAGGTCGCATACTGAGATGCATCCAGATATTTCGGTAATCGCGTCGGTTGTGAAAAAGAAGTTTCCATATTGAAGTTGATCTTTATCCTGCCTTCTTTCCCCTTCTTGGTATTGACCAGGATGATACCATTGGTCGAACGCAAACCATATATGGCGGAAGAAGCCGCATCCTTCAATACAACTATACTTTCAATATCATAAGGATCTAACGAATTTATATCGTCAATCCTTCCGTCAATCAGGACTAAAGGATCCCGGTTACCGGAAAATGTATGCGCTCCCCGTATTCTCAGAGTCGAATTTTCATAGCCGGGAAGACCATCAAGATTATAACAAGAAAAGCCGGTAAGGAGTCCTGAGAGCGTATTTATCCGATTTATTCCGGGAATATTGGAAACCTCGTCACCCGAAATACAGGATACAGCCCCGGTGACATATTCCGGGGATTTAGCCTCGTACAACAATGTGATTGTCTGACTAAGGGTATCAGCGGGATAAACCGGCTCTGCCTTTGTTTTTTGAACCATCATCAGTTGTACAAAACCTAGCAAACAAAATAATAAATGATTTTTCATACGTCAATAATTTGTTTTTTAAGGTCGTATGGAACCCGCCATCTTCATCATTGTCATAATCTTCCGGTGAACTTGTTCTATGGCTCGTTTCATACATTTTTAGAATTTTAAACTGATCGCAAAGTAACGCAGGTTTTAAATAGTCATAGTGGAAATTTCCCGAAATATAATTCTCAAAAAACGTCTTTTTTCATTTCTCATTAGAAATAATCAGGAATCTTTTCGTAATCATATGTGTCAAAGCTTAATAACAGGAAATTTTTAAACTAATTAAGGATATCCAAAATCGGATATCCTCAAATTACGAATATTAATTCTCAAAAAACGTCACATTATTTCTGAGGGTCAGTAATAATTTCTCTATATTGATTACGGTATTGTAATGGAGTTATTTCCTTGTATTTACGGAAAACACGAACTACATTTTTATAATCATCGAATCCGCAGATTAAAGCCAGATCGACTAATGGTTTGTCTGTTTTGATTAAAAGGTCTGAAAACAGCTCAACCCTGTATTGCAACAAATATTGATAAACGGAAGTCCCCATTTTTTCCTTGAACCTTTTTTCCAAAACACGCCGTGAAAGCGGTACGGAACGGATAATATCATTAATAGAAATATCCCTGGCATAATTGACTTTGATATATTCGATTACCTTTAAAATATATTTATCATCAACAGCATATTTTTCGGTTGACTGCCGCGATTCTATCCGTATTGGAGGAATCACGATATCAAACGCCTCCGTAATTTCATGATTCATTAATTGATGAAGCCGTTCTGCCGCCATATATCCTCCGGTTTCCACATCCAGCACAATTGATGATAAAGGCGGATGAGAAATGCTACATAACAATTCATCGTTATCTACACCGAGTACGGCAATATCTTCAGGAACAGCAATATTATAAATCTTACAAGTCTCGGTAATCTGCAACGCGAAGTAGTCGTCGCAAGCAAACAACGCTACCGGCTTAGGCAATGACATCAACCAATCACTCAAGACATTGAGATCAAACGACCATTGTTCGGTTTTATAACTTTCGTTGTTCAACATCGATACGGTATAGCCGTGTTTTTCCACTTTAGTCCTGAAACCATCAGCCCGTTCGCGAGACCATACCATATCTTTGAATCCATAATATGCGAAATTCGAAAAACCCCTGTTGAGAAAAAATCCTGCAGCCATTTCCCCGGTTCCAAAATAATCGCCGGTAATGTTACATATCTTATTCGCCCGTTCTTTGTAGTTCTGGATGATAATCGGAATCTCCAATTCATTGAGCTTATCGAGATCTACGTTTTCCAACTGGGCGATAATCGCGTCGGCTTTCCAATCCTTAGCCCAACGCACTACGCCATCGTCGCCGTATAACTCACGATAATATTGCGGCATACGATAAAACATCCATGGCCCTTGTTTGTTGGAATAACGAACAATACCTTTCAACAAGCTACGACTGTAACCACTTGAGAAGTCGGTGAGCAAAAGAATTTTTATCATCAATCATTGTGTAATTTCAAATTACAAAGAAAAGCATTTTAT
>BNXB01000119.1 GCA_025999255.1 Bacteroidia bacterium | reverse complement strand
ATTGTTTACCGGATGTGGAAACATGAAAATCTTAATGAAGACTGGTTTGATAAGTTGTTCTTTTATGTTATTGTCGCTGCAACGGTAGGAGCCAGATTAGGACATTGCTTCTTTTATAATCCGGAGCATTATCTTGCAAATCCGGTTGAAATATTAAAATTCAGGGATGGAGGGCTAGCCAGTCATGGAGGAACAATAGGTATTATTATTGCCATATGGTTGTATTCCAGGTATGTAACGAGAAAGAGTATGCTCTGGACGCTCGATCGCCTGGTCGTTCCGGTAGGATTTACAGCAGCATTTATCCGCATGGGAAACCTGATGAACCATGAGATTTACGGACATGAAACGACCGTACCGTGGGCATTCCGTTTTATTACAAATATCCCGTACTGGGAAAGGGGAGTTGCTCCGGTCTTTTCTCCACCTTCACATCCGACTCAAATTTATGAAGCCCTTTGTTACATCCTTACAGCTTGTGCCTGTATGTGGTTGTATTGGAAGAAAGATGCCCAAAAGCGTCAGGGATTTATCTTCGGAGTTTTTCTGATTGGTATTTTCCTTTCCCGTTTTTTCCTGGAATTTCTGAAAAATAACCAGAAATCTTTCGAGGAAGGTTGGATAATCAATATGGGACAAATCCTGAGTATTCCGTTTGTTATTGCCGGATTCTGGTTTATTTACAGGTCAATAAAAACAGTAGGGGCGGACTGCGGTCGCCCTTTGAAAAAACAATAAAAAACAATAATTCATGTTAAAACCGATTGAAATTAAAAAAGACCTCTTTTATATAGGTGTGAACGACCGTACAAAAGAATTGTTTGAAGGTCATTGGCCTCTGCCAAAAGGAGTTTCCTACAATTCATATTTGTTAAGGGATGAAAAGTGCGTACTCTTTGATACGGTAGATATCTGTTATTCGGAAGTTTTTTTCCGGAAATTGGAAAAAGCTTTGAATGGAAAGAAACTGGATTATCTGGTTATCAATCATATGGAACCCGATCATTCCGGTTCGTTGGGATTATTGAAAAAGCAATATCCGGATGTACGGATCATAGGAAACACCCGTACACTCGACATGGTAAAAGGATATTATGGTGTTGAAGAGGGTGTGATGGCTATCAAAGATGGAGATGAACTTTCCGTGGGCGTACACAATTTGAAGTTTTATTTAACTCCGATGGTACATTGGCCTGAAACTATGATGACCTATGAAACGACCTGTGGCATTGTGTTTTCAGGTGACGCATTCGGTACTTTCGGCACATTGGACGGTGGAGTAGTGGACACTCAACTGAACCCCGAAAAATATTGGGATGAAATGATTCGTTACTATTCCAATATTGTAGGGAAATATGGAAATCCTGTGCAAAAAGCTTTGGCCAAGCTTGGCGAACTGAATCTGAACATGATTTGTTCTACACATGGGCCGGTTTGGACTGTGAAAGAAAATATTCGGGAAGTAATAACTTTGTATGATAAACTGAGTCGTTATGAAGGTGACAAGGGTGTTGTCATTGCTTATGGAAGCATGTACGGCCACACGGAACTCATGGCTGAAGCAATTGCCGCAGAACTGGCCGGGTTGGGAGTAAAGGATATTGTTCTTCATAACGTTTCCAAGCGGGATTTATCTTATGTGATTCGTGATATTTTTAAATATAAAGGCCTGATAATAGGTTCTCCTACTTATAATAACGAATTATTCCCTCAAGTAGAAGCTTTGATATCCAAAATCCAGGGACGTGATATGAAAAACCGGGTATTCGGTTATTTCGGTTCTTATACCTGGGCGGGAGCTGCTGTGAAACGGCTTGCCGCCTTTGCCGGAAGCTCCGGCTTTGAGATTGTCGGAGAACCGGTAGAGATGAAACAAGCTCCGACGGAAGCTACAATCGACGGATGCATTGCATTGGCCAGAGCAATTGCGGAAAAATTATGAAACCGGAATTTGTAATCGGTCAATTGCTTCTTGAAAAAAAGTTGACTCTCAGCACTGCCGAAAGTTGTACGGGAGGAAAGATTGCCGGATTAATCACTTCTGTTCCTGGGAGTTCTGCGTATTTTAAAGGCGGGATTGTGGCCTATTCAAATGAAGTTAAGCAGAATATACTGAATGTTTCCGGAGCTGATCTGGAGAAATACGGCGCTGTAAGCGAACCGGTAGTTTTACAGATGGTAACAGGAGTACGACAGGTGCTAAAAACCGATTGTGCAATTTCTATATCCGGTATTGCCGGTCCTGATGGAGGAAGCCCTGAAAAACCGGTAGGGACGGTTTGGATCGCGGCTTTATATAAAGAAAAATTGGTTGCCCGTAAATTCCATTTTTCGGGTTGCCGTGAAGAAAACATGTTGTTGGCTGCAAATACCGGGATAAATATGTTGATAGAACTCTTAAATGGATAATATTTTCAGTGTGTTCAACAAATCCCTGTTAATCGGTTTCTGATTTTTAATTGCCTTTGAAAACGGGATATAGACAATTTTATCGTCTTGTATTCCAATCATAACATTCCGTTGATCATCCAATAAAGCATCGATGGCTGCAGCCCCCATACGGCTGGACAGGATACGATCCGCTGCGGTGGGAGATCCCCCGCGTTGAATATGTCCCAGTATAGTTACACGTACGTCGTATTGCGGATATTCTTTCTTAACCCTTTCGGCCATTCCCATAGCTCCGCCGGTCAGTTCGCTTTCTGCTACCAATACGATAGAACTGTTTTTTGATTTACGGAAACCATTCTTAATCAATTCTTCCAGTTGATCTACTTCTGTAGATATTTCCGGAATAATAGCAGCTTCAGCTCCTGAAGCAATCGCTCCGTTTAAAGCCAGAAATCCTGCATCCCGTCCCATTACTTCGATGAAAAATAAACGTTCGTGGGAAGTTGCCGTGTCCCGGATCTTATCTACAGCTTCCATAATGGTATTTAAAGCCGTATCGTAGCCAATAGTAGTATCCGTACCATACAAATCATTATCAATTGTTCCGGGAATTCCTACAATAGGAAAATTGAATTCCTGGGCAAAGATTCGGGCTCCTGTCAAAGATCCGTCGCCTCCGATTACAACCAAGGCATCGATCCCTTCTTTTAACAAGGTTTCATGAGCCGTAGCACGCCCTTCAGGATTCATAAACTCCATACAACGGGCTGTTTTCAGAATCGTTCCTCCCT
>BNXB01000118.1 GCA_025999255.1 Bacteroidia bacterium | reverse complement strand
TTTTAATATTGTGTGTGTTTTTGTTTATATTTGTAATTTTGTATAAGATATACGGTCGATTATTTTTATCTATTTTTACTTGTTTACATAGTCGCTGTTAAGGCCTATGTAATCGTCCGGTAAGCACGCTTACCGGTTACTAAACGTTGCAACCTATGGTTGCAGGAAATACATAAAGTCAAGATAATTTCACTATAAAAGACTTAATAGGCTGGTTCTATGGGGGTTACATAAATATTAATATTAACTAAAGAAGACATGATTTACGGTTACATTCGAGTGAGTACAGATAAACAATCAGTAGAGAATCAGAAGTATGAAATAAATCGTTTTTGCGAGAAAAATCATTTGGTCGTTGGTAAATGGATTGAAGAGATTATTTCCGGAACCAAAAAAATCGATGATAGAAAATTGGGGAACTTAATGAAGAAGATGAAGAAAGAAGATGTCTTAATTTGTTCGGAATTATCCCGTTTAGGTAGAAATCTTTTGATGATTATGAGTATCCTCAACGAATGTATGAATCGGGACATTCAGGTTTGGACCATTAAAGATAATTATCGATTAGGTAGTGATATAAATTCCAAAGTACTCGCTTTTGCTTTTGGGCTTTCAGCAGAAATAGAACGTAATCTGATTTCACAACGCACAAAGGAAGCTCTTGCTCGTAAAAGGGCAGAAGGGAGAATATTAGGACGACCTAAAGGTAGTAAATCAAAATTTAAAAAACTTTCCGGGAAGGAAGAAGAAATAAAAATGTTGTTGAATAAAAAAAAATCAAAAAGCGCGATTGCCCGTGCATTGGGTGTACATCGACTCACAGTCGCCGAATTTATAAAAGAGATGAATTGTTAATTTTTTTAGCAAAGTTTGAGTTTTTTAAAATTTTGTATATTTTTTTAAAAAAAACAATTTATCTTTGCTTTTTCAAGCTTTTTAGAAAGAAAGAGGAAATTGAAAGCATAAGTAAATATTTTGGGATGAATTTGTGATAATAATCGACCGTATATCTTATACAAAATTACAAATATAAACAAAAAATACACAATATCAAAATGATATAAGTTCAGTTTTCATGATAACAAAAAGATAATGAATAGCAAAAAGAATAATAGAATAGTAGTTAAGTTTAATTTAAAGTAAAATTTATGAAGAGATTGACTTTATTATTGACATGCTTTGTATTGAGCATGGGATTGGCAATCGCGCAAAACAAACAGGTATCCGGTACGGTAGTAGATGAATCCGAAGATCCTGTAGCGGGAGCTTCGGTTCTTGAGAAAGGAACAAGCGCGGTGAAAGCGATAACCGATATCAACGGGAAGTTTTCGTTTTCGGTACAACAATCTGTGAACACATTGGTTATAAAGTATCTTGGCTATGCAGATGCAGAAGTAACCGCAGGAACGAATGTGTTGGTTACACTTACTCCTGACACAAAAATATTAGGAGAAGTGGTAGTAACGGCATTGGGACTTACCAAAGATCAAAAAGCAATTCCTTATGCTGCAGCTTTAGTTAACAACGAAGAACTGACACGTGCGGGTCAACGCTCGGCGTTGAATGCATTGCAGGGAAAAGTGCCGGGCGTTTCTATTACTTCCAATTCAGGCGCACCCGGAGCTTCATCGCGTATTGTTTTACGCGGTTATTCTTCTATTACAGGCAGTAACGAACCGTTGTTCGTAGTGGATGGAGTACCTATCAGCAACAATGCTTCTCAAGGTACAGGCTTGGGTAATAATCATGACTTTGGTAACTCTGTTAACGATATTAATCCGGGCGACATCGAAAATATAACCATTCTGAAAGGAGCCGCAGCTTCTGCACTTTACGGATCAAGAGCCGCTAATGGCGTGATTCTTATTACAACCAAAAGTGGTTCCACTAAGAGTAAGATGACCATTGACTATACCGGTTCGGTAAAATTTACAAACTATATGCCTATTTTGAAATATCAAAATGAATTCGGACAAGGATGGTCGGGTCATTTTGCATACGACGAAAACGGTAGCTGGGGACCTAAATTCGATGGCAAAGACCGTTTGTGGGGACGTATTATTAACGGTCAGCAACAATATAAACCTTTTGTAGGTCAGCCAACCAATATTCAGGATTTTTATCAAACAGGGGTTACATACAGTAATGGAATCAATATTAGCGGTGGAAACGACAAAACTACTTATTACGTGTCGTATTCAAATCTGCATGACGATGGTATTGTTCCTACGGATGTTGATATTTATTCTAAAAATTCATTCAATTTCAATGGTTCCCATAAAGCCAAATACCTGACTGTTTCATCGACCATTACCTATAATCAGAAAGAAGTGAGCGCTGTAGGTGGTGGGCAAGGGTATAGCGTATTTAACAATATTATGCAAATACCCCGCGATTTCAGTATTATTGATATGGCTGATTATAAAAATCCGTTTTATGACATCAACGGTTATTATACATCATATGGAATTGTTAACCCGTACTGGACGCTGAATGAAGACGGAAACAAATACAACGAAGACCATGTTTACGGTAATTTGAAAGTGGAAATACCCATTTACAAATCTTTGAAATTCACAAGCCGCTTGGGTGAAGATTTTTATACCAACCGGATCAAGCGATGGAAAGCCATTATCCAACCGGATGAATGGAGCCAAAATTATGGAAGTACAAGCGATCCGGGTTCGGTTTATGTTGCCAATGGATATCGAAATGAATTGAACTTTGATGCATTCCTGACTTTCAATCCTACATTCGGGGATTTTTCATTAAGCGGATTGTTGGGAACTAACGTCAACAGCCGATATTCCAATTCACATACTACCGATGTTCCCAGTCTTGATCTTCCAGGCTTTTACAATGTAAAGAACACATCAAGTACTCCAACCGTAAGTCAAACCTATACTCAACGCAGAATGGTCGGCTTATACGGACAATTCGATTTGAGCTATAAAGATATGCTCTACCTGAATGTGGGAGCAAGAAACGACTGGTCGTCCACATTACCGAAAGACGGTAACAGTTATTTTTATCCTGCTGCAGGTTTAAGCTGGTTGTTCTCCGAAACATTTCCGTCCATCAAAAACGTAGTATCTTACGGGAAATTACGCGCCAATTATGGGGTAACCGGTAACGACCCGGGCGCCTACGTGCTAAAGTCGGTGATGGTGGCTGGGTTAATTGATATGCCTTTCGGCGGAGATGTTACTTTTCCATTCGGCGGCTTGAATGCTTATGAAGTAAGTAATACGATTGGGAATGCGACCCTGCGTCCGGAAATGA
>BNXB01000117.1 GCA_025999255.1 Bacteroidia bacterium | reverse complement strand
CGAACTTTCTTCCGCAGCCAGACGGGCTTTCTCAGGACGGTTACCCGCGCCCAAGCCTTCCGTTACCGTTTTTCCCAACTGTAATTTGGTAGGCACATCACTTTTGAACAAGGCCTGACTATCTGTATTACAAAGCACAAAAGTAACATCATGAATACCTTCGTGATACATGTGGTTCACAGCATTACCTCCACCTCCTCCAACACCCATAACCTTGATTATCGAGTGCCGGTCGGAACTATATTCAAATTTTATAAGGGAATCATTCATAATTACTGTATTGTATCTGGCGTTTATTTTAATTTTCATCTTTTTTGTTATCCTGATCTTCGGAATTTTCGTCTTCGAACAAATCCTTACTCATTTTATCAAAACCTTTACGGAGTTTTGAAAAAATAGATTTTGTACCTCCATCTTGCGGAGTTGAAACATTTCCTCCTTCAGGCGTTTCAGGCTTTTGAAGGGTACGGGTACCCCTACTACCTTTGGAATCTCTGGCACTCACTCCTTCAAAGGGTTCGAAAATGAATCCCTGACCATCGCTGGCAGTTACGGGGGCGGGAGCCGCACAATTTTGTTTTCCGAGCGTTAATAATCCTACGACTTCAGCGTTAGAATTATCATTTGCCCAATCGACGGCCTGGTTCACAAGAGATTTCTTGATTGCGGCCACTCTGACTTCCATTTTCGATTTTTCCCGGATTGCATCCGCAATTTTCTTCAGATTCGCACCTCCTCCTGTTATTACAATCCCGGCGCCCAGCACATCACCAAAACCGGATACTTTAATCTGTTCCGACACATTCGCCAGAATCTCGTCTAACCGGGCCTCAATCACAGCATTCAAATCATTAGCCCGAATTTTAGGATATTCATCAATTTTCACCTGATTATCCAGTTCAACAACAGCACAACCCCAATTCACCTTCAGGTTTTCCGCCTCATCATCCAGGACATTCATGGTAGTAATGTCTTTGGTAATTACATCTCCTCCGATAGGAATCGCCACCAGATGTTTTAAGAATGAATTCTTATAAACCGAAACATAAGTGACTCCCGCGCCAAATTCAACCAAAGCGCAACCCAGTTCTTTTTCCCTTTCAATGAGAATAGCTTCCGCCGAGGCTATAGGAGATATAAAAAATCCGGCAATATCTATCTTTGCTTTCTGTTTTATGCTGAGTTCCAGGTTATTTTTAATCGAAGGTCTGCCCAGAATCAATTTGTATCTGGCCTCTATTTTTTTACATTCCAAACCTTCAGGTTCAACCGTAAGGCGATTATCAAGGTAATACTCAGGAGATAATATTTCAATTACTTCGTACAATTCGGGATCGTATGCACGACATTCCTTTTCCATGGAAAGCAAAACCGAATCATCGACAATTCCATCCACCGGACGAAAAGCGCTGTACAACTCCAGATGCAGGGATTGTCCTCCGACACCAACATAAACTTTATCGATTTTAGGATTCAGTCTATTATTTATTCTGGAGACGAGAAGACCTACTTTTTCCGCAGCTTCTCCCACATTATATACGTAACCTTTCCGCATACATGTTCCCGAATTTATCTTCTCGGATTCAATCACCGAAAGAATCCCCTGTTCATTCTTCTTTCCAACCATTGCGATCATCTTGGATGTTCCAAGATCCAATGCTGCAATAAATTCCGATTGTGCCATAACTTTTTAATTGACAATTGACAATTGACAATTGAGAGTAGAAAAAGCGAATCATTTTCCACTTTCAATTGTCAATTATCAATTATTATTGTTTCTTCTTGTGCAAACTATCTGATTCTCAAATTTAAGGTTGATCACAGAGTACCTGTTCCAACCGATTTTATCTAATCCTTTTTCATAGAAAATCCGGAGCTTTTCCAGGTTTTCCGTATAATTTTCCAGTTTACCGAGGATAATCTGATGATTACCAACCCGCGGCGTTATCTCCACATCCTGGTTCGGAGTGATATAAACCTGTTCTATCTGATTATCCCAGAATTTATTATCATGTAAAAATAACGCAAACTTATACAATTTAGTTGCCGCAAAATCTTTATCTATATATCCCGTCGCAACAGGCACATAAGACGCAAAAACAGATGCAGGCAACGGCATAATTCCCCCTTCGCTATCAATATAATAGCTTCCGGTTGTAGAAAATATCCGCAAGATAGGTATTTTTTGCGAAATTTCTATCTTAATATTTCCCTGAGGGGTTTTATAACATTCCACATTCTTGATTAACTTATTTTCTCTCAACTTTTCTTCAATCACTCCTGTATTGATTTCCGTCAGTTTTCTCCCAATCGGACTCAAACCTGTATTTCGAAGGAGTATAGCCACATCTTTGCTTTCGATAAAATGTCTGTCCAAAGTGTCTTTAACAACCACTTCCAGATCTTTGCACACCCCGGTTCCTGCATTGGGATTCAATACAAAAATCGCAAAAAAAATGTATAACAACAACAGCAATGCCAGGGAAATAAGTGCAATTTTTTTTATCATGATTCAGAATCGATTTTGTGATAATAAAATCTCTTTTACCGGTTCAACCAATAGTTCAATATCTCCGGCGCCGGCCATCAATATCAGCTCATAGCTCCCTTTTGATATCACATCCAACAGTTCCTGTTTACCGCACAAATGTTTTTCCCTGGTCTTAACCAGTTCTAAAATCATGCCGGAACTTACTCCGGGGATAGGCTCTTCCCTGGCCGGATAAATTGGAATTAATATTACCTCATCCGACAAAGACAAAGCTTCCGCAAATTCTTTGTAGAAATCTTTCGTCCGGGAATACAAATGTGGTTGAAAAACGGTAGTCAGTTTTTTCTCCGGATACAATTCCTTCACAGACCGGATACTGGCCTCTAATTCTTCAGGGTGATGGGCATAATCATCGATTAACACTATTTTATCTGATTTCAGATGAAAATCAAAGCGGCGTTTTGCACCCTGAAAAGAAGACATTCCTTTACGTAATTCTTCAGGAGTTGCTCCGTTCAACCAGGCAACAGCTATCGCAACTACCGCATTTTCAATATTGACTCTTACCGGAACTCCCAGTTTAATATGTTCTATCGTTTCATCGGGAGTAGCAAAATCAAAAACAATCTCGCCATTTCCAATACGGATATTTTTTGCATAAAAATCAGAGATACTTCCATCGTTTCCGGAATACCTGTATAATTTGACTCCTTTTTTCAACTGTGGTTTAATATCCACATTCCGATGCATCAACAACACCCCATTTTCCTTTATCAAAGAAGTAAAATGAATAAAACTTTCCCGGTAAGCTTCTTCCGTACCGTATATGTCCA
>BNXB01000116.1 GCA_025999255.1 Bacteroidia bacterium | reverse complement strand
ACTGCCGACGATACATTAAGGGTCATTCCACGTACCACTAACGCCAACATGCCCCCGAAAACCGCAAGCGGCAACATTCCGATAAGCAGGCCAGCCTGACGGAATTTTCCGAAAGTAAAGAACAACAGCAGGAACATCACAGCCAAGGTTATAGGCATAACTACGGCAAGACGCCCGAAAGCCCGCCGCTGGTTTTCCAACTGTCCGTCCCAATGAAACCGGAATTTGGAGTGGTCGTATTGTACCTGTTCCTCTATTTTCGACTGAGCCTCCGTGAAGAATGAGGTCAAGTCGCGTCCGCGAATATTCAGGCTCACAGTAACAAAGCGCTGGTTCATTTCGCGGGAAATCATGCTGGGGCCTGTTGTTGTTTTGATCTCTGCTACAGCAGATAACGGTATTTTCGTCCCCGAAGCCGGCGTAAGCATCAAAGCCCCGATTTTTTCGGGCGTATCGCGTGATGCCTCGTTGTACCGGCAAATCACATCATAAACCCGGCTGTCGATAAATACCTGAGAAACAGCTTTTCCACCGATGGCTACCTCTATCAATTCGGCGACATCGGCTATATTCAACCCGTATTGGGCAATTTTATCCCGGTTGGCAACAATTTGAAGCTGCGGCAGAAAAGGTTCTTCCGCAATGCCGACATCAGCCGCACCCTGCACGCTCTCGACAATCTTTTTTACATGCTCGGCAATACGCCGGCTTTCGATCATATCTTCTCCATAGATTTTTATGGCCATATCGTTATGCGCTCCCGCAATCTGATCCATAACCATATCAATAATCGGTTGCGTAAACCCGATGCCGTATCCAGGCATGGTGTCGGCCATAGCCGCCATATCGGCAATCAGGTTTGATTTTTTACGACCGTTTTTCCATGTATTATAAGGCTTTAACCCAATCATTACTTCAATGTGCGAAAACGAGAACGGACAAACACCTTCATCGTCGCGCCCCGTCTGGGTCATTACATAAGTTACTTCGTCAAATTTTTTAAACCTCTCCCGAAGCGTATTGGCCATTTCGGAGGATTTTTCGAGCGACATGCCGGGAGGAAGTTGTACCTGAAGCCAAACACTTCCTTCATCAAGATGAGGTAAAAAATCCTTTCCTACGTACATCGACAGCCCGATAACCGCAGCCAGAATGGCGATAATAGGAACAATCAGTTTTTTAGGAGCGGCGATAATTTTTGTGGTCTGCCTTTTGTACATTTCCGTCAGTCGTTCAAGCCAACGATTACGATAAACCTTTTGCGGTTTTTTATATACGGCAAAAGCCAGTCCGGGAATCAAAATCAACGCCGAAGCCAATGCTCCCAGCAGGGCGAAACTCAATGTAAATGCCATGGGAGTAAAGAGTTTTTTCTCCACCCTGTCGAAGGCAAACAAGGGCATATAGGCAATAATGATAATCAAGGTTGCAAAGAAAATGGGCTTGGCGACTTCGGCAACCCGTTTGGCTATGGTCGTTTGTTCCAAAGGCTCGCCGGGATTATCCTCCCGTTTTTTGAGAATCGTCTCCATCATTACAATCGTGCCGTCCACAATAATACCGAAATCAATCGCTCCCAAAGAAAGCAGGTTGGCGGGAATATCCGTCAGCCACATCAGAATGAAAGCAATCAACAGCGAAACAGGAATGGTAATGACGGCGAGCAAGGCTCCTTTCGGGCTACCGAGAAATATAATTAACACTCCGATAACTAACAGAATACCGAATGAAAGCGTGTGGGAAATGGTGTTCAGCGTGGCGTCAACTAATTCTGTTCTATCATAAAAGGTGTGAATTTGTACACTGTCCGGTAAACCGTCCTTATTCAGTTCATCGACGGTTTTATTGATTTCTCTGAGTACCCGCGAAGGATTCTCATAACGTAACAACTGTACCATGCCTTGAACTCCATCCTCATAATCTATTTCATCATCCAAATAGCCCATGATTCCCTTACGTTCGAGGTTACCGTATTTCAATTCTCCCAAATCCTTAATATATACGGGCACACCTCCAACCGTTTTCACCACTACATTGCCCAGATCCTGCAAATCGCGGACAAGACCTACGCCACGTACTACATAGCTCAAATCTCCACGGATAAGCGTACTGCCTCCCGCATTGGAGTTGTTGCGTTCTATGGATTCCGTAATCTCACCAAGCGAAAGATTATATTCGGCCAATTTGTTGGGATTGATTTCTATTTGAAATTGCGTGGTAATACCTCCGAAATTCGATACGTCGGCAATGCCGTGAATCTGCCTCAATCGGGGAATAATAAGCCAGTGGTTGAGTTCGGTAAGTTCCCGCAGGCTCTTGTTTCCCGTAACGACATAACGGTATATTTCACCCGTAGGCGAAGTCAAAGGGTCAAGTCCGGGCTTGGCATCGAAAGGTAAATCGACGTCGTTAATACGTTCCAGCACCTGCTGACGCGCCCAATATTCGTCTGTTCCGTCTTCGAAAACGAGCGTAATTTTGGATATCCCGAAAAAGTTCTTGCTCCGCATAACCTTTAAACCGGAAATACCATTGAGTTCGCGTTCAAGGGGAACAGTTATCTGTTGTTCTATTTCCGCTACGGCAAGTCCCGGAACTTGTGTGGCAATGCCGACCGATACATCGGCAATATCCGGATAGGCGTCGATGGCTAACTGCTTCCATGAATAGATGCCGATTGCCGATATAATGGAAAACACCGTGACCATGAGCCAACGGCGTTGAATAAGCCGGTCGATAAACTTTTCCATATCAATTGGCCATCAAATAAATTCCACCTTCCGAAACAATCACATCACCGGTTTTCAGCCCCTCGGTAATCAACGATTCCGAAAGGCTTACTGTGACTGTTTTCACCTTGCGCTTTACATATTCTCCTTTTCCCGCCTGTACAAAAACATAGGTATCATCTCCTTTTTGCAACAATGCGGAAGCAGGAATCATAACAGCCTTTTGCGGACTATTGATAAAATGAACCTCCGCAAACATTCCGGGTTTGAGTTTCCGGTCTTTGTTGTCACATTCCACTAATACCTGTACAGACCGGGTCTCTTCGTCCAATAACTCACTGATATGGTATACATACCCCTTTACCTCATGTCCGGTATCCGCATCCGTAGAAACAAACACATGATCATCCGGGCGAATTCCCGCAATATACTTCTCTTTTATCTGAGCAACAACCCAAACTTTACTCAGTTCCGCCACTATTACCATTGGTCCCGTATCATTTTTTACAAATTGACCCAACACGATGTTATTTTGCACCACCTCGCCGGCAATCGGAGACACCACCTTCAACGGCTGTCCCATAATCAGTTCTTC
>BNXB01000115.1 GCA_025999255.1 Bacteroidia bacterium | reverse complement strand
AACATGAACATTCTCCCTGAATTTATCAACAAATCTCCAATCTTTCCGTTCGTATTCAAGACTCCGCTAAATACAATATTTGCATCAACAACTATTTTCACTTCAGAAAGCGTTCTTTATTACGATTCCACCAATTCGTATTTATCTCGTCAGCCAATTTATCCACATCTGATTGTTTGGCTTTTGACTTTGATGTTGCCTCTAAGTATCTGGCATAATCAATCAATCGCTGTATCCCAAAAGCGTCAGTTCCAGGAGAAAATGCGATTGTTATCCGGTTGTTATCAATTCTTTCAACTAACATAGTTCATTCTTATTTTCTATTGAAGACAAAGATATATATTTTTTGTCAATAAACCCATTTTAATTGAGATTTACTTGTTTGTACCAATGATGCTCTTTGATTCATAGAACTTTATCTGGTCTTTTAGGGTGTCTATGTCTTTCTTTATGGCATCGGTGAGGGGGATGTTGTGTTTGCTTAGGAAGGAGGTGAGCTTTTGGAGTTCTTCCTGTACCTCCATCTTGCGCGTACTATAATAATAGGTAGAGGTGAAGTCGAACTCGTCCTTTGTCATCAGTTGTAAAACAAATAGCAGAAAACTATGAAATTTATCCTTTTAGTCCTTCCACCACAGAGGAGCTAAATCTTTGAAAGAGAGAAGGAATAGAATTTTGTTCCTATTCCTTCAACGTGCTTGGAGGTTCCTGGCGGATTCGAACCGCCGTAGACGGTTTTGCAGACCGGTGCCTAGCCACTCGGCCAAGGAACCTTTTTTGCGACTGCAAAGCTAGTTTAATTTTCCGGGATTTCCAAATAAATGATTGACTTTTATTGAAACATAACTTCCGGCAAACTTCCGGCACATTGTATTTTTCTAAAAGACGTTTTATGTCCGGCTTTTGTTTGATAAGAAAAAAATCCTGTTTATATTTGACGGTTTTTACAATGAGAAAACTTTAATTTTATTCTTATGAAAAAAACGATATTTTTTATTTCAGGTATATTTATTTTTATGTCGTGTACTCGTATAATAACACCTCCGGTTGCAGAGAAAAAAGAACATTTGCGTATTATTCATGGCGATACCGTATCGGACAATTATTACTGGATGTATGATTATTTTGGTAAGGGCCCCGACAGTACGTTGGTTGTCGATTATCTGGAAGCGGAAAACTTCTATCTGGATAAAATGATGAGTCATACGGTTCCGTTTCAAAAAGTTTTGTATGATGAAATGAAAAGCCGCATAAAGGAAACAGATGAGAGTGTGCCTTTTTTGAATAATGGTTATTACTATTATACCCGTACGGAAGAAGGAAAAGAATATTATAAATATTGCCGGAAAAAAGGGAGTCCGGATGCGCCCGAAGAAATATTGCTGGATGTTGATAAAATGGCGGAAGGTCATTCTTATTATAATCTGGGTGGGGTATCGGTCAGTGAGGATAATAAACTGTTGGCTTATGGTGTCGATGAAGTGAGCCGTAATCAATATACTATTTATTTTAAGAACCTGGAAACCGGGGAAATATATAAGGAAACAATACCGAATACCAGTGGTAATACCGTCTGGGCAAGCGATAATAAAACCGTTTTTTATACTTCAAAAAATCCGGTGACTCTTTTGACGGAAAAAATCAAGCGGCATACTTTTGGTACGGATACTTCTTCTGATGCGACAGTCTATGAGGAAAACGATAAAAGTAATTATATCTGGATATGGAAAAGTAAAGATCGGAAGTATATTTTTATACAATCGCAAGCGACCCTTTCTTCCGAAACGCGTTATATTGAAGCCGGTAATCCTGCTTCTGCATTTAAATCATTCCAGCCCAGAATGAAAGATGTTCTTTATGATGTTATACCATTGGCCGATAAATTCCTTATTCATACGAATAAAGGCGCCCAAAATTTTAAAGTAATGGAATGTCCTTTGGATAAGACAGGAGTTGAAAGTTGGACGGAATACATCTCGCATCGTCCGGATGTTTTGCTCGAAGGAGTGGCTGAATTCAAGGATTTTATCGTGATAGAAGAGCGTAAGAATGGATTGGTGCAGTTATGTGTGCGTAATCTGAATGACGGGAGAGAACATTATATCGATTTTGGAGAACCTGCATATACGGCATATATTTCGTCAAATCCGGAATATAATACAAATACCGTGCGTTATGGTTATACTTCTTTGACTACGCCGGGTTCTACCTATGATTATGATATGGTAACGCATCAAAAGACTTTGATGAAGCAACGGGAAGTCCTGGGCGGCTATAATACGGAGGATTATCAAACCGAGCGCTTGTATGCGACAGCAAAAGACGGAACAAAAATTCCTATTTCCCTCGTCTATAAAAAAACGACAAAGAAAGGAAGCTCAACTCCGTTATTATTATATGGATATGGTAGTTATGGCTCAAGTATGGACGCCTCTTTCAGCAGTAACAGGCTGAGTCTTCTTGACAGAGGTTTCATTTATGCTATTGCTCACATCCGTGGAGGTCAGGAAATGGGGCGCCAATGGTATGAGGATGGGAAGTTATTGAAGAAGAAAAATACATTTACCGATTTTATTGATTGCGGGGAATACCTGATTGCTGAAAATTATACGGGGAAAGGGCATTTGTATGCTTCCGGAGCCAGCGCCGGAGGTCTTTTAGTAGGAGCTGTAATCAATATGAAACCGGATTTGTGGAATGGTATTATCGCAGATGTACCGTTTGTCGATGTTGTAAATACGATGTTGGACGAAAATATTCCTCTTACTACAAATGAATTTGACGAATGGGGTAATCCTGAAAATAAAGAATACTATGATTACATGAAAAGTTACAGTCCCTATGAAAATATAGAAAGGAAGAATTATCCGAATATGTTGGTTACGACCGGTTTGCATGATAGCCAGGTACAGTATTTTGAACCTGCTAAATGGGTTGCCAAACTCCGTGATATGAAAACAGACGACAATATCCTGTTATTGAAAACAAACATGGAATTTGGACATGGAGGCGCCAGCGGCAGGTTTGACTATCTAAAGGATATAGCTTTAGAATACGTTTTCCTGTTTACATTGGAAGGGATAGATGAGTGATATGGCGCTTGTTGAAAAATGAACGAAATTTATTAATAATTGATATGGAATATATTTCAACTGAGATATCCGGAGTCTGGATTCTGGAACCAAGAATATTTGCAGATGCTCGCGGGTATTTCATGGAAACCTATAAAAAAGAAGAATTCGACAGAATTGTAGGGCCTGTGGATTTTATCCAGGATAATGAATCCAAATCCTCTTATGGCGTTTTGCGGGGATTGCATTTCCAATCGGGAGAGACTGCCCAGGCGAAGTTGGTAAGGGTTGTTCATGGAAAAGTACTGGA
>BNXB01000114.1 GCA_025999255.1 Bacteroidia bacterium | reverse complement strand
CTCTATTTTGATTGTCGGGACTTATTTTAACCATACTAAAAGGCATCCAGGGCCCGGGAGCAATCATCCACCGGGAATGGGCGGTTCCTATTTTTGTATCGACATAATCGGCATAAGTCTGAAGTTTCTGAGGTGTCCGCAATACCTGACCTTTAGCAACCGATTGATCCTCTATCAAAATATTATATGTGCTTTTTTTAGAAGAAGATACCGCCGGCATCGGAACTTCAAATAAATAACGGGCAGTATCTATCTGTCCCTTAAAAATATCCTTGCCATCGAGTTCCACACGTATCTGAGGCCTTCCTTCCAGGCGCTCGATATCCACTAACAAAGGTTGGAAACGCTTAGTTTCTTTTTCAATTTCGTATGCACAAGGATAGATATCCCTTATAAAAACTTTATCCGGTTTTATCAGTTTCACATCGGATGTAGCCTCTAATCTGACATCATCGAAAACAATCCATGAACCTTCCAACACCGTCAACGTAATTTTATTTCCTCCTTTCCGGATAATCCGGTTATTAACGGGAATTTCTATAGCACGACTTTTCAATCCGGGACTTTTACCGACGATACTGGAGTCGGATTGTCCTTTCAAAAGAAATTTTTCACTTTGTTTATCATTAATCATCACTTTTAGAAGCGACTTTCCCGGATGAGAATCGAGCAAATCCACGACCAACTTAAATTTAATATTTTCATTCATATTATCAATACCAAAAAGAATATTGATTTCATGCGTTCTCCACCCGGATGTGGACCATGTACCTCCCCAGGTATCGTCAGGCCCGGGAATAACATAAGGAAAATCTTTTCCCGGAACGGATTTTCCAATCAGGTAATATCGATCTTCATATCCAAAATCATTTGCAAGAAATTTTTTATATTCCGAAGGGCCTAATGCCAAATCGGCAGACGAGTTATCTCTCGTTCCAATCTTCCAGACGGAAACTTCCTGAGCATTACATATAACATAAAGAAATACAAGTACAATACAAGTCAAAAATTTTGTCATAAACTTTTATGTTTTTCAGGTATATATTATCAATTTAATTATCTATTTATCAATAAATTAAACATATGTATATATGTATGTACATATATTTGTCGCTACAAATAAAGAAATAAAATTTAAATTTTGCAAATAATTGACCATCTTTTTTTTATAAATATTATTTTCATACCTTTGCAAAAAACAGAAAGTACAGATATGAAACGAGCATGTACCCTGGTACTTCAAAGAATATGAAGACATAATCAACAATGCAAATTCCATATAACCTTTAAATAAAATTATGTACATATGAAAATCTCGCTCGATCATCATAGCCCAATCCCTTTGTACATACAAATCGAAGAGCAACTCCGCAAAATGATTCAACATCCGGAATACAAAAAAGGGAAAAAACTTCCGAACGAAATTGATCTGGCAAAAAAAATCGGGGTTTCCAGAAGTACTATGAGACAGGCAATCAACAAACTGGTATTTGAAGGCTTGTTGATTCGGAAAAAAGGAATAGGTACTGTTGTAGCAGACACGGCTTTTACCTCCAAAGCCCGGAATTGGCTGAGTTTTTCCCAGGAAATGAAAGCAATGGGTATGGAGGTCAAAAATTTTGAACTTTTCATCGGGTGGGTTAAGCCGACTGAAGAGCTTTGCCTTTTTTTCAATGTAAATGAAGATTCCAGGATACTGAAATTAGAACGACTGAGGGGAAGTTCCGACGGACCTTTCGTATATTTCATTTCTTATTTCAATCCCAGGATTGGCATGACCGGGAACGAGGATTTTTCACGTCCTTTATACGACATTCTGGAAAAAGACTATAACACCATCGCTAAACTGTCAAAAGAAGAAATCAGCGCCAAAGCTGCCGATAAGCTTTTAGCCGAAAAACTGGAAGTCAAAACGGGAGATCCTATCTTGAAACGCAAGCGTTTTGTATATGATCCGGGAGGCCGCCCTATCGAATGGAATGTAGGATATTACAGAGCCGATAGTTTTGTATATACAATTGAATCGGAAAGAGAAATTTAAAATAATTTATTAATGTATGATGAAAAAAGTTATTTCAACCTCTAACGCTCCGGCAGCCATTGGCCCTTATAGCCAGGCGGTACGGACAGGAAAAGCATTGTACACATCCGGTCAATTGGGAATCGACCCGAAAACCGGAGATTTTGTTCCGGGAGGAATCAAAGAACAAACCGAACAGGTATTTAAAAACCTGGTAGCAGTTCTGGAAGCAGGCGAAACTTCATTGGACAAAGTAGTCAAAACCCTTGTCTTCTTGTCGGATATGTCCGATTTTGCCGCTATGAATGAAGTTTATTCGAACTATTTCAAAGAACCCTATCCCGCCCGATCTGCCGTTGCGGTGAAAACTTTACCTAAAAATGCTTTGGTAGAGATAGAAGTCATTGCCATAGACGAATAATCTTAGGTTCATGACAACAATAATCTCCTGATTTACATGGAACAATTTCTCGGAGAACTCAACGAAAGTCAACGTGAAGCAGTTGTGTATAACGACGGGCCTTCCCTGGTTATTGCCGGGGCAGGTTCCGGCAAGACGCGCGTACTGACTTACAAAATAGCATATTTACTTAAAAACGGAATCTCTCCGTATAATATCCTGGCATTGACTTTCACCAATAAAGCCGCCCGGGAAATGAAAGACCGGATTGCACGGATAGTCGGAGAAGATATTTCCCGAAGATTATGGATGGGAACTTTCCATTCTATCTTTTCTAAAATTCTGAGGCGAGAGGCCGAAAAAATCGGATTCAGATCCGATTTCACCGTTTATGACAGCCAGGATTCTAAAAACCTGATCAAGGCAATTATAAAGGAAATGGCCCTGGACGACAAGATATACAAACCTTCAACCGTCCACGCCAGAATTTCCAGGATGAAAAATGCACTGATTACACCGGAATTATACGCGGTAAACAAAGAATTAATCGAAGATGATTTTCGTTCCAAACGCCCTGCAACAAGGGATATTTACACCATATACCGGAATCGTTGCCGTACTTCAGGCGTTATGGATTTCGACGATCTGTTACTCAATACCTGGCTCCTGTTTCACGAATTTCCGGATATTATTTATAAATACCGGAACCAATTCCGTTTTATATTGGTGGACGAATATCAGGATACCAATTCGGTACAACACGAAATTGTAAGTCAATTGGCTGCCGACCATCACCGGGTGTGCGTAGTCGGAGACGATGCCCAAAGTATTTATTCTTTCCGTGGAGCTAATATCCACAATATCCTGGATTTTAGAAAAATTTATCCCGAAAGTAAATTATTTAAACTGGAACAAAATTATCGTTCCACACAAATTATTGTTAATGCGGCCAACTCGCTGATCGACAAAAATAAGGAGCAAATCCGGAAAATCGTATTTTCCAAAAAACAGAA
>BNXB01000113.1 GCA_025999255.1 Bacteroidia bacterium | reverse complement strand
AATTATAGAATTAATGTACAAATGTAAAAAAATATTTCAATTCTTGAACAACTTATTTTCTTTTTTTAATTCTCCAACGATAGAATCTAATATTCCATTGATAAAAGTTCCACTTTTTAATGTACTGTAAAATTTCGCGATATCAATATATTCGTTCAAAGTCACATTTATAGGAATCGAAGGAAAGTTCAACAATTCTGCAATTGCAATTTGCATGATGTACAAATCCATATTTGCAATACGCTCCAAATCCCAATTCTTAATATGACGATTGATATATTCATTATATTCTTCCCCATTCAGGATGGTTTTATGCAACAACCCTATTGCAAATTCACGATCTTCTTCGCTTTTGAACATCGGCAATAATTCCAGTTCTTCCCCGGTTTCTTCATCAAACCGCTTAATCGTTTTCAGAACAAAAGTTCCGATTATATCTATATCGTCATTCCAGTAAATACTTTTGTCTTCCAAAAAATCACAAAGTTCTTCACTCCGGTAGATAATGTCTTTGAAAACCTTTCTCCAGAATTCCTGATCCGAATTGTAATTGTCGTTACTCGTAAGATAAGATTTATAAATTTCAGAATCTAATATGGTTTCCAACAAACTTTTAATAAAATTAGTATCATCATCCGTCCAAATAGCTCCGTTTTCATGATAGAACTTCTGTAATTGTTTATTTCTCCGGAGCTGCTCGGCAAAACGATTATTCGCAAAACGCATATTGGGATTCAACTCTTCCGAAGTTACCAGATATTTATGTTTACGTAAATCCAAACGTTTCTGTTCGGCATCGGTCAGCGCCGGAATAAGTAAAAGCAGGTAATGGTATAAATCATACGATTTTTGCAGGCTGAACATCAATTCTTTCTCTGCCAGGCTTAAATCCGTCGAATTCTTCTGATAATAAGAATAAACTACCTGAAGCAATTTGATACGTATTATAACACGATTGATCATACTTAAAAAAGAACTTATTTATTTTGAGGCCGCAAAGTTAATACTTTTTTCGTCAATATACACAAAAAAACAAAATCAAAACTGAAAATTGATTTTTAACTTTGTAATTTAATCAAAAAACATTATCTTTGCCCCGCTTTTTAAAGAAATCCGTGTGATGGGAAATTAGGAAGCATTATCAATCTTAATTTTGAGTAACACAAAAAATTAAACAATGAAAACATTTGAATTGAAAGGTACCCTGAGGGAAAATCTGGGTAAGAAAGCTACGAAAGCTTATCGTGGTGAGAGTTTGGTTCCTTGTGTCCTTTATGGAGGAAAAGAAGTGAAACATTTCAATGTAACATTCGATGGAATCCGCAAACTGGTTTATACTCCGGAGGTCTATATCGTCAATCTCAATTTGGACGGTAAAAAAGCGAACGCTGTCATGAAGGAACTTCAATTCCATCCGGTTAGCGATCAGTTGTTACATGCCGACTTCTTTGAGGTATCGGAAGATAAACCGATTACAATGGAAATTCCGGTAATTCTCGAAGGTCTTTCCGAAGGTGTTAAAGCCGGAGGGAAGTTATCACTTGAGATGAGAAAGTTGAAAGTAAAAGGTTTGTACAAAAACCTTCCTGAAAAACTGACTATCAATGTTGAAAACCTGGGATTAGGGAAAACAATTCAAGTGGGACAACTAAACTTCCCGAATCTTGAATTACTCAATTCTAAAGACAATGTTGTATGTGCCGTTAAATTGACACGTGCGGCAAGAGGCGCTGCGGCTAAAGGAAATTAAAAGTACGTATGAAGTATTTGATTGTGGGGCTGGGTAATATCGGCCAGGAGTACGAGAATACCCGCCACAACATAGGATTCATGATATTGGACGCTTTAGCAAAAGCGTCCAATGTTGTTTTTACGGACAAACGTTATGGTTTTGTCTCGGAACTACGACTTAAAAATAAGACTCTAATTCTATTGAAGCCATCCACTTACATGAACCTGAGTGGAAATGCCGTTCGTTATTGGTTACAAAAAGAAAATATTCTCATGGAAAATTTACTGGTTATTGTGGATGACCTGGCTTTACCTTTAGGTTCATTGAGGTTGAAAACAAAAGGTAGTGATGCAGGCCACAACGGTTTAAAACACATTCAGGATACATTGGGAACACAACAATACAATCGTCTCCGGTTCGGAATCGGAAATGGTTTTTCCCAGGGAATGCAAATCAATTATGTTCTGGGAAGATTTTCCCCTGAAGAAGAGAAACAACTCCCCGAACGCATTGATAAAGCGATCGAAATAATTAAAAGTTTTTGCCTGGCGGGAGCTGATACAACCATGAATCAATTTAACAAGAAATGAACGAGGTCAGAATTGATAAATGGATGTGGGCCGTACGTATTTTCAAGACACGTACGATTGCAGTCGAAGCCTGCAAAAAAGGACGCGTATCCATCAATAATGTGACAATCAAACCATCCAGGATGATTCGAACCGGCGACGTGATCGAAGTCCGCAAACCTCCTGTTACCTACTCCTTCAAAGTTCTTGATTTAACGGAAAACAGGATGGGAGCTAAACTCGTACCTCTATACCTTGAAAACGTAACTCCCCCCGAACAATATGAACTCCTGGAATTAAGCAAGATAAGCGGATTTATCAACCGGGCTAAAGGTACCGGAAGGCCGACTAAAAAAGATCGCCGCAATCTCGATGAATTTACAGATCCTACTTATATCGACGATTTCGACTTCGACTTTGATTTTGAAGGCTGATAAAGACTCAAACTTTATTTATAAACAAGGTAATCTCCTGTTATCTATTTAATATCCTATGTTCTGCTTTAGATTTTTACCTTTCGATATTTCATTAGTCGGAATCGGAAATACATGATTTACATTCGGATTGAAAGTACGGGTATTCCAAACCGTTATTTCTTGAATGACAAGATCATCCTTCGACTGAGGAATAGTTATTCCTGGTTTAGGACTTGCTTTATATCCGTGCAACTGATTTTCCACGTATTGTTTGGCAACATTCCAACGCAACAAATCAAGCATGCGATGTGAAAACTCACCGGCAAGCTCGCACCGGCGTTCATTCATCAAATCTTCTTTGGTTGCATTTACTTTTGCACTCAAGCCTGCCCGTAACCGGACTTCATTCAACGGCGCGTCCCCATTACGTCCTTGCCATATCAAAGCTTCGGCTTTCATAAGTAACACCTCGGCATAACGGATCAATGGTATATTCAGGTTAGTGGAAGGATAGTCCCCATTAGGATTGATTGTCTTACCGATAGCATCCGTATTTTTATACGGATCCATATACTTATTAAACTGCATACCCGAAAGGCTCTCATTGGAATAATAAGCTTTTGTTTCGCCAAGAAAAGTAATCCTGTCTCCGGGCTGCAAAATGGTTGCCGGGAGACGTTTGTCATTCGGTTCAAATGCTTTTACCAATTCGATTGTAGGAGTAAAATATCCCCAACCGTTATATTTTCCCCATCCCTTATTTTCAAGAAATACACCCGGAAGTATCGAACCTCCATTGACAGCCGATGATGTAA
>BNXB01000112.1 GCA_025999255.1 Bacteroidia bacterium | reverse complement strand
ACGATATCGAACAGGGATTTTACGGGCTTTTGAATGCTAAAGCCGGGATTACAAAAGGAATCTGTACTCTAAACCTGTGGACAAAAAATGCTTTGAATCAGGATTATAACACTTTTTATTTTGAAATGAACGGAAAAGGTTATCTTCAACAAGGAAAACCGGTTACCTTCGGGGCGGATTTGGTGTTGACGTTTTAATACTTAAACTTGATTGCTGCAAACAGGCTTCCAGGCCTGAGCTTGTAATTGTAACCGTATGAATCCAACCCATTGTAAGTTACATAGGAATAACTTTTTTCATTGAGTATATTATTCCACTCGAAAGTAAATTCTAATTGTTTGTGCGAATAGGATAATTCCAGATCTAAAAAGAATAATTCAGAATTGACTTCGGACGAAATTTCATTATTGAAGTACTCGGCCTGGAATTTCAATTGAAGATTTTTATTGTGGAAATAATAAGCCTTGAACGTCTGTACCATCTGATGAAGGGAAGATTTGGTTTTCCCTGCCCGTCCGGTTGTAATTTCCTGCACATTATTGACGAATTGTCCGGAATAATTCAAGCTGACCTGCTTGTTGATCCTCGCGTTGACTACCGGATTAAAAGCCAGGTTCGATTCGCTGAACGGATAATGCTTTCCCTGCTGCCATTTCTCGGAACGCATTTGATTATAATTCACCGACAACGAAATATTGGTAGCGATTGCAAAAAAACTTTTTCCGATATATCCGTTTCCCATCCAGGAACTCGAATTGACGTCCTGAAGCATATTACTCGAAACATTCAGCTTATCAACAAACCGGGTACTGCTAATGAGATTCCGCGTTCTTTCGCCGTACGTTCCGAAAGCATTGAAATAAAAGCCGTTCAAAGGATCCTTATAATCTATCCTTAAAGAAAAATTTCGGGATTCGGTTTTCGATAACTCTCCCGATTTCTTCTGTAAAGTCTTGTAATCCGGTAAAATATACGCTGTCGTAAAGTCTTCTATACTACCGATATCGTGTGAATAGCGATAGGAAGTAATGAACCTCCAACGACCGTTCGGATTATAATTCAGCCGGACGGAAGGATTCAGGTAAAAATACGAAAATATTTTCGTTGCATCGTATAATTGATCGTCCACATCAAGCAGGTGATAAACCAGATCCGTATTAACGGACAGGGAGAGAGTGCCGTTCCCGACGGTATACTGGGGTAAAAACAGGACTTTCATGTAATTGCTGTGCAAGTCATTACGAAAAGTATCGGTAACTAGATAATGCGACAGGTTGGTGTTCAGATCATCGAAAGAGGCATCTAACCGTAAATCCGTTTTGAAAGTAGACAGTCCTTTTTTGTACGAAAAACTACTGCTGGTATTCGTATAAAGTCCCGATCTGAATACTTCCTGATGGGGTTCCCAATTCAAAGTATCGATTTGTACCGACAGTTTCTGTGGTAACGACGAATACCGGACAAAAGAATTGACATTCCAAAACCGGTTGCCGGCCTTTTTCAGATAGCTCAGATCGTTCTGGACGGAATAATTGGAAACGTCGTACAACTGGTTCACGGCGGATTTTATTTCAATGGAAGACCTCAAATCATTCCAGCGGCCGATCCCTTTCAGGGTATTATTGAAATAGTGTCCGGGTTCGTTTTCCGTATAAGTAAGAATGGATTCCAGGGTATTGTTTTTTATTGCGGAAGAATTCCATTCCTCAATCAGCAACAGGGAATCTTCCCTGATATAATAGGAAGATACTTCCCGTACTGTCTCATTCCGGCGGTCGTTGATGTAATTGATATTCATCCTTAACTGCGCATTTTCTTTGGTTTTCCACAGATTATTCAGTGTCAGTACATTGGATTTATTGAATAAATACCTCGGTTCCGTCAGGGGAGGATTTCTCATGCTGCGGGAAGCCTGCAAGATCGGACTCAAAGAATAAAGAGACTGGAGGTTGCCGTTTATAATTGCTGTTTGCTGGTCTTCGAATTCCAGCGTAATATCATTACCCCGGTTGTTTGTTTTGTACATCACGATGGTTTGCCTTTGCGGGGCGACCTGCAATCCAAAGACGTTGAGCGACCAAAGCCAATCATTGAAATCATAGCCGGTTCCGGCGTCCACAGTGCCTACCGGACGAATTTTCTTGTCTTTTTTCAGTTTGATATTGATAGCCGCTTTGGTCGATGCAATCATATTTTTCAGCATGTTTACCGGTTGGTGGTTTTCGATTACTTCTACGGTAGAAACGGCATCTACGGGGACATTATTGGTGGCGATGCCGTATTTCCGTTCCAGCAAGTCCAGACCTTCGATATAAAATTTATTGATAGACTCTCCCTGGTAAGTAATTCCACCCGATTTGGAGACCTCGATCCCGGGAATCCGCCTCAGGACGTCGCCGATATTCCGGTCGCTTTGCGCTTGGAGGGCCGCTACATTATAGGCAATCGTATCTTCTTTGAACCGGACATACCCCGGCTTTACAGATACTTCCTTCAACTGGAAATCCTGGGTTTGCAGGGAAATATCCAATTTTTGAGCGCTTTTTTTAATGGGAATCACCTGAGTGGCGTATCCCAGGAGGGAAACCTGCAAGCGAAGGGAATCGGGCGCCCGCTCGAGCGAAATCCGGTAAAAACCCTTTGCATCCGTTAATTTATAAGCGACAGTATTATCCCTTGCGCCAAGGATAACGACTACCGCTCCCTCAATTGCCTTTCCATTGCCTTTGTCCTTAATCGTTCCTTCAATGAACTGGGCTTTAACAAATAACGGGAAGAAAAAAACAAAAAGCAAAGCAAGGGACTTTTTCATTTTTCCGTCAGCTCTATGGGGTTGAACGGTCTCTTTTTTAGATAATTGGCACTAGGCTTCGGTCCCGAAATAACAACAGAGCCCGGATTATTCATAAATTTTTGCTTTTCTTTATTATACTTAGACTTATCAATCATAAAGGCTCGACTATAAATGTTGTCACTTTTTATCAATCTAGTATCTTCCGGCTTAGTCATGTGAGTACACACGAAAAAAAACATGTTCTTGACATCCTTGATTCGCAGAATCAATCCCGGCAATCCGGCAAATTTCCAGGGGCCTAATGGAATTGGTATTTGTGGAGCGTACCAAGCCTCATAGTCTCTTCCCCGAAAAGTAGTTGTGGCTTTTTTACACAAATATCCGCAAACCGTTACCGTATCGTCCTTCAATTCCCAATTAAAAACGGGAATATCTTCTTCGTAACGGTAAGTTTCCCGGGCAAATCGATCGATCAGATTTAATTTATTTGGGGGACAATTTTTCAGGATAGTATAATCATGAGTTCCTGAACTTCTGGGTAATTTTGAAATTTCATCACTTGCAAAATCGCTTATTTGTTTATCCGGAACTCCCTGCCGAACCATGTTTTCAAGGATCGGCGCCCTCGATACAACAAGAGAATCTATAAAATAGGCTGCATGGGAATAATATTTAGATAACTCCGAACCAATATCTAATAACATGATGTCTTTTTTCTTTAACTTGATGTTGGCTGTGTCCATGGCGCCATATTGCTCATACCAACAGCA
>BNXB01000111.1 GCA_025999255.1 Bacteroidia bacterium | reverse complement strand
AAAAATTTAAATAATTAGAAATATATACAAAACTATTATTTATTTTAATATTAAAATGCTATTTGTATTTTTTTGATAGAAATTGATGGATATGGCGATTTATTATTATTCTCTACTAATAATGAAAATAAATTACAGAATAAAGGAAAGATAAGTTTATCGGCTAAAAGTAAAGATGAAATGAATATGCAGAATCGCTCTTTATTTAGAATCATTCTAAATAAAGTTCTATGTTATCAGAAGATAAGTTTATTTCAGATTTTATCAGTTAGAGCTAATTATCGATCAGGTTCCCATTGGAATCGTAAACATATTCCGTACCGCCCACATGTGACAACATCAACATCAACACCCTCAATCATCAACACCATTTCCGGGTATTGCATCGGACAGCTATTGCCTGTTGCTACCTTTTTTACAGGATTGAAAGTCCCTGACTCCAACCGTTTGTAGTAAAGAACAAAACCTCCCTGCTCCCAACGAAGCAACTTGATCCGGTTGCACGGTTTATTCAAGAAAAGGTAAACTTCACCCAAAGCAGTCAAGCGATGGAGGTTTTCTTGAATCAAGCCGCATAGCGCATCAAAACTTTTACGCATACCGGTTGGAGCACGGTACAGATAGTACCGGTAGGAAGAGGTGAGGGAAAACACGAGATTATTGTAGTTGAATTAATGACTTAATCCCGGATAGAGATAGACCGGATATCCGCAATCGAACTCCATTGGGATAAGTGAACTCTGTCATCTCTTGGGTAAAGACCATCGATTCCGGTAGGCTGACTTGTAAAAAATGGCTGTTACCTGTCACTGATTCCCGGTATTTGCGCTTCCAGTAATGAAACGTTTTTAGGTTAAAACTACAAAGACCGCATCATACCGATGTCGGCAGGCGTTTACAAGGAATTGCAGGATTATGTTTACAACTATCGCCACAAATTGAAACTGAAACACAACCACCTCTTTGACTGCCACAAAGCAGTATTGGGCAACAAATTAAAATACCTGCAATCCGTTTGCGATGATGAGAGCATTAAGGCAAAACGCCTGTCATTGCACATTCTGCGCCACTCCATAGCCACCCACCTGCTGCAAAACGGAATGAGCATCGAAAATATCGCCCTATTCCTGGGGCATAGCTGCCTCGATACCACACAAAGAAACTTTTTGTATTTTTGTGCCTTGTAAACGAGCATAAAAATGGGTTGTATCAAACTTCACATATTGGACGAACAGTATAAAAATGGTTTGTATGCACAAGCTATATTTTTCTCTAATAATGGCACTTTTGATGCTTCCAGCAGTTACAACATGGGTTCTTCAACTGCAACCGTTTATTTGGCAGATGGAACTACTACGACCTTTGATGCTAATACCAATCCTTCAAGTTCAGATTATGCGACTGTACCGGAAGGTATTTATCAAGCAACAGTTGGGAAACACAAAGGAAACTATGACGCTTTAAAAATGAGAGATGTAGATGCTACTTCACAAACAATAGAATTAGGACAGGCAAATCCTGCTCACCCTGAAAGAACTTATGCAACAGGAATAAATATTCATAAACCGGGACTTAATAATCTTACAGGATTAACAAGTACAGGAACAGCAATTTCACAAGGCTGTTTGTTAATAGACAGAAAATCAATCAGTTTAATGACAAAGAGCAAAAAGAGGGTTTTTGGAAAGAAGATTTAAAGTTTCAAACGGAAGAAGCATATTATCATAATGGTATGAAGTCGGGCATATATAAAACGTATCGAAGAGGAACATTAGCCTGTTTTGGGGAATTTGAGAATGGGAAAATGTCAGGTATTTGGTAAAACGACAAGCCAATCCCTGCCGAACACCATTCACAAGGCATTTGCCCCTATCAATGTTATTATATAACTTATTATCCGAATGGTGTTAAAAAATCAGAGGGAATTTTGTTGTGGGACGAAGACCCCGAAGATGATTTTACCTTTGAATACGGCGAATGGAAATACTACAATGAAAATGGAAATCTAACAAAAACAACAGTGTTCAAATAATTTTCGACAAACTAAAAGTTCGTTTTCGCGAGCTTTTAGTTTGTAAATATTGCCGCAAAAGCGGCAAGAAAAAAAGAGGGCGGGATTTTTGCGGCTTTGCCGCAAGGGAAAAAGAAGTTGCCGCTTTGCGGCAAAAAAGGGGGCGAAAAAGGAAACGCGCCTTTGGCGCGATGTTTTCTTATTGCTTAGCAATAGAGGGAAAATGTTTTCTTTCCGAACGTTTGTCCAATTCAAGTAAAAACCGTAATTTTGTAAAAAACACTTTTGATATGGAAGCAGAAATTAGCAGACAAGTTCAAAATAAAATTTCATTTATTTCGTTTATGATTCTTGAATTTGCGGAAGCATTTAAGATGAGCAAACCTGTTGCATATCAATATCTTAAAAAATATGGCGGATT
This sequence comes from Bacteroidia bacterium, assembly GCA_025999255.1. GTDB lineage: Bacteria > Bacteroidota > Bacteroidia > Bacteroidales > Azobacteroidaceae > BNXB01. The sequence continues at coordinate 1,176 of BNXB01000111.1, read as the reverse complement.
AGATTTCTTGTTCAATCACTGGTGGGCAATGCACACTGACGACCGTTATTACGGTTTGCGCGATTTGTATGAAGTTTGCCGTAAAAATGGAGGTTTTCAATGAAAGTATATCACGGCAGTTATACGAAAATTGAGGAAATAGACCTTTCAAAAGCAGAACGGAACAAAGATTTCGGACAGGGTTTTTATGTTACTAAAAATCGCAAACATGCAGAAGAATGGGCAGAGCGAATTGCTGCGCGAAACGGACTGTCCAAAGGTGTGGTAACCGAATTTGAATTTGGAAAATATTTTTTCAACGACAACGATTTTAATATTTTACGGTTTGACGATTATACGGAAGAATGGCTTGATTTTGTAGTGATGAATCGCACGAACAAAACAAAAAAACAGTTACATAATTACGATTTTGTGGAAGGACCCATTGCCAACGATCGTATTACAAGCCGCATATACGATTATTTGGACGGTTTGGTTTCAAAAACCAATTTTTTGAACGAACTAAAATATCACGAATCGACACATCAAATTTGCCTGTGTACATTTCATTCTTTACAGGTTATCAGCAGTCCAAGTCGTGAAATTATCAGCAAAACTGAAAAAATAGCCGAAAAAATAATTCTTGAATTAATAAAAAAAGAAAATCTATCTGAGTTGGAAGCAACAGAGTTTTTTTATAACTCAAATGTATTCAAGCAATTATCAAATATGGAAAATAATTTTTACCAAAAGTCTTGGCAAGAAATCTATCAAATGATAAAACAGTAACAAAATTTATAACTCGCTAAAAATTTGTATGAGTAATTTGGGAATCCTGTAAAGAAAACATTTTCCCTCTATTGCTAAGCAATAAGAAGGCACGTTCAGTAGATAAAAATCAAATCCCAACCATTTCATTTTGAGATAGTTGGGATTTTTTGTATCTTTGTTTTGGCTAATTCAGTAAACTCCAATAAAATCGGTTGTTGAATTAAATTCGGCAACCGATTTTATTGGAGTTTACTGAATTAGCCTTAATAAGTCGAAGTAATTCGATTTATAAAATTATTAATCCGAAAGCCAAAATTTCGATTTCTAAATACTATTCGGATATAGAGGATAAATTCCTGAATGATGAACACTTACCGATAAGCGCTCTATCCGGAGGGCTTAAACTGGTTTCTTTCTTTTAAAGAT
>BNXB01000110.1 GCA_025999255.1 Bacteroidia bacterium | reverse complement strand
GAATGAAGTAGAGTCACGTTTATGTTATACGTAAAATGCATATATGGAACGCTTTGAATTAAATATACTGGGATGTGGTTCGGCATTGCCGACTACCCGCCATTTTCCAAGCAGTCAGGTGTTAAATCTCCGTGACAAGCTTTATATGATTGATTGCGGGGAAGGAACCCAGATACAGTTACGTTCCATGCATTTGAAATTCAATCGTTTGAATCATATCTTCATATCTCATTTGCATGGAGATCATTGCTTTGGCCTTCTGGGTCTGTTATCGACGCTCGGTTTGTTGGGTCGTACGGGAGAACTGGTCGTTCATGCTCACTCCGATGCCCGGAAAATTTTCGGGCCGGTTCTCGATTATTTTTGCCGGGAATTGCCTTATTCCGTACGGTTCAATGTCGTAGATCCTTACAAATCGGAACTGATATACGAGGATCGTACGGTAAAAGTGTATTCTATTCCTTTGAAACACCGGATTCCAACTTGCGGATATTTATTTCAGGAGCTACCTAAAAGTCCTCATATCATTCGTGATATGATTGATTTTTATCAAATTCCAGTAAAACAAATTGCACAAATCAAAAACGGTGCGGATTTTGTTACCGGAGACGGAACTGTAGTTCCGAATCAACGTTTGACCAGTCCGGCAAAACCGCCTAAAAAATATGCTTATTGTTCCGATACGGCATATTACGAGAAAATAATACCCATTGTAGAGGGAGTGGATTTACTCTTTCACGAAGCGACATTCTGTGAAGCCGACATGATAAGAGCTAAAGAAACATTCCATTCTTCTGCCCGGCAGGCTGCCCTAATAGCAAAAAAAGCCGGAGTCGGACAACTGGTCTTAGGTCATTTTTCGGCGCGATATCCGGATAATTCGGTTTTGTTGGAAGAAGCAAAGGCTATTTTCCAGGATACAATCCTCGCATATGAAGGACAGGTCATAAAATTATAAATAGTAATCAGCAACCATCGGTTGCATTGTTTAGTAACCGGTAGTTGAAACTACCGGAAAAAAGTAAATCAATGGAAGAAAATGTTTTTTTTAAGTCGGACTCTATGGAGTGGGTTGACTTAGGCGGCGGTGTTAAACGCCAGATTATGGGTTATGATGAAAACGTGATGTTGGTTAAGGTTTCATTTGAGAAGGACAGTATTGGCGCGATCCACGATCATGTACATGTACAGACGTCTTATGTAGCCAGTGGTAAGTTTGAGATAAATATCGATGGGAGAAAACGGATTTTATCCGCCGGAGACGGTTTTTTTGCTCCTTCGGGGAAGACGCATGGAGTAGTTTGCCTCGAAGCCGGTACCCTGATCGACGTATTTCATCCTATGAGAAAAGATTTTCTGAAAGCTTAAAAAGAAAAATTTCCGGTAAACAATAACGAACCTTTTGTCAATTGGTGTCCGTCTGATTTTTTATTGTCATTTAAATAAGTCAGACGACGGGCGTATTCTATCCGTAAAATTTTGAAAATATTGGCGAATCCGATATTTACCTCCGAATAAGGAGTGGTTCCTAATGGATTGACTCCCCGGTTAAAAACAAAAAGTTCAGGGTGGATTGCAGGATTGTTATTATCGGATAAAGGGCCGTAAATGATTCGGGTTCCGAAACAGGTCTTTATCCTGTTTTCCGGGTTAAATAACCGGAAGGGAGACCAGTTGAACATAAAATTTGCATTTCCTGCAACATAATTATCCGTTGTAAATTCATAAAAATTCATACAGTTATAACCATCTTCTTCAAAAATATAGCTTTGATTTCCCTGAGGAATGAACAAAAGCGGAAATGGAACCCGGTCCCAGATTTTCCCTGCAGAGAAATAAAAATACAGGGTTCCGCTATTCCCCAGATGGAATTTTTTATACCCCCGGAATTCGGTTATCCGGTAATTGTAATCCGAACCGGAAAAGCCTTTGATTCCAATCCGGTGACTCAGATTCAATTCAATCTCTCCCCTTCGGATAAATACCCGTTTATTCCGGGCCTGGATAAACTTTTCTCCCGGGGAAAACCGCGCCGATAATTGTATCTCGGATGTTGTGATATTGGAAATGAAAGAGGTATCAGTCCCTTGTACTTTCATATACCGGACTACGCCTTTGGGCTCATCGTACTTGAACTGTCCTCCTATTTTATAGGAAAAATCTTTGACCGGTTCCTGTTCGAAAGTCAATAAACCTGTTTTCTGAAGCGACATATTGTTAGTCGAGGCATGTGAAAACGAATAAGCAAAATTATCCCGGTTTGTCGTCAAGAGGTTTTGCCCGGGGATATTCATATCATTGGCATAAGTAAACGAGATCAAATTTTTCGGATACTCCCAAATATATTGGTTACGCGGGTAAAGCGAGTAAATAACATCTGCCCGGTATTTTACTTTTTGATCCTTGAATCCATAAGCGACATATCCTCCCAACAACCATTGATTGAATAAATTGACTACCGTATTTCCACCCAGTCTCAATCGCAATCCCTCCATGCTGTTATAATTGATGAATTGAGTAAGGGGCCCTGTTTCCACAGGCCCTTTGATTCCTCCTATATTAAGATGGTTATTAAGCAGGACAGGAATCATGTTTTGAATATTATTGAAAGAATGGTTCTTTGAAGCCGACTCAATCAATTCGCTTATCCGGTTCTGAGACGGAGTTAAAGGAACCGGACGGATATTATTCCAGTAAGCCTCATTTTTATTCAGATAGTCCGGTTCGGTTCGGTTTTCCCAAATACCGGAAACATCCGGTTTTATAAATTCGAAGTTATTATAAACAATTGTCCTATCTGCAATCAGGCAACCGTTTACGTCGTCTCCCAATAAAATACGATATACTTTCTTTTCCGGCAATATTCTCTTTCCATCGGCGACATAAGTATGTGTCATAAGAATGTTCTGGAGAAAATTCATATTGGACGGATTGTTCAGTGTAAATTTTGCTTCAATCAGGGAATAATTTCCATCCGTCGAAATATAAAAATATCCGGAGAATGCATTCTCTTTCATGCTTTCGCAATAAAAAGCCACCTCATAACAGGGTTTCCCATTTGCATCTTTCGTTCCCACAAGTTTATAGGAATATGTTTTCAGGGCGTCCTTTCCAAGCGGACTCTTAAACTTCAGTGACAGGATTTCGTTTTCATCCCGGTAAAGGTCGATATTTCCAAATACTTCATCCAATAAATCGGAAACATTCTGCCGGCCAATGCTTTCATACAGTCCCTCTGTACGGAAAGCATTCGATACAGAGCCTTTCCGTTCATCTTTATTATTCTCAAAAATAGTTTTATAATCCTCTGACAGTAAGGTTGTAAGAGCCAGATACGACGGATTTTTTTCGAGGGGGTAGGCATATTTAATCCAGGGTTCAAAAGGACGGATAAAATACCTGTAAGTAAAATTATTTTTAATCCGGTAGTCCGATGATTGTTTATCCAGCGACTCTTTATTGATGACAATATCAATTGAAGTCTTCTGATAAAGTTCGTATTTCACAAATTCTTCTCCCGAAAGAGAATTATTAAACTTATTCCGGAATACTTTTTGCATGATTTCCGTGCTGCTCAAACAAGAAATGACATTCAAATTGTGGGTATCAACGACTTGATTGACGTTGAATAC
>BNXB01000109.1 GCA_025999255.1 Bacteroidia bacterium | reverse complement strand
TAATTTCCCGATATCTTGTACAAACATAACGTAACCTCCGTCAAAGTTCCGTATATAGGTGTCTCTGGTAAAGAAGCCGAGTTGAGAGGTGTTCGGACTTTCGGTAAGCAGTTTTCCTGAAGGTTGTGTCCCGAAGAGGTATTCGGCGTGTAGTTTTGTCATACCCAGGGCTTCTGTTATGATATTGAATTGACCGTCGAATCCGATATATTTCCTTTTGGCATATTTACCGATGTTGGAAGGATCATTGTTAAGTACAAAAGAGTTCCCTTCCATTTTATAAACGTTTTCATTTCCCTGATAAACATTACCGTTATAATATGATAATCCCAATCCGTATTTAGCTTGATTTCCTATATTGTTACTTGCCGATAAATGTCCGATAAAATCCGGTTTACTATCTGTTTCCCTGTTGACGCCGTTTCCTGAAAATAATCCGGCATCCAGTTTCAGAAAATTCAGTGGTGATGTTTTTGCGGTTTGTAAGGTTAACATACCTCCCAAATCACGTTCTCCGGGGAACATTAATCTAAAAACGGTTGAACGTTCGGGCGACTCACGCCTCGAGGAAGAATAGCTGATTTCATATCCGAACGGACGGTCGAAAACCCCGGCTTTCAAAGCGTTTGTTTGAAACCAAGGATCCTTAACATTGAAAGATGCATCTTTAAGTGCAAGACCTTTTTCGGTGATATCCAGTTGGAATACTCCGGAAGTAATACCATCTTCATACAGGAATTTAATACGTCCCCTGCGGATACCAATGCGGTCGAACGAATCTTCTCCGGGCTTTTCGTTACCGGTTCCCACATTAAGCGAGGCATCTTTTTCTCCATGTTGATATTGAGTCTGAATATATCCGGAAATTTTCAATTTCTGGAGAGTTTTGACTGCATTTTCAAGAGTTTGGGTTCTTTGATTGAGTTTTTCTATATCTGTTAATTCTACATCTTGGGCGTTTAATTCTCCGGTAAACAAACAAGTTAAAGAAAAAGTAACAAAAAATAATTTTAATTTGCCAAAGGTTAATGCTTGTTTCATATAAATTTCTCAAATTTTTGTTACAAATGTAAGGAGAGAGGGTTATGTTTTTGTGAATTTTTTGTTACGAAAATGTTAATAAATATTCTGACTAAAATTTTAGTCGGAATATTATATACTTCTTATTTTACTGATAGTCTGATTTACATTTCTATTCCTTCGTCGCTGTTCCGGAAAAAACATTTGCCCGAAACAACAATTTTAGGATGATTGAATCGGAAATATATCTTTGCCGGCTTTCATTAATAAAACCGGCAAGGAAATAAGTTCTGGAATCGGATACCTGATATTGGCCTGATTATTTTTTCCCGTAGAATTTTCGCCCGTAGAATTTTCGGTTGACAAGAGAAATAATTTAATTGCAAATTTATATTGCAAATAAAAAAGCAGTTACGTTTCTGTGTCGTAACTGCCTGATTTTCTTCGCTCTCCCTCTTGGACTTGAACCAAGGACCCTCTGATTAACAGTCAGATGCTCTAACCGACTGAGCTAAGGAAGAATTATTTCTTTTGAAAAAAGCGTTGCAAAGGTAATGGATATTTTCGAAATATGCAATATCTTTGCGTGAAATTTTTTAGAATGAATAAATGAGAATATTAGGAATAGGCAATGCTCTTGTCGATGTTTTGATTCGGTTAGACAATGATAATATATTGAATGAATTGGAATTACCGAAAGGAAGTATGCAGTTGATAGATCAGACCAAACGGGAAAAAATTTTCCGTGCGGTAGATGGATTCGGTATTAGTCTGGCATCCGGGGGATCGGTCTCCAATACCATTTTAGCTTTGTCGAAAATGGGAGTAGATTCCGGTTTTATCGGGAAGGTTGGTAACGATGAATATGGAAATTTTTATGTAAAGGAAATTGAAGATGCTGGGGTTACCCCACATTTTTCCCAGGAAAATGCTCCTTCGGGGACGGCAATGACTTTAATTACTCCGGATGGAGAGCGTACGTTCGGTACTTATCTTGGAGCTGCAGCCGGTTTACAGGCGAACGAAATCCTGAATCAGACTTTCTTACCTTACGGAATATTCTACGTAGAAGGGTATCTTGTTAATAATTATGAACTTATCGAAAGCGCAATGAAAATGGCGAAAGAAAAGAGCCTACTGATTGCAATTGATTTGGCAAGTTATAATGTGGTAGAAGAGAATAAAGAATCGTTTTTACACCTGATCCGGGAATATGTGGATATCGTTTTTGCAAATGAGGAAGAAGCCCGGGCGCTGACCGGTAAAGATCCGGACGAAGCTGTGAAGGTATTGGCTTCGGAAACTCAGATAGCTATTGTAAAAATAGGGGCGGAGGGTTCTTATGTTATGCAGGGAGACACTCTCGTGAAGGTGCCGGCGATTAAAACACAGATGATTGACGCTACTGCGGCAGGAGATTTTTATGCTGCCGGTTTTTTCTATGGTATGATTCATAAAGCCGGCCTGGAGCAATGTGGACGTATAGGCTCGCTACTGGCTTCTAATGTGATCCGGGTTGTCGGTACCAAACTTTCGGAAGATACCTGGGAAAAAATTCGTTCCGGCGCTGCCGGTATTTTGAATTGAATTATAGTTTTTTTATTAACTTTACGTTTTTAACTTAATATAAATATCGATGAATAAGACCGGTTCGAAAATTGTTCTTTTAAGCCTGCTGATTTCTCTTTTTACATTTAATGCCAATTCTCAACAATCGGATGACCAGCAATTTGAAGTCAGTAAAAATCTCAATATTTTTAATTCGATTTTTAAGGAATTGAACCTGTTTTACGTCGATTCCATTCAATCGAAAGATTTGATAGAATTGGGGGTGAGAGCTATGTTACGTAGTTTAGACCCTTATACCGAATATTTTCCTGAAGATAAAGTTCCGGAATTTAAGTTTCTGATTACGGGAGAATATGCTGGAATTGGCGCTATCATAACATATCGTGACGGGAAAATTATAATTGTTGACCCATACGAGGGAATGCCTGCCGCAACTAACGGTTTACAGGTTGGGGATGAGCTTCTTGAAATAGACGGGGTTTCCATGGAAGGTAAAAATTCCTCGGATGCAAGTGAAAAATTAAAAGGCCTGGCCAATACGAAAGTAAAAATCAAATTTCTTCGCGCGGGAGAGAAGAAGCCCCGTACCACAGAAATTGAAAGGAAATTGATTCATGTGAATCCTATAACGTATTATGGCGTGATGAAGGACAGCATTGGTTATATTGCTCTTTCTTCGTTTACCGACGGGTGTTTTCAGTCCGTAAGAGATGCTTTTGAAGATCTGAGAAAAAATAAAGGAATTAAATCGCTTATTCTTGATTTGCGCGATAATGGCGGAGGTTCGATGGAAGAAGCTTTACAGATCCTCAATATGTTTGTTCCCAAGGGAAAAGTTTTACTCACGAGAAAGGGTCGAACCAAGCAAATGGAACGGGTTTCACGAGCTACTCAAAATCCTGTTGATACGGTAATGCCTTTAACTGTAATGATTAACGAAGGATCGGCATCTGCATCGGAAATTGTAGCAGGAGCTTTGCAGGATCTAGACAGGGCTGTGATTGTGGGACGCCGTTCGTTTGGGAAAGGGTTGGTGCAAGCTTCCCGTGAATTG
>BNXB01000108.1 GCA_025999255.1 Bacteroidia bacterium | reverse complement strand
ATTGAACTGTACCTTGTATATATGTCCGTTCACATCCAGCGTTTTTACTTTCACCTGTTCCAAAGCTTTGTAATTATTTCGGGCAAGTTCCCAGTTTGCCGGTTGTTCTTCAAAAAGTTGCTTTACTCCGTCCGCCACGGGTTTCGCTTCGCCGCACCCACAGTTATTCACATTTAGTCCCTGCGGGACTGTCGGTGATATGTTCATATTTATTCTTTTAATTGCAATAATCCGACTTCACCGCCGGTTGCAGTAAACAACACTTGCGTTTTGCTCAAAGGAACAACCGTATTGATAAGGGAGTTTCCAACTTTATGTTTCCACAATACGTTACCGGTCAATGCGTCCAAAGCAAAAATCAATCCGCCTTTGGTGCTTCCGAAAACAATTCCGTCTTTTTCTACCGGCATCGAGGGGGCGTGTTCATAGCCAAAACCCACATTGGATGCCCAAAGTTCTATCGGTTGATCTCCCTGTGTAGAATAAGAAACAATGGAATCGTTCATCGTTTTACTATATACACGTTGTTTATCTTCGGAAAGGGCGATAGTTTCGCGGACTGTTGATTGAAAAGTCCGCCAAACGGTTTCGCCCGTTGCAAGGTCGATAGCTGTCATAGCTCGTTGAGGATCGGCAATAAAGACCTTACCATTGGCCGCTACAGGCCATACGGCAGCAGGTGAAAAATGCATCCGGGTCAATCCTCCGGTCCACTTCCATAATTCTTTGCCGGTGTTCTTATCCAAGGCGTACAAAGTATTGTCCCAGGCGCCGAAGATGACTTTATCGCCTTCAATCAGCGGACGGGTTTCAATATAGCCTTTTACATCCGTATAAGTCCAGAGCAGCTTACCTGTCCGGATATTGACAGCACGGAAAGTATGATCACTGGCGCCGACATAAGCGACTCCGTTTTCAATTGTAACTGCCCCCAACACAGGTTCCGATGCTTCCACTATCCATAAACGACGACCGGTACGGGCATCCAAACCATAAATATTTTTATCGGCCGAACCGAAAATGACTATTCCGTCGGCAGCGGCAGGCGTTCCGACAATTCGTTTGTCCGACCGGAAACTCCACTTCTTTTTCCCTTTATCCAAAGTATAGCAGGTGAGCGCTCCCTGATCATCGCCCACATACACTTTTCCATCGTAAACTACCGGAGAACTGTATATCCCGACTCCCGTCCGAACGAACCAATTTTCTTTCACAAAAGGATACTCTTTATTGACCGAGAAATCAGGATATTTGTCTAAAGCGCCTTGTTCATTGTAATATTTGGTTTTCAAGGATAAAGCAGCCCATTGTCGCCGGTTTTCCCCAATGTTCTGCTCATAAACCAAAATTGAATCCGGGGTTATATCATACACCGAATAACCGCCTGCAGGATCCTTACCCCGCAAGGTAGAACGATTCAGGATTCCCGGAATACTATCGTACGACAAGAAACGGTTGGAATGATAATGACCGCCCAAAAAAGTACGGATGTTGTAAGGCCTCACTGCGTCGGTCAGGTCATACCAATTGTCCACATCGCCCGGTTGCAAGGGATAATGCGTTACTAAGATTACCGGTTGAATTTTACCGGCTTTTTTCAATTCTTCCTGCAACCAGCTAATATCCTGTGGAGGAATATGGCCATCCGCCATCCGCATCAACGGACCGGTATTAAAACCGAGAAACAGGAAGCCTTTGTATTCCATCCGGAAACGTTCGCCGCCAAAAATATCGCCGAAAGCCGTAACACCCGACTCGCTCCATTTGGTTTCGTGATTACCGGGAATGGCGTAGTATTTCACTTTCAGTTGGTCGAGAATATTTTTCGCTTTTTGAAGCGATTCCCGGTCGCCCTCTTCCGTTACATCGCCCGTGACCAGGACAAATTCAATATCATCGCTTGCATTGATTTGATTGACAGCTCTTTGCAAATCTTCTGCGGCATCGCCACCTTTCGTAACATGCAAGTCGGTCAAAAGGGCAAAACGAAAAGTTGATTGAGCCTGGAGATTAAGGTAACCTGTAAAGGCACAAAAGACGAGCAGTACCTTGAGGATACTTTCATTTTTCATATTCAACATCAAAATTCCAATTCCATTGGTTGTAATAAATATTTCCGCCTCTCCATTCCAATTCTCCGCGTTGGAAATCCACATCGTCGCTACGCAGGAAAATTTTATTCGGGAAAAGCGGTTGCGAAAAATCATTGTTTACAATCCAGCGATAAGCATCTATTCCATTAGAATAGAAGTATTTCACATCATCGTTATCGGTATAGGCATTGATACCGAACGATTCGTCCATAGGTATCCATCCGAAACCTTCGATATAAAATTCACTCCAATCGTGCAAATTTTTACTACCGGGATGCATCATAAAACCACTTTGCCAACGGGCAGGGAGCCCATTGTAACGCGCCAGGGTCATAAACAGCAAAGTGACTTGTCCGCAATCGCCATGTCCGTTTTCCAAAACATATTGCGGAATATTTGCAATGGTCGAATATTCCCGCGCTCCGGCCCAGGGAAAAGTAATATCCACCCATTCCCAAATCTTTTTTACTTTTTGATAAGGATCCGTTTCATTACCTATTATCCGTTCGGAGATTGCCTTAATCGAATCGGTAAAAACAATATGGGGCGGACGTTCGGACGTATAGGTCCTGTACAATTCACTCTGAGTATCATAGGATTGAATAGTCTTTCCTTGCAGGTTAAACCATTCGGGTGCATGTTGATACGAAAATTCGATAGTAAATTTCAAAGGTTCGTCTTTTTTAGCGATCTTTTCCATATAGACTGTCCGGTGAGGGTATTGCGCCGGTGCAATCACATAATTACTATCGTTAACCGACAGGAGTTTAACATTCGACTGACGACGATTATCTTCACGCGGATAAGGTAACCAGCATCTTACCGTTTCCCCGTCGGGAACAGCGTTTGGTCTTAAAGTCAATTCGTATTTCACCCGCATTTTAACCGGAGACGCTTGTGTCTTCCCGTTTTTAATCAATGTATTGACTACTTCCGGCAAATGCGTTTTCAAAACGGATTCCTTTCCTTCGGAAGGTTTATCGACTTCGGCCTTGCGTACTATCGCATCTTTATCCAAACGGAACAAATTGGAAGCCGCACGATCGAAATACCATTTTTGTCCATCTATTATTTTGTATTCCAATGCTTTGGAATCTTCCCATTTCGCCAGCATTTCATCATTGACATCGGGATAATATTTTTTAACATATTCAATGACTGACGTTTTGTCTTTTTTGAAATCCAAGCGAATCCGGTGCATGATATCTTTCCTGACATTCAGGTCGTAAACCGTAGCAGGAGGCAAATCATTTTCCGCTATGTATATGTCGATGAGATGAGACGCTTTTGCAAAATTACCGGCCGCTTCTTCCCCGGCAATCTGTTCTCTACTCACCTTCCCGGACTCTTTGCCCGATTGAGACGAGCAAGAACATAAAGCAAATAATACAATAAAAACAAAAAAGTATTTCATATGTAAATATTTTAAAATCATTTATACAGAAAGTATTTTTTTGCCGTTTTCCTGAATTGATCCACATCCCTGTTCCAGATTTCTTGGATGGATTTTACCGTAAAATCTTTGGTGAAAATTTCCCGTATTTGGCTGGTACCACAAACTTTGTCAAACATATTCAGGCGCGATGGTTCGCACAATTCAAAAACATTTTTATCGGGGAACAACTTATGACATTCCTGTAT
>BNXB01000107.1 GCA_025999255.1 Bacteroidia bacterium | reverse complement strand
CAAGGACTAAATAATCCTAAGTTCGTTTTACATAAAAAATGTATATTATTTTTCATTTTTATTTAAGTTTAAATCGAACTTTCAATAATACTTGTGCCGGACGGATATCATAAACATAGCGGTATGCACTGATATCACTATAATAGGCAGTTATATAATTTCGGGTATCAAAAATATTTAACCAGTCTATCGTAACTCTCATTTTCTTCCAAGTATACCAGATTCCCAAATCAACAAAAGATAAATTTTTATTCCCTATGGAAGCGCTGTTATGATAATGTTCAAGATCAATATTCAATCCGAGTGTACTGAAAAAAAGCAGATCGAAATTAACAGTGTTAACAAAAGAATGAATCGTGGGAAAACGTTCTTTCGAGTCTATCCGTCCGCGGTTTTCACCAAATGTTCCTTTATAGGTAATTCCCATATATTCTACAGGACGCATAAAAAGAGTACCGGAAAATACTTTTCCTTCATTATTGTACCTGATCAATTCTTTCTGCCGGAGCTGTTCAGAAGAATAACTGCCGTAAGTACCTTCCAACGTACATACCAGTCTCCAGAAATCAAACCCTTTACTTATTTTTCCTGTTACAGATGTGTTTTCGGATACATTATTTTGTTCAATAGAAGATGTAATATTCATAATTCCGACAAAATCCTGCCCATAAAGAATGTCCCTTTTGATATGATTATAAGATGCCGACAGATTAAAGAAGAACGCATAAATCAGGTCTTTGTAAGAAAATTCGAGTGTTCCGCCGTTTACTAAGGCTTTAGATAACCGGCTGTCATAGGCGTTTAGTCTACGGTAATTTTGCAGGATATATCCCGGATACAAGGCTTGAATGTTTCCCAAAGAATTATAAAAATTATAATTTCCATTAATCTCTACCTTTTGGTTGATTCTATACTGAAGTGACATTGACGGTTGAAAGAAAAAATATCCTTTTATATGCTTTTCTTTTTCTATCTGGTTGTATAAATACAATGTATTGTAGCTAACAGGAACATTTATATCCAATTTGAACTTATCTGTATGATAGCGAATATCTGCCGAAAGTTGGATATCAGATTTCATCCAATTCAGGTTGTTTTTCAAGCTATCGGGAGTTGTACGGTTGTTTACATTTTCAGCAATCGGCACTAATTCGGAGTGCAGGGACTGCGACTCAATATTGAAATTGATCCGGGGAGTAATTCTGAGTTGATCAATCATCCAGGCAGATAATAATGAAATGCGATTGTTTGACCGGAATGTATTAAGTCTCACATCCTGTTGTAAGAAATTGTAATCGAACCCGTTATTGAATACGTTCGGATAAATACCGGGGTGAATGGATAGTGTTTGCGGAATCGTCCTGAATCCATTGAAAGAAGTCAGGTTAAAGCCTTTTCCTGAATTTTGCTTTTTAATCAGGTTGAAAGTATTGGAAACATAAAGAGTTGGGCGGTAAAGACTTTGATGAATAGATTGGTCGTTGATGATATCTCCCGTTCCTCGTTCCCATTGTCCTTCCAAATTCAGGTAATTATTCAGATAATAATTGGAATCATTAGCGTTATAACGAATTTCCGATTCCAACCGGTCAATATTATTGCCGGTGCTTAGCTCTTCATCAATAGTTAAAATACTGTCACCTGGTAAATAATAGGCTGATTGGGCTGTACTTTTCCGTTTTTTGTAATCGTTCAAATAAATTAAATTGAAATTCAACTGTTTCCCAGGCTTAAATTCTTTTAAATTATTGACAGTCATAGCATTTGAATTGTTAAACAAATAGCGTTTCCTATCAATTTCAGGAGGAGAAGGCATCCGGATATCTACCATATTTCCTGTCGATAAACGGTCGGAAGACGTGAATGACCGGAGTTCATCAGATAAATCTTTTCCGGAATTATTTCCTTTATAGGAAGTTATGTTTTGTTTTCCTTTGGCAAAATACATACCTGTAAGTTCATTTTCCCATATAAGAGGATTTACCCCAATTCCTAATTGAGTCATAATCGCCCACGTTCCTTTAGCTCCGTCTTTTAACTTCAGATTAATGGCAGGATCTTTGGAAATGTCCACATCTTTCAATGCTTTGACAGGTTGATGATTTTGCAATACCTGGACAGAGGAAACATCTTTAGCTGAAATATTATTTGTGGCGATTCCGTAACGTCCCTGAAGCATATCCAGATTTTCTATATAAAATTTATTAATAGGGTTTCCATTGTATTTGATTTGTCCATTCTCTGCAACATCAATACCCGGCATTTTTTTCAGGACATCTGCAATTACCAAATCTTTCTTATCACTGAACGAGGATACCAAATAATTAATAGTATCTCCATTTCCATAAATTTTATCCGCTTTTACCTGTACATCCTTCAACTGTATATCTACTTCTTCAATTTCAAAATTTACAGTTTGAGTTTTTGCCGGAATGATCCGGAATTGCCTGGCAATATTAAATCCGGAAACAGCTATTTCCAAGGTGTCGAATACCCCGGCATAGTCTATTTCATATTTCCCATCATCCTTGGAAATGGAATAAGCCAATACGTTCGTGTTTGATTTTTGTGACAAAGTTATCGATGCATAGCCAACCGGTTTACCGTCTTTATTGGTAATATCTCCTTTGATCACAATCTGAGCAGATACACTGAAAATGGTAAAGGATAGTATATAAGACAATATGCAAAAAAAAAATTTTCATCAGATAAAATAAATTATGTCTTCAAGTTGATACTCTTCAGGCAATTCAAAATTATTGATATAGATGGATGGAGTTACTACTTCTTTCTTGTTGGTTTTCCATTCTTTTTGAGCTAAATAAATATCATTCAAAACGTTAACATTTCCATTTTGTTCATTAATCGGATATTGCTTAAAAATAGCTTTACCCTTTTCAAACCAACTTGAATAAATTTGTTCGGCACTTTCTCTACCATAGTTATAATAAATCGCTATTAATTGCTTAATGACATCTTCCATGTGATCATCACCGATAAAAATCAATTCAAGCTTTATTTGATCCCTGTATTTCTGTAATAAGTTGTTTAAGCGCTTATGAGTCATTGCGCAATGGTGGCAATATGGATTATTAATTACTGTAATGGTAAAGGTAGATTCTGGATTCCCAAAGACAATACTTCGCGCAATTGAATCCAATATCAATGGCTGCTGTTCCTTAAGGATAGAATGAAAGATATTTTCGTTGGATTTTAATTTTCTAAATTGATACACAATAAAAGGAAGTTGGTATGACTGACGGATAAAAGGCATGATAAACCACAAACAAATTGTTGGTAATAGGTAACAAAGAAAAGTTTTTACAAATATTTCTATGTGAAAATCAAAAGGAAGAGAATAATATTTACCAATCCATAATGCAAAAAATATTAACCACAAATTAAGTTGTACATACAAACAAAACGGACACCATGCTTTTACTACTTTCCATTGATATATTACACTCCAAGCTGTATAAGGCAAGGTCAATACATGTATCCAAAATAAGAAAGGCATTCCCGAAGGAATGAAAAGATTTATCAATAAACTACCTGTAAAAAAGATAAATCCGATTTCGCTCCAACTAATCCGGCCAACTAATTTAGCCCCTTTGCTCTCTATTACTCCAGAACAATTCATTTTTTTATTTAACTGACATATTTTCTTCACAAACAAATTATTCCGGTCAATATCTTGAATTAACAACCCTATACATGTCAAAATTCCCAATATATAAAATATCAAAATCAAGATATTAAAAGGATTT
>BNXB01000106.1 GCA_025999255.1 Bacteroidia bacterium | reverse complement strand
ATTTTATATCCCGGAAAAGATTTTTCCGGGATATAAAATTTAAGCAAATTATGAAATGCCTTTATTCCGTCCATCCGGGCGTTTGCTCCAGATTCGGATTTTTGGCTCTGACGTTGATAGGAACAGGATGAAGGTAATTTTTATTTTCTTCGAAACTCCGGCTGGATAACGGATTTCCGGCATAAGCATCGATATACTTCTTTCCGTTTATTTCTACCGTAATACAAGTAGCGCCTGCATATCTTCCTCCCGGCGCCTTGTCGGCATCTTCCAAACGCATTCCGAGCACCGGCTTTACCAGATAAGCGCCTTTTTTCCAACGCATCAAGTCATGGTATCTTGAGTTTTCGAACGAGAGTTCAATCCTTCGCTCCCGGCGTATTTCCACCAGAAGTGCGGATATACCCTCACCGGCGTACTTAGGATCCATCGGCGGATTCAAATCCAAGTGCGGCATATCAACACGATCGCGCAGTTTATTGATACTGTTATCCAAATCCGTCTGAGTAATGTTTCCCAACTCTGCTTTGGCTTCAGCATAATTAAGTAACACTTCCGCGTAACGCAATACGGGGAAATCCGTTACTTCCTGGCTATTTTGGATACCGGCTTCGACAGGATTGAAATTTTTGACATAATGATATCCCGTGGGCGACTTCCAGGTCTGCGGCATACCATTGAGATGCGGGAAATTACTTCCGGTAGTTCCATACATTTCTTTCTCACGACGAGGATCGAGGATCGTTTGACCCAGACGAGGATCTCGATTTTCAAAGATATTTTCAATGACATCATCATTATATGCCACACTCAAGGCTACCGGCTTTGCAGTATTATCCGCTTCAACACAAAGAAAGTCATCTACAAAGTCCTTTGTAGCGCCGGCAAACAAAGCCGCAGATCCGCCTAAGTTAGCCGTAACGGCATGACCACGGCCAGGTATGGCATACAATTTGGGCAATATCACTTCCGTATTGCCATGCAAGTCAAAGCTGGTGAACAACGTGCGGTAATCCGAATCCGGTTTTCCCGTATCAAATATTGCATATTTTCCGGAGGAGATTACAGCTCCGGCCGATTCGGCAGCAGCAGTCAGAAAACGCTGGTAGTCCGAAAGCCCGTGATATTTTCTCCACGTACCTTCATAAAGACAGATCTTCGACTTGAGTGTTTGTGCCGTCCATTTATTCACTCTGTCGGGATGTGTTGACGGCCAATTATCCGGAAGAAAACCGATAGCTTTGTCAATATCGGCAAGTACCACATCCATTACTTCCTCCCGGCTGTTTTGCTTAGCATACAATTCGGGAGATTGATCATTAAGAGTATGAGTCATGAGCGGCACATTACCATATTCCTGTACTTTGTCGAAATAGAACCATGCCCGCCAGAAATAAACCTCTCCGGCATACTGATTTCTTGTTTCTGCCGGTACGGATGTTGCTTTTTCGTAATTATCCAGAAAGAAATTACAACGATACAGGAATCCCCATCTCCAGCTATTACCGGTAGTAGTGGTTGCATTGGCAGGGATGACTTCCTTGCCTGCGGCAATATTCGCCCACACCTGGAGGTTAACATCGGTAGAAGCAAAATTATCGGATACCGCTTCCATACCCATAAAGCTGAGATACTTGGATTCGGAAGCCCCGGTAGCATTACCTCTGAAAAACGGATAACTATTGTTGGCTACCTCATTGTAGATACCGTTATTATACACCTTCATGTCATTTTCCGATTTCCAGAAAGCGGTATTATTGAGGTCGGTCACCGGTGTCCGATCCATGAAACTGTCGTTACATGCCGATAAACCGAGTAAAGCCGCCAAAACGATGATTATTTTTATATTTTTTATCGTATTCATATTCGTCTATCATTTAAAAGGTTAAGTTAAGACCAAGGGAATATACTCTCTGGAAAGGATAGGCATAAGTACCGACACCTAAAGAACCGTTATCGAAAATACCTTCCGGATCATATGGACCTACCAGATGAGAGATTTCCCATAGGTTCTCTCCACTTAGATACACTTGTAATTTACCAAGTTTTGCCTTTTTGATCCACTCTTTTGGCAAATCATAAGCAATGGTCAGATTTTTCAACCTCAGATAAGAACCGTCCTGCAGGTATTTAGTCTGTGTTTGTCTGTTTTGAGTACCCCTGGCTCGCGGTAAAGCATAATAAGCATCCGTATTCTCGGGAGTCCAACATTCGGTCAGGAAACGCTCTTGCGTATTATAGTACTGAGTAGCCGTAGGCCAGAAATCCTCTGCAGCCGGCCATATATCACGCTTGCCGACACCCTGGAAAAAGACGCTTGCAGATAAATTCTTCCAGGTCAATTCTCCACCGAAAGAGTAAGAATATCTGGCCGTTGAATTACCTACCACTTTCCGATCCCCCGGATCTTCCGGCGTATTTGCTCCTGTGTTAATAACCGCTTCATTTCCATCAAGGTTTTTGTATTTGATGTCACCCGGTTTCCAGTTGGAAGCAATAGAAGCCTGACTGGCGCCTTTCAGATTGCCTTTTTCGTCAAAATCATCCGGTGTGAGGAAACGTTCGGTAACGTAACCCCATATTTCTCCAACCTTTTTCCCTTCATAGTAATCTGTAACGGTACCGGTTCCTCCCTTCCATTTGGTAATCTCGGCCTGAGCATCGTATATATTAAAATTCACACGATAAGACAAGTCATCTCCTATACGATCCCTCCAACTAACGGAAAATTCCCAGCCTTTAGTCTCTAACTCTCCGGCATTGACTACCGGCGCATTAGTGCCCAGCACTTCGGGATAAGTCTGCTGAAGCAACATGTCGGAAGTAGTGCGTCTAAACATTTCAAACGACATATCCAAACGTTGCGAGAGTAATGTCAAATCCAACCCCCCATTGACGGACGATACCTTCTCCCATGTAAGGGCTCCCGGCAACAGAGACGACGGCGGATTGATCGTCAATTCGGTTCCGACATTGCCGAAGAGATAATAGTCCGATGTTCCGTTTGTCAGAAAAGGAATGTAAGGATAATATTTTGCATTACCGCTCCAGGCGCTCGACGACAGCATTTGATTACCCAACGTTCCATAAGATGCACGAAGTTTAATATTATCGAACAATGGTTTTACAAATTGCATGAAACTTTCTTCAGATAAGCGCCATCCGGCTGAAAGTGAGGGCAGGAATACAAAACGGTTATCCTTAGGGAAACGGGAAGTACCATCGTATCTTCCGACAAGTTCCAACAGATAACGGTTTTCAAAATCGTAGTTCACACGTGCAAATCCACCTCTCAACGCCCATTCGTATCCGGTTTCGGAAACAAGCTGGTTACCTGTTCCCAGACCCAAACCCGGAAGATCAGGATTCAACATCATCTGACGTTCGGCTGTATAGTAATTATATTGCGTCAATTCCTGGTTAAATCCGGCCATCACTTTGAAATGATGTTTATCGGTCAATGAAAATTCATAATCACTATAAGCATTAAATGACGAATATGTTTTCTGAGATTGCCGTTTCTGATAAGAATCGGTTGCCCCTCCGGGGCCATTGTGAGGCGCCAAACCGGTAGCCGTATGATGTACCAAATAATCGGACATCCTTTTTTTATTATAAACGTCGTTACTGAACAATTTGCTGTAACTATAATCCAAATGGATATTCCATCCTTTTAACGGTGTAATATCAATGGCAGGAGTCAACAATAGTTATCCGTTTTTCAGAGGTAATGCTACCGGGGCTTCCGAATCCAAGTATCTCAGCTTTATGGGTATGGAAGCGGTATCCGATAATTTTGCTTCT
>BNXB01000105.1 GCA_025999255.1 Bacteroidia bacterium | reverse complement strand
GTGTTTGTGAATGTTTGCGGGAGAGTGATGTCCGGGGATTGGCAGAGTTTTCAGCGGGCTGAAAGCCCAATATATTCCAGCCCAAGGCGATGCCTTGGGGAATGGGATGATTGCGGATAATCATTTACTTATATATAAACACATGAAACAAACAATTACAACACGACACAACACGACCCGGCTGAATCAGCTACGACTGTACGGGTTTCTTATGATGTTTGTCCTGTCGGGCTTTAGCCTGCAGGCGCAAACGGTTTCCTGGACTTCGACATATCCCCTGTTGAGTCCGGCGACACTGACGGCCTTGGACGACCCGGGCTATCTGGATGTTTACTTTACCCCGACGGTAGCCGATATTACGACTGCCAAGCTGGAAGTGACTCTTCCTGCCGGAATCAGCTATGTTACCGGTGGGATTGAAAACGGTACAGGTCATACGGCCTCGGTGACTTATAGCGCCCCGGCAGTTTCAGGCCAAGTCGTTACAGTGAGCTTCACCTCGAACAGCAACACGCTGAAAGTCGGAGAAGCGGTATTTATACGATTAAAGGTGAGTGCCGCCTGTTCGGCAGTGAATAATTCCACAGCGACGGTAAAAGTATTGTCGAATGCGACGGTGGTTACTTCCGGACAACAAACGGTTTCCGTTGGGGTACGGATACCGACGATTCGAGTCCAGAGCGATGCCCCGATACAGAGCTATGCAACCCAATCAGAGACGAAAGAGTTCGAGTTAAAGTTGGATGCCCAGAATGGGGAAGCTTCGTCACTGCTCCTGACTCTGACAGGCGACCAGTATGCTACCTTAAGTGATTTCAGTCTGGATGGAAATGGAATTACCCCGACTACGTTGAATGTGGTGAGCGGGAGTACGAGTAAAACGACTATCACGCTGAATACCACCGTAATGGGTGGAAAACTGGGAAATACGGTAAAATCCTTGAAGTTCAAAGCGGGTAGTTCCCGTTGCGGTTCCCGTAATATCACAACCTCGGTTCAATACACGGCCACGAGTAATTGCAGTACCCATCCGGGAGTTACCTTGACAATGAGTTTTCCGGCTGAAGCGGGAGTCCCTTTTATCCAATATGTTTCCGGTAGCGCCGGCTATTACAACCTTATTGATGGTAGTGCAATTACAATTTATCAGGCTCCAAAAGATCTTACTACTCCAACTTATCTGAAAATTTCATATAAGAACACCGGTACTGCTGATGCTTATGATATGAATATTCCTTCTTTAGGTATGTATGAAGAAAGGGGAAGTTTCGGTTATATAGATGAAGAGAGAGTTCAGTACAGTATTGATGGAGGTACACTAAAAACCATTCCTTCAAACATGATAACAGGAGGCAATAAAGTGGGAAATAGTGCTGCTTCCGGTTATGTAAAAACGGAATATGCTAACAAATATTTTAGAGCCAATGCTACTATCCCTGATGTTGTTCCTGTAAATTCCACCATTACCGTTTGGGTTCCTGTTTATTTGGGAATTATTTATGATAATACGGATAAAAACGCTTACATAGATTATCACACGCGTGCTAATTGGGGAATTGTCGGAAATGCAACTGCAAAAAACCGTTGTGATGTTCAGGGAGCAGGGTCTATGAGCAATTACTTCGCGACATGGAATTACGATCCATTTTTCCGGGAGGTTCCATTTTCAATGATTGTAAAGTCCAGTCAGGTAATCAATCAGCAATTCAGAATGAGTGCAGCGGGATTATCCAGTAATGCCAATTCCTATTCTGCCATAGAGATTTTTATTGAAATGCCGGATTGGATGGACTTGAATAGTACTGCTGAAAATGCAATTAAAATAAAAACAACCGATGGGCTTACTACTTTCTCTGCTATAGCCGGAAGTGGACAGGATCATGGGATTAATACCGGAAAAAGAACCTATTCCGTTAAGTTCACAGATATCGGTACGTCTTACTCTAATGTTTATTTAAGCGTTGATTATAAAGCCGGAAATTGTCAGAACACGACGACCAATCAAACGGGAAAAATACGATATTGGTTGAATTGGCAACATGGACAGCCTTCCCCGGCCAATCCGTCATTGGATGTATCGTCACAGGTATTTCAGGATGTCACGATGTTGTGTAAGATTGATGGAATTGTCCTGGATGATTTTACCATTACCCGCACGACAGTAGGATTGAAAGATAATGATAATAACAGTATTCCGGATGATGGTTTTCCGGCAGATCCGGCAATGATCAACCATAATTATTATTTATTGAATGATCAGGGCTACCTGAAATGGAATGCCACGATTGCCGGTACTGTAATCGATACCTATACCCATTGGTACGCACCGGTGGCACTTACAAGTGTTAACCTGAACCAGGTTGTTCCTCAAAGCGGGTTGGCAACTATCAGTATTGGTGGAGGAGCGCCGGTTTCCGTATCTTATACTAAAGTGGATAATAATCGTTTTTACCTGCATTTCGATGCATCTTCTACTCCTTTGAAGGGCGGTGATCAGATAGAAGTGAAGTTACCGTTTGATATTAAGGGGGTAAACAACCAAGTATATAGTTTAAATACAGAATGTTTTGTGAGTAATATTGCTATTGCAGATCCTTTTACTTCAAAAGGTAATATTAATAGGCATGGAGATGATATTGCACCTCTGAATATTGGAATTTATGCAGACAATTTGACCTTGACCTTGAATGGCAATTTTCCTGCTTTTGTCAATAATAGTATTCAGGTAAACAAGAATTATGGATTCTTTAGCTATTTTTATAACACATACGCTGTAGGTTATTTCAAAAATGAGGTTCGCAGGAAATATTATCCAACCAAACTCACATTTGAACTGCCGGAGGGTTATCTGTTTACAGATGATTTAAATACGAGCTACAATAAATTGGATGCTCCGTCTCCTGTCTCCAAATTGGTGGCGTCCTCTTCGGTTTCCGGAAGTACCTATGTTTATGATTTAGCTTCCTTGTTCGATGAAACTTATAATGGTTCTGGAACCCTTGCTCCCGGTAAGTTTATGTTGCCGGATGATTTTTGGCTATCATACATAAGTATTTCAACCATGGCCACTAAAGGGGCTTCTATAGGAAACACGGTCGGAAGATGGACGGTTACACTCAAGAATGTATTGACAGGACAGGAAACCAATAACACGGTAAGTACTAATTTTTCTTACACCGGCTTAGCGACGACATTGAATTTAAGCACGAGTAGTTTACCGGCGTATGGATCTAGCTTGAGCATACCGGTAGTTACGGTCGGCAATCCGAACAGTATCGATTTGAAGCAGGTCTGGCTGTATGTTACGGGCAATGTGAGCAACCTGTCGTTGACCCCTACCGGAGGAGGCGCGGCTGTTGCAACCGGCGGAGGCTTCGAAGGTCGCTGGATAAAAGTATCGGATTTGATGACTTCCGGTTCTACTTTATCCTACACTTTGAACTTCACTTATGGGGGCAGTAACGACTGTTCGACTATTGACAAGATAAAAATCTATACGGTAGCCGATTTCGACAATACCACCTGGACACCGACCACGGGTTCCGCCCTGAACCTGACAGATTACGACCATGTGGGTTCGAACAAGGAATTGAGCATCACTTCCGCCCCTGCTACTATCGGCGGTTCGGTATCGGTATCGAATGCTGTTCTGACGTACAATACTCCTTATACGGTAACCGTAGGATTGAATTCCTTGAGCAGCCAGGGTGCAGTGAAAGACCCGGGACTGAACCTGACGATACCGGCAGGCCAACAATATACGGCAAATTCGGCAATGATAGAATATCCTGCCGGTAGTCCCCCAGTCGCTGTTCCGGCTGCCCTGGAGAGCGCCCTTTTAGCCATCAACAGCA
>BNXB01000104.1 GCA_025999255.1 Bacteroidia bacterium | reverse complement strand
GAATTTTCGGGGGTGATATTCAATGCAGCAGAAATTCCGAGTGTCAAACCTTCTTTATGGGTATCTTTTTTAAAAATAAAGCTTTCCCAATTTGTCCAGATATCAACTCTTGCCACTTTTGAAAGATAGAGGAACTGAGCCCCACATTCCGGATCGGCTGTTAGTTCCAGATTCGGATTAAATAAAGGTTCAATGATTCTATGGTTACTTCCTCCGTAAATATTTCCAAATACCACATTGATTTGCTTAACCGGTTGTATTTGAGCCCGGAAGAATGGAAGTATATGAAATCCGTATTGGTAATCGTCGGCTTTCCATTCGGCAATATCCTGGTATGTATAGCATGGATATTTGTCGGCTCCCCAGAATCTGAGAAGAGACATTCCGGCTTCCAGCTTTATTATTGGCGCCGGAAAGTAAATTATCCTGGGCATCAGGCGGAATCCGGGTAATGTGTATGCTTTGAAAATATCGCCATCCGTTTCGGAATTCCAGAAGAAGCTTAGATTATCGATACTCAGGAAAAGGTTCCCGTCATTTTCCGGGTCTATCCGGTAATCATCGGTGAATAATGAATTGAGCCCGGAAGATTCTGTTGTAAGGTTTGTAGAATCACCGGATACAACTTCTTCCCTTGCCTGAATTTCGGAAAGAAACCAGGCAAAAGAAAATAGTATTGTAAATAAATATTTGAAATTCGGACCAAACACGACATCAACCGTTCATAGAAGCCAGAAACTCTTCGTTATCGTATGTTTTTTCCAGTCTGTCTTTAACAAATTCCATTGCTTCGATACTGGTCATATCGGACAAATATTTACGGAGAATCCACATATGATTAACAGTCTCGCGCTCTTGTAACAGGTCGTCGCGGCGTGTACTTGATGCAATGATATCGACAGCCGGATAGATCCGTTTATTCGAAAGCTTACGGTCGAGTTGTAATTCCATATTACCGGTTCCCTTGAATTCTTCGAAAATTACATCGTCCATTTTCGATCCGGTTTCGGTCAAAGCGGTAGCGATGATAGTAAGAGATCCGCCATTTTCTATATTTCGTGCGGCTCCGAAGAAACGTTTGGGTTTTTGTAACGCATTTGCATCGACCCCTCCTGAGAGAACTTTTCCCGACGCAGGTTGTACGGTGTTATAGGCACGCGCTAATCTGGTAATGGAATCAAGCAGGATTACCACATCGTGGCCACATTCAACCATTCGTTTTGCTTTGTTGAGTACAATTTCCGCAATTTTCACATGTCTATCCGCCGGTTCGTCGAAAGTAGAAGCGATTACTTCGGCATCGACACTCCGTTGCATATCGGTTACTTCTTCCGGGCGTTCGTCGATCAGCAGGATAATCATATACACTTCCGGATGGTTCCATGAAATTGCGTTTGCAATATCTTTAAGCAGCATGGTTTTCCCTGTTTTCGGTTGGGCGACAATCAATCCACGTTGTCCTTTTCCGATAGGAGAGAACAGATCTACTACCCGAACGGAAATTTTATCGTTGACTTTAGGACTCATACTGGCAGTTAGCCTGAATTTTTCGTCGGGGAAAAGTGGAGTCAAGTGATCGAATGGAACCCGGTCACGTACTTCTTCCGGACTCATCCCGTTGATTCTGTCCACTTTCACCAATGGAAAGAATTTTTCTCCCTCTTTCGGAGGACGAATAGGGCCTTCAACAACATCTCCCGTACGTAATCCGAACAATTTAATTTGAGATTGAGAAACATAAATATCGTCTGCAGAAGATAAATAGTTATAATCCGAAGAACGCAGGAAGCCATAACCTTCCTGAATGATTTCCAATACTCCTACTCCGGTAAGGATTCCTTCGAATTCGAATTGTTTTTCTTTCTGTTGTTGCTGTTGTTGGTTTATATTTCCGTTATTCCCGGTTTTATGTACCGCCGAATGATTTTGAGGTTGTTGTTGAGCCGGTTGTTGTTGCTGTTGTTGAGCCGGTTTGGGTTGATCTTTCTTTATGAACAACACCTGATCCATTACACTGTTAACTTGCGGACTATGGCGGAAAACTAATTTTGTAGGTTGAGCCTCTTCAACAACTTCCTGCGGACCTTGGTTTACAGTCTTTTTATTCTGTTTCTCTGCGGTTGAGGGTTCTGCCTGCCGGGGTTTCTCTACAGTAGTCACAGTCTGCTGAGGTTTCTCTACGGCAGTCACGGTCTGCTGAGGTTTCTCTACGTTAGTCACGGTCTGCAGGGGTTTCTCTACGGTGGTCACAGTGGTAGTTGTAACCGGACTGGTTCCTTGCACTTTTACGGGAACAACATCTTTCTTGGGTTCAATTCTAGCCCTTTTCTTTTTAGACTGAACGGGTAATTCTTTATTTTCTTCCGGAAATAATGATTTCTGGATTTCTCCTGCTTTTTCTTCCGTATTGTTATTTTTTTCAGGTTCTTTTTTGTTCTTTTCAGGCTCTTTGTTGTTCTTGACTACAGCTTTTGCTGTTGTTACTTTTGTTGTCTTCAATGTATTCGGCGCACTTTCTTTTTTTTCTTCCGGTTGTGTTTTTTGAGTCGGTTCGACAATTTTTTCAGTTGTTGATGTGGCACTTTCTTTTTCATCAATTACTTTAGCCTTATTTCCCGTTTTCGGAGATGTTTTAGCTTGTCGTTGATTTCTTCTTACAGGACGATTGGGTTCCATCTCTTTTTCTTTTTCAGCCTGTTTGGCGGCGCCAACGATAGCTTGTTGGTCCAAAATCTGGTAAACCAACTCATCCTTATTTAACTTGTCAACTTTTTTAAGTCCAAGTTCTTTGGCTAAGGAAATTAAAGTGTCCTGAGCCATTTCTTTGAGTTGTAAAATGTTGTATTTCATATGTACATAATTTTATTTTTAAAGGTCATATGGAACTCGCCATCTATCATTGTCATAATCTTCCGGTGAAGCTTGTCCGGATCCGCCGATTTTCAATTCATGGCTTGTTTCATATGTACATAATTTGTTTTTTTATTAGCTTTCCAGGATTGTTTTTGCATATTGTGCGGCAACAATATCCCAGGTATAGTTTTCGGATGCAATTTTTAGCATCTGTTTTTCATTTAATTTTATTTTTTCATCATCAAGCTCTTCCAATATTTTAATCAGAGACCCTCTGTCGGAAAAGAAAAATGCCTGATTCTGAGTTGTTTCCCGGTTTGTAGGGACATCGTATGAAACGATTGCACGACCTAAACTCATAGCTTCAACGAGTGAAGGCGCCGTTCCGCACCGGGAATGAGTATGAATATAAATACGGGCATTCCCTCTGATAAAGTCAAGAGCATCCTTGTCATAAATTGCATCCAGAAGAATTATGTTCGGATTATCTTTATATTTTACGAACAAATCTTTTCCATATCCGGAAACGTTCCAATTGGAAATCAGGACTAACTTATATTTACTAAAATGTTCGAAAGCTTCCAGTAGAAGATGCAGGTTATTATCGACCTGGGCCCTCGAAACACTAATAGCATATTTTTCCTTTACAAAGGGATACTTTTGCAGCAAATCTCCTCTTTCTTCAGGTGTGATTTTGAAGACATGATCACCTCCATACCGTATTACAATTGAATTTACATGGAAATTTTTCAGTAGGCTTTCGTGGTACAGTTCATTGTCCACAATATTTATGCTTGCCTTGTGAGCTGCAATCCGATGGTTGAATCTTGCGTATTTCCGCTGAAATACGGATAATTTTTCCCTTTCCCATTCGTTCAGGCCTCCGTGATTAATGATCAATCTCTTTTTGAAAAAGGAATTCATGAATGTAAGGAATCCTGAACCTACCGGTCCTAAAAATACAATAACATCCGCTTTTCTGAAAGCTTTGTATAAAGAGATCAGATCATAA
>BNXB01000103.1 GCA_025999255.1 Bacteroidia bacterium | reverse complement strand
ACACATTTGAAATATTTAGCCCTGCTGTTAGCGTGAACCTTTTACTAATTTTTTGTTCCACATTCAACAATCCCGATACTCGTCTCATGTCTGATCCGATAGTAGTAGCTTCTTGAGTAAAATAACCTGCTGATGCAAAAACTTTGGTATTTTCATTACCCCCTCTTATGGAGACGTTGTATTGTTGTTGTTTTCCTGTTCTATAAATCATATCTTGCCAATTATTGGTTCTGCCACTGTTAAAGCCATAACTTTCAGCTAAATCAGCAATTTCTTTATCAGAATAGGTTCCTGCGTTGACAAGTCCTTCAATAAATAATTCGCTAAATTGTTCCGCATTTAATGGTTGACCGGCTTCCGGAAAAGGAATCGCACTGGTTGCTCCCACTTCAACATCAAATTTGACCTGTGTTTTGCCTGCTTTCCCTTTTTTAGTAGTGATAATAATAACACCATTTGAACCTCTTGATCCATAAATAGCTGTAGCCGAGGCATCTTTCAATACGGTAATATCTTCAATATCTTCTTGATTAATACCGGCTAATGCGCTGGAGGTTGTACTAAGTCGTGAAAGATCACCTGAATTGATGATCATTCCGTCTATTACATATAAGGGATTTGCCCCTAACGCTAATGAACCAAGACCGCGTAAACGAACTTGAATATTTCCTCCGGGTTGACTTGATGATAAATCCACATTAAGTCCTGCAACTTCTCCTTGCAAAGTACTCAAAGGAGAGGCAGCTGGTTTATCAGCAAGTAGCTTATTGCCGATAACACTCGAAGTTCCTGTATATTGCTTTCGTTCTTGTGTAACATAACCATCGGAAATAATTACCACTTCACTCAAAGCATTCACATTTTCGCCCAACGGAATAGTAAGTATCCCCGAAGGTTTTTCATAGATGTCGATTTCTTCCGTCTTGTAGCCAATGTAATTTATTACAATAGTAGCCGGAAGTGAAGAAACATTCAAACTGAATTCTCCATTCGCATCGGTTACTGTTCCGGAATTTGATTTTGCATATTTTACATTTTTGAGTGTAATACTTGCGCCGATGATGGACTCATTATTGTGTTCGTCGATTATTTTTCCTTGTATGGTGATGTTTTCTTGCGCTAATGCGACGGAAATATTACTGCTCAATACAAACGAGCATAAAATAATTTTTAGAAATCGTTTGCGATTTCTAAAAAAATAGAATAAACTTGCCATATCTAAAAGAGATTTTAGTGTAGAGTATCCCTTAATACCAATTACCGTCGGGAAAGAGGGATACTCGTTTTTTTTTATTTGTTAGAATTGGAATAAGATAAGTATTCTTGTTTACTATTCTCCAATTGAGTTTTCTGAGAAGCTAAGGTCTCCTGATCCAAATTTAAGAATCCGTATTCATGGTTGTATTGTTGTCCATGAACCAAAATCCAGCTGATAAAATTCGCTACTTCTTCATTATTGGAATATTCGGCAGGGATTTGCAGTCCGAAGTTTTCGACCGGAATTGTTTCTATTTTAGATTCTTCCAATAAAGTAAGTATCCGGTCGATATTGAGGGACTCCAAGACTTCTTTTTGTTTGGCTTTCAAATGAAGCGGAACAAGAGATATTTTAGATTTCAATTGTCGCGACTTTAAGTCAAATACATAATTAAGCGTGTTGAAAGTAATTCCGGTTTCATCTTTTTGAATGGCATTCAACAGATAAAGCTCATCCCCGATAATCTTTTTTCCTTTTATCCTTTCAGGAGTCTGATCGAAATATTTCGCTAAAACAGCGGTTGTAGAAGCTTTTTCGCCTCTTGAATAGATTGTGGCGGAGTATTTTTCTTTTTGTTTTTCACCGTCTATTTCGTCGAAAACGTCTTTTTCAAATAATAAATTGACCAAATCCTTTTTTTTCAGGCCTTTGCCGACTTTTTCCAACAGAGAATTATTGGAATTTGCAACCGGAACAAGTGCATACCTGCCTGTATATACAATTTTACTGTTTGTACTTTCCGATGCCAGTCCTGCAAGGATATACAAATCCGACTTGCCGTTTGCATCGTTTTTTATCGTAATCCGGGAATCCGGTTTTTCTTTTTTATATTCCGTAATCCATTTATTTACAAGTGAATGTGTGAATTTAGCACCGTCAATCACAATTTCTTCCTGAGCAAAACCGATAACGGGAAAAAGTGTTAATGCGAATGATAATATTGTTTTGATAATTTTTTTCATTTTATTATACGAATGTTTTGTTAAATAATTTAAATCCTATATACATCTTGAAAGGGATGAAAATCTTTCATGAGAGAAACCTTTGTATGCCTCTCATATAAAGTGACAGGTACAACATCGGCTCTTTTTAGATAATAAAAATATTATCAAATTTTGAATATTTAATTTCGAATAAATAACTGACATATTACTCTTTTTTATCCGGAACAAAGGTATGGGGTAATCATTTTGTTGACAATACCTTATTGGGGGTATATTTCTATATTATATCTTGATGTAAAATAAAATGATGAAGATAGCAAAAAAATCATGGAATTTTTTTTTAACTTTGCTTTATTAATATTTGAATGAAAATGGGAAAAAAGTCATTGACATATACCGAAGCGTATTCCAGACTGGAAGCAATTCTGGCTTTATTGGAAGAAAACAAGTTAGATGTGGACGAATTAAGTGAAAAACTAAAAGAAGCTTCCGGGTTACTTAAGATTTGCAAGGATAAATTATTTGTTGCCGGTGAGGAGACAAAGAAAATACTCGAAGATTTATGAACAAAAGCGTGGTCATCGTGGCGGGAGGAAAAGGAACCAGGATGGGAACCGATATTCCCAAACAATTTTTATCTTTGGCCGGCCGTCCGGTATTGATGCATACTATTGAGGTTTTTCACAGGTTTGATCCGTACATGCAGATAGTTCTTGTTTTGCCTTTGGATCAACAGGATTATTGGAAAGAATTGTGCGAGAAATACGGATTTGGTTTGCCTGTTGAAATTACCGGCGGAGGGGAAACGCGTTTCCATTCGGTTCGGAATGGACTTTCGTTGGTTCCTGAAGGAGTGATTGTCGGTATTCATGATGGAGTCCGGCCGTTGGTATCCGGCGAAGCGCTTGCAGCTTGCTATAAGTCTGCCGAACAGAATCGAGCTGCGTTTCCTGTAATCCCTGTAATTGATTCCCTGAGGAAAGTGACTCCGGAAGGGAGTATTATGGTTAATCGTTCCGAATATTTTATAGTGCAAACGCCTCAGGTATTTTATTCGGATCTGATAAAGACAGCATACAAGCAACCTTATTCGGGTTGGTTTACAGACGATGTCTCCGTGTTTGAGTCGGTGGGAGGTGTGGCTGTAGAAGTTCCGGGGAACCGGGAAAATATCAAAATTACCGGAGTCCTTGATTTGGAATTGGCGGAAATTCTGATCGCAAAGAAAAAGTAACCATAGGTTACGTCGTTTAGGAAACTTTAAAAAATAATATCATGGGAAATCTGGTAACGATTAAAACATTTTTTGAGCCGACTGAGCTGCTTATACCCAGAAGTCTGCTTGAATCAGAAGGTATTGAGTGTTTTACAGTGGATGAGTTGACAACACAGGTATATCCGGTTCCGGGATTCGGGGGAATCAAGCTTCAGGTAAAGGAAGAAGATGTTGAAAAAGCCGTTAAAATATTGGTCGATGGCGGATTCCTTATGGAAGAAAATTTGAAGCCTACCGGATTGTATGAATTTATTGGAAAATTCCTGGAAAAATTCAGGAAAAAATAAAAGATTGTTCAACGGTTTAATGGATATTGAGTTATGGTGAAGATTAAGAATGAGCAGCAATATGAGAAAGCATTGGAGCGTGTAGAAGAATTGCTTCGGGTTGTTGGAAACGATACCCCCGAATCGGATAAGAATTTCGTTGAATTGGATTTACTTTCCGAATTGGTTGCCGATTATGAAGAAGATAATTATCCTGTTTGTGC
>BNXB01000102.1 GCA_025999255.1 Bacteroidia bacterium | reverse complement strand
TGTTTCCAACTGCTGTAAGACAATCTTCATGGCTTCACCGTCCTTAGGTGCATTTTCAGCGTCTCCGGTAAGGATATCCATCCGGCTTTCCCGTAGTTTATAAATTTGTTTGGCGGCCACTTCCGCCATTTTACTCACCGAACCTGCACGCAGATATTCCTCCGTATAGGAAGATTGTGCTGCAAGAACAGGATTGGTGGCCTGTTTCTTTTGTATTTCTTTTTTTATATCGGTTTCTTCAGGAGTGTATTCGGCATTAATGGTACAAATCATGCCGTCTTTTGTCAGATATACGAACGGAGCGCTTGTTTTTGCTTTGAATTCAATCAGGTAGGCTTCATTCTTGTCGGGAATGCCTTTAGAACCGACTTCCACCTTGTCCAGGTCGTAAATGACCTGATCCTCTAAAATTACATTATCGGTGATTCCCAGGTATTTTTTTGCATACTTTGCATAGGGTCCTGCTTTCAGAGTCGTTTTACTGAATTCTGCATCGATAATTAACATCGTTTTAGGTAACACATAAGTAACACCATAATTATTACTTTTCAATGCACTGGTTTTGATTACTTCGCTTTGAGCATGAATATTTACAGATACACTCGTAAATATGCCGATTAAGCAAGTGATAAAAAATCTTCTATGGAGCATAGGTAAATTGTTTATATGGATTTCCGTTACAAAACTAACGTAAATTCTTGAAAAAATGAAAGTTTCACACAGATTTCACAGATTATACGAATTAATTTCTCGCTGGATTTGAAATATGCACAATAATAATTTGAGTATTTTCATTGAAATCAGGAATTTAGTTATACTGCAAATGTGGCAAAAAAATAGTTATCAACAATTCATTTCAAAAAGGTCTCATGGCTGTCGGAGTTTTCATATTTTTTATTACTTTTGTGCTAAAATTGTTTTGAATATGCCTGCAATCCAAATTAAAGACAAATTTTTTGAGCTTTTTATTCCTGAAGAAAAGATCCTGAAAGAAGTTCAAAGAGTTGCAGATCAGATTGGTAACGATATGCTTGGAAAAAATCCGTTGTTTATTTGCGTGCTCAATGGAGCATTCATGTTTGCATCCGATTTGATAAAAAGATTG
The DNA here is from genome assembly GCA_025999255.1 of Bacteroidia bacterium. Lineage (GTDB taxonomy): Bacteria > Bacteroidota > Bacteroidia > Bacteroidales > Azobacteroidaceae > BNXB01. The sequence goes on along the minus strand of BNXB01000102.1, from coordinate 2,868 downwards.
GATTTCCCATGTGAAGTTACTTTTATTCGTCTGAAATCTTATGAAGGAACCGGTACTGAGGGATTAGTGAAGGAAATTCACGGGTTGATTGAATCCGTAACAGACCGGAATGTGGTCGTTGTTGAGGATATTATTGATACAGGGCATACAATTTGTCAACTGATAGAAACAATTTCAAAAGATAATCCGGCATCATTAAAAGTTGCTACGTTATTATTCAAACCGGAGGCGCTTAAAATAAAAGTTTCTCCTGATTATGTTGCAATGGATATACCGTCTGACTTTATTGTCGGATATGGCTTGGATTATGATGGGCATGGTAGGAATCTGAGGGATATTTATAAATTGAGGAGATAATGTTAAATGTTGTGATTTTTGGTGCTCCGGGATCAGGGAAAGGCACACAAAGTGAATTGATTATCCGGAAATATGAATTGAAACATATTTCAACAGGAGAAATTTTACGTACTGAAATAAAAAAACGTTCTGAACTTGGTTTATTAGCGGACGAATACATCTCAAAAGGGCAATTAGTCCCGGATGAAGTGATTATTGGTATGCTGGAAACTATTCTGAATGAAAGTAAAGATGTCAAAGGATTTATCTTTGACGGGTTTCCTCGTACATTGACACAAGGAGAAGCTTTGGATAGAATGTTGAGGGAAAAGGATACCAGTGTGGCTGTTGTGCTGAATCTGTCTGTGGAAGGAAAAGAATTGGTTCAACGCTTACTGAAAAGAGGTGAAATCTTAGGTCGTTCGGACGATAATCCGGAAACGATATGGTCTCGATTAGATGTTTACCATAACCAGACGGAACCTTTGAAGGAATATTATAAAAAACAGGGAAAACTTGTTACTATTAAAGGGGATACTGTTGAAGATGTATTTGAGAAAATAACCGATATGTTGAATAGAATATTATAAGAATGTCTGAATCCAATTTTGTCGATTATGTAAAAATTTATTGTCGTTCCGGGAAAGGCGGTCGTGGATCATCTCATTTCCGGAGGGAAAAGTACATACCCAGAGGAGGCCCCGACGGGGGAGATGGCGGAAAAGGCGGGAGTGTTATTCTCCGTGGAAACCGTAATTATTGGACTTTGCTTCACCTGAAATACGAGCGGCATATCCTTGCCGGACATGGTGAATCGGGCAGCGGTAAACTTTGTTATGGAAGAGACGGAGAGAATAAAGTTATTGAAGTGCCTTGCGGAACTGTCGTTTTTGATGGAGATACCGGTGAGTTTATTTGTGATGTTACTCATGACAAGCAAGAAGTTATCCTGCTGAAGGGTGGACGAGGCGGACTGGGGAATAATCATTTCAAGACGGCTACCAATCAGGCGCCTCGTTATGCCCAACCGGGTGAGCCTTTTGAGGAAAGACGGATTATATTGCAACTGAAATTGCTGGCGGATGTAGGACTTGTCGGTTTTCCCAACGCGGGTAAATCGACATTGTTGTCTGTCGTTTCCGCTGCAAAACCGAAAATAGCCAATTACCCGTTTACGACACTGGAACCTAATTTAGGTATTGTGAGCGTCCGTGACGGACATTCTTTTGTGATGGCTGATATCCCTGGGATAATTGAAGGGGCAAGCGAAGGAAAAGGCCTTGGATTAAGATTCCTGAGGCATATAGAGCGGAATTCGCTTCTGCTGTTTATGATTCCGGCTGATTCCGGAGATATCAGGAAAGAATATGATGTCCTCCTGAATGAACTTCTGAAGTATAATCCCGAATTACTGGATAAAAAACGTATTCTTGCCATCACCAAATCGGATATGCTGGACGATGAATTGGAAGAGGCCCTGAGTGAAGACTTACCCGGACTGCCCAGTATCTTTATTTCTTCAATTACTCAAAAAGGTATTCAAAAATTGAAAGATATGCTCTGGAAAGAGTTGAACGAACAGGATTTCCGGGATATGGATAGTATTGTACACCGGCCTATGGAAATTCGCCTGGAAGATGTGGATGATGATTTTGATTTCAATTTGCCTGAAGAGGAGGAAGAGGATGTCGATGAGCCTGATTATGATGAATTTGATCGGAATTAATTATGACCATTGCTTCTGAAAAAGATAAAATCCTGAAACTTATTCGTCGGGAAGTCGTTCCTGCTATTGGTTGTACGGAGCCGGTCGCTGTGGCGTTGGCTGTTGCTAGAGCTGCGGAAATTCTGGGCGCATTGCCGGAAAAAATACAAGTCTATCTGAGTGCAAATGTCCTGAAAAATGCGATGGGAGTCGGTATTCCGGGTACCGGAATGATAGGTTTACCTATCGCAATAGCTTTAGGCGCTTTGGTTGGAAAATCGGAATACCAGCTTGAAGTCCTGAAAAATATAACTCCGGAGGCTTTGGAAGCCGGGAAAAAGATGATGGATAAAAAGCGGATTTTCGTTTTGTTGAAAGAGGATACGGAAGATAAACTTTATATCGAAGCGATTTGTTCCGGCGGAGATAATCAATCCAGGGTAATCATTCGTCACCATCATACCAATATATGCTTTGAAGAAAGAAATGGTCAGGTATTGTCGGATACTCAGCAGGAATCCGGAGACGAAATTGATGAGCTTCCGGTTAAATTAACTTTGAAAAAGGTTTATGATTTCTCAATGGAAACGCCTTTGGACGAAATCAGTTTTATTCTTGATTCGGGACGAATGAATAAAAACGCGGCGCTTGAATCTTTCAAACATAATTTCGGACATGCTTTGGGTAAGACCCTGATTGGTAAATATAAAAATCAGGTTATGGGAGATGGTTTGCTTTCTAAAATGCTATCCTATACTTCTGCTGCCTGCGATGCCCGTATGGCTGGAGCAATGATTCCCGTGATGAGTAATTCCGGTAGTGGAAAC
>BNXB01000101.1 GCA_025999255.1 Bacteroidia bacterium | reverse complement strand
ATCGGGAAAATTCGGCTCGTTGATGCAGGCAGTGAGGTCTTCTATCACTTTGCCCCAGATAAATTCTTCCGTTTCCTGTCCCTTGATACACTCTTCCACCTTGATGGGGACGTCGTAATAGGGAACGCCGCGCCACAATTCGTTTAAACGGTAGTAATGGAAAGCGCGCAGGAACCTGGCTTCAGCCACCAGGCGGGCTTTCTTTTCCGGAGAACAGGGTGATTTTAACGGAATATTGGTGATAGCGTCGTTTGCGCGATGAACACCTTCGTAGAGACGTTTCCACAAGTTGTTGACATTACCGCTACCCGGATTCAAACTACCGCTCAGAAAGTCGGCAACGTTGTGCGACTGTCCGAGAGGGCCAAGTATTTCATATGCCCACTGTCCCATACCGTTGGAGTTTTGGTCGGATGCCGTATTGAGCGATGTTCCGTAGATCCCCCAGTTGCGCAGATTGGCATAGACGCCGTTGATTCCCATATCCGTGAGATTCTCGGTTGTCCACATGGTGCTTGTAGCAACCTGGTTGTAGGGCGCCGTATCAAGTATGTCCGTGCAGGATATTAATCCGCAGAACAAAACTGCTATGACTGTATATTTCTTTATATTCATGATTATTTTATTTTTAATGTATTAAAATGTAATGCTAAGACCTCCGGAGATTACTTTTGAAATCGGATACAAGTTGACAGAGCCTCCGAGTTCGGGATCCATACCGGGATAATTGGTGATGGTCAACAGGTTTTCACCGCTTACAAACAGACGCAGTTGGTTGATAAAGGCCTTTGATGTCAACGATTTTGGGAGCGTATAACCTAATTGCAGAAATTTCAACTTGAAGTACGACGCGTCGTAGAGGTAGAAATTGCTGACGGAATAGGTGCCGTCGCTGGCATACAACATTTTCGGATGAGGAGCGTTGATGTTGTTGTTCGGGTCGTTCGGGTCATCCTGATTATAATAGTAGAACATGCTGCGCGCATTGGCCGGTAATACATTTCCTTGCGACACATTGGCCTGATTGATACCTCTTTCGCGCAGGTAGTAATGCATTCCGAAATTCCCCGCCCAGGTCATGTTCAGGTCAAAGCCTTTCCACGAGGCGCTGGCTGTGAATCCAAGCGTATATTTCGGATTTTCGGTCTTTCCTGTAAATACGCGGTCGTAGCTGTTACCGTAGTTTTTGTCGCCGTTTATATCAGCCATAATTAGCTCGCCATAGTTCAGCCCGGTGGCGCTTATTGTTTTTACGCCCTTAAACGTATAACCTGCCGCAATCATGTCTTTCACCCACTGCAAATCTTCCGGCGTACGAATCATCCCGTCCTTAGGCCCTCCGTTGATATTGACCGTACCGTCGGTGTTCTTATAAGAACCGTTACCTTTATATACCTGAAGCAGGAAATATTCGTCAAAAAGATGATCTTCCGTCCGGATTCCGTTACCGTTGAAACTTGCCGCTTGTCCTACATTGCTTTTATAAACATCGTTGCCGTCAGCGTCTTTTTCCCAGCCTTCTACCATTTTTCCAAGGTATTTCACCACTTTGTTGTTATTGTATGCAAAGTTTACGGTCGCCGAATAACGGAAATCGTTTATTTTATCGCTCCAGGTCAATCCTACTTCGATGCCGCGGTTAAGCATGTCGGACGTGTTTTTGGTCGGGGCGCTCGCCATACCCATTGTTGCATATATTGCAGGAGCAGTCAGGATTCCTTCGGTCAGTTTGTTGTATAGGTTTACTTCCAGATTTAAGCGTTGTTTCAAGAGCGAGGTTTCCAAGCCTATTTCCGATGAGGTGATATTTTCCCATATCAACAGCGGATTAGCGATTTTGGTTACGGCCAAACCATCGGCAACGCTTCCAATCACATTGTTTTGTTTGCCGTAGGTGGCCTGCCAGTCGTAGTATCCCGAAGTGGTGTTGCCCAATTTACCCCACGATGCACGCAGTTTCAGGTTTTGTACGGTTGATTTGAGCGGTTCGAAGAATTTCTCCTCCGAAATACGCCATCCCGCTGAAACGGAGGGGAAGGTACCCCAGCGATAATCGGGAGAGAAACGTGAAGAAGCATCCCTGCGGAAGTTCGCCTCAAGCAAATACCGGCCCTTGTAAGCGTAATTCAAACGGCCGAAATAAGACACCATCGCGTAGTCGCGTTCGTAGTCGCCTCCGATGCTGTTCATATTCGCTGCGGTGGTGATATCGTAAATTGACATATCAAGAAATCCTTTTTTGGAAGCCTCGAAAGTCCTGTAATTGTAATACATTTGTTCGTAACCCAAGAGGCCGCTTACGCTGTGGTCTCCAAAATCTTTGATATAATTTACTAAAAAGTTGCTGGCTGTACGATACTCTTCGAGTGATTTGCGGTTCGCAGTAGCGTCAGGTTCCCGTGTCCCCTGGTTTACAACCAATCCTGTTCGGAAATTGTATTTGTCGTTGGTTACAGGGTGTGATTCCCTGTTTTGTTGCCTGACCTGATAGTTGATTTTGGCGTCGGCGGTCAAGCCGTCCAGAATATTAACCGTCGCATACCACGAGGTATTGACGCGGTATGTGCGTTCGTTACCTCTGTCGTTGTTGAGAAGCGTTAACAGGTTGTTGGTAGTGGAAGGATCGTCTGTTGCCGTTTGTCCGCCATACTTACCCTCGTAGATAGGCACAACTCCGCCCAGGCACTGGTAAAAGTAGGTACGTACCGTACTTTCATTTCCTATTTGTTTATCCTGCTGGGAAGCAAAAGTTTGTGTGCCTACTTTCAGGAATTTGGTTACCATGGATTCCATGTTGATGCGTACCTGATAGCGATCAATCCCTGTATTCTGCATAACTCCGGGATTATTCAGGTATCCTGCCGAAAGCAGGTAATTGGTATTTGCACTACCTCCTGTAAACGACACGTTGTGGTTTTGAGCAAACATGGTTTCAAACAGTACGTCCGCCCAGTCGGTATTAGGGTAAGCCAGCCAGTTGGCTACGCCATACTTGCTGATACCGTTGGGATCGTTTTTGGCCGCACGCCATTCGTCAACTTCCTCCTGATTATAAATAGGTTTGGAAGCCGGGTTTGTCGCCTTGCTTGCCAGGTTCAATAAATCCATATGTTCTGCATAATCATAAAGGAATTTGTGCTTGGTACTTGGTTGCGTTGTCGATAACATACCGGAATAAGTGATGGTTGGTGTTGCTTCGCGCTTACCTTTTTTTGTGGTAACCAAAATGACGCCGTTAGCTGCGCGTGAACCGTAGATGGCGGCCGAAGCAGCGTCTTTCAGCATCGAAATTGATTCGACGTCGTTGGGATTTACTGCATCCATACTGCCTTCGATACCGTCCACAATGACCATCGGGCCACGATAATCGCCCGAAAATGTCCCTATTCCGCGAATACGGATATTTGCGCCGTCGGAGCCCGGGTTACCCGAACTTTGACGCACTGTAACGCCGGAAGCCAAACCGGCCAGTGAGGATGAAAGGTTAGGCGCCGACCTGTTTTCCAGTTTGGCGGCGTTGACGGTAGAAACCGAGCCGGTGAGGTTCACTTTCTTTTGTACGCCGTAAGCCACGACAACGACTTCTTCCAGCATCTGCGTATCTTCTACCATTATAATGTCTATTGCCTTCTGTGTTCCTACTTTGTGTTCCTGGGATGTGTAACCCAGGTAAGAAAAAACTAAAACTGCATTGCTGTTGGGTACATTGATAGAGTAGTTCCCATCGCCGTCGGTTATAACACCGGAGGATATCCCTTTCACTGTAATACTAACGCCAATGAGAGGTTCTCCCGATTTGTCCGTTACCGTCCCTTTCACAGCGATTGCTTGTAGAGATTCGTTTATTCCGGCAAACGAACTCATCGAAGCAACCGTTGTAAGAAAGACGATACACATCAAGTGTAAAAATCTAATTTTCATTGCATTCATAAAATTAAAATTTATAAAAAATAAAGTTCTCTATATGTTTTTCTCAAATC
>BNXB01000100.1 GCA_025999255.1 Bacteroidia bacterium | reverse complement strand
TCAACGGTCCGGTTTCGCAACTGGTAGGATTTATCCAGTCGGCTCAATACGCGAAAATCAGTTTTATGCGAATCAATGAAATCCATCAGTTGAAAGACGAAGACGATACTTCTTCCGTGGTGTCCAATAACATGGAATTACCTGTCGATAAAAGCCTGATGGTGAAAAATCTTTCTTTCCAGTATTCGCTCCATGCTCCTTTGGTATTGAAAAATTTGTATCTGCGAATTCCCGAAGGAAAAGTCACCGCGATAGTCGGCGATAGCGGTTGCGGGAAATCGACACTGTTAAAATTACTGCTCCGGCTGTATTTGCCCTCTCACGGGGAAATCTGTATCGGGAACATGAATATCAACAACATCAGCCTGCGTCAATGGCGGAACAAGTGCGGGTGCGTGATGCAGGAAGGAAAGCTGTTCAACGATACGATTCAAAACAACATTGTGCTCAATGAAGAAAACGTAGATTACGAGGCGTTGCAACAGGCGGTAACAGTCGCCAATATCGGTAAGGAAATAGAATCCATGCCACAAGGATACCAGACAATGATAGGAGAAATGGGACGCGGATTGAGCGGAGGACAACGACAACGCTTGCTGATAGCCCGCGCATTGTACAAAAGGCCGGATTACCTGTTTCTGGACGAAGCGACGAATTCCCTGGATACGATTAACGAGCAAAAAATTGTGAAGGCCTTGAATCAGGTCTTTCAAAACCGGACGGTGATTGTCGTCGCACACCGCTTGAGTACCATACGGAAAGCCAACCAGATTATTGTATTGAAATCCGGAATGATAGCTGAAGTCGGCAATCACGAAAAATTGATGGAAAACAGGAAATATTATTATGAACTGATACAAAGCCAGTATGAATTGGAAACTGAAAAAGAGCCGGCAAGAGAACCGCAAAAAGGAAACGAATGAAAGCCCGCTTCCACGGCGGAGCGAAGAAATTGCAGATATTGTCGAGCGGATGCCAATGACATTCGGACGCTGGGTGGCAATAACGGTCGTTGTGTTTTCGATTTTATTGTTATGTTTCGGATGGATTATCCAATATCCCGATACGGTAACCGGACAAATAAAAATCAATTCTACCCAGGCGCCCGTCAAATTAATTGCCAACACTTCCGGGAAACTCCGGTTAATAGACATCGGATCCGGGAAAGAAGTCGGGGAAGGAGATTATATCGCCTGGATTCAAAACCCTGCAAAAATAGAGGATATACAACTGGTCTCGAAATTATTATTTGAATTCAATCCAAATAACGAATCATTTAATCCATACAGGGAATACTTCCCGGAAAAAGTTTCTTTGGGCGAACTGAACATGAAATACTATTCGTTTTTTTCTTCCTTGACGAACCTTTGTAATTATGAAGAAAGCAATGTGTTCGAGCAGCAGGCGAAAAGTCTGCTTGAAGACGTTTCGGGACAAAAAATCTTGTTGTCACGGACACAGGAAATTCTGGAAACCACCGGAGATAAAATGGATATTGCAAAAAAATGGCTTGAAAAGGACGCTTTTCTGAATCAAAAAGAAATTGTCCACGAACAGCAACTCGACCAGGTAAGGAATGAATACCTGTCGTCGCGGCAGAATTATCAGAATCTTGAAAAAGAAATATCCTCAATTCATATCCAGATATCTGGATTGGAAAATAAGCTGAAACAGCTTAAAATCGAACAGCAGGAAAAAGAGCGCCAGATGCATCTGGAATTATTATCGTCTTACCACGATTTGGTTGACAATATCAAGATGTGGGAACAGAAATATGTATTCAAGGCTCCGTTTGCCGGCCGGGTCGAATTCCTGAATTTCTGGGTCGATGACCGGTTTATCCAATCCGGGGAGGAGGTTTTCAGCGTTGTTCCCCGGAATACCAATACCATCGGCCAGGTATTATTGCCTGCGGCAGGCGCCGGGAAAGTCGCTCCGCGTTGTAAAGTGAACATCAAGTTAGATAATTATCCTTATATGGAATACGGAAGCATTGAAGGCTCTGTCTCTTCCATTTCGCTGATTACCAGGAAAGAACAGATTCAACAGGGAAGTATCGACACCTATCTGATTCTGGTCGATTTACCTCAGGGACTAACTACCAACTACGGGGAACGTCTGGATTTCAAATATGAGATTGGAGGTACCGCTGATATTATCGTAAGGGAAAGGAGGCTGATTCAACGATTATTTGATAATCTCAAATACCGGACAAAAGCAAAATGATTTTTCACAAGGCTTTCCCGGAAATAATTCATATTTTTGTATCGAAATTAACTGTTAGCGGATTTAACTTGTATCCAAAATATTTAGTCAACAATGAAAAGATATCTTCTGTTTTTATTGTTTGTGTTGTTTTTTTTCTCCTGTAATAACGACAAAAAAGCAGCGCAGGAAAATCTTCAAAGAGTTCAACTCCTCTATGAAAACAATCAATTGGAGGCCGCAAAGCAAAGCCTCGACAGTTTGAAAGCCGGATTTCCGAAAGAAGTCGAAGTCCTGAAAGAAGGATTGCAAATCATGCGACAAGTCGAAATAAAAGAACTGGAACGGAATATCCTCTATTACGACAGTATGCTTATAGTAAGAACCTCACAGGCAGATTCCCTGAAAAAACTTTTCGTTTACGAAAAAGATCCAAAATACGACGAAACCGGAAAATACATAGATAAACAACAGGTGCTGGAACGGAATCTGGGACGAAGCTACATCCGTTCCGGGGTTAACGAACAGGGAGAAATGTATATTGCCAGTGTTTATCATGGAAAAGGACGGATCAGACATAACCAACTCAAAGTTTCAGCTCCGGATAATTCCTATACGGAAACAGCCGTAATTCCGGAAGACGGAGGAGTCAATTTTTCTTTTCAGGATCTGGGAATGACTACGGAAGTAGTTACTTACCAGAATGAGAAAGACAATGGCGTAATTTTATTCATATACAACAACAGCAAAAAACGATTGAAAGCAGAACTTCCGGGAAATAAATCGTATTCTTTCTTTATTGCTGAAGGAGATATAAAATCGTTGATTAAAACTCATGACTTTTCAGTAGTCTTATCGGACATCCAACGCCTGGGAAAAGAAAAGGAAAAAGCAAACGCCAGAATCGAATACCTAAGTAGTAAATTGAAAACCGAAAATTAATTTTCAATTTTCAATTTTCAATTTTAAAAACTACTTTTGTACTCAAATATAAATAAAACTATTAATAAATTTATGAAGAAGATTGTATTTCTGATAATGGCCGTAGTTGCCTTTTGCTCTTGCTCAACCAAAGAAAAATACGCAATAGATGGTTCTGTTGCGGATCCGAATTACGAAAACATAAAACTGGTCATACAGCAAACCGCAAATAATCAAATTGTTGCTGTGGATACAATGACCATTCAATCCGGTAAATTTTCTTTCAAAGGAAATATTGACTCGGTAGCCATCAAAAATGTTTTTTCTCCGGATACTTCCAGTCTTATGCCATTTGTCTTTATTGTCGAAAAAGGAACGATTACAGTCGAAATTACCGACAACACGGCTAAAATCGGAGGAACTCCTCTTAACGATAAATTACAGGCATTCAATGATAAATTTATGTCCAACACAAAGAAAGGTCATGACTTGATTGCCGGATATACAAAAAAGCAAGAAGCAGGAATAGCCACAGAACAGGATGAAACCAGCCTGAGGGAAACTCTTTCGGAACTGGCAAAAGAAAATACGACGATGATGGTCGCTTTTGCAAAAGAAAATATTGACAATATTTTAGGTGAATACTGTTTCATGAGTTATTACTTCCGTGTGGATTCACAAACAAGAGAAGAAATGAATTCATTTGCAACTCCTAAAATTAAGGCTTTGCTTAATATTTAACCGGCCTTTCAATATGTTCTACCCGAACGCATTGAAACCCGGAGACCGGATATCCATTATTGCTCCTTCAGGAGTAGTGGATCCGGAATATGTGGAAAAAGCAAGGACAATACTTGAGCGTTGGGGACTGAATGTTATATTAGGAGAACATCTGTTCAAAAAATACGGACGTTTC
>BNXB01000099.1 GCA_025999255.1 Bacteroidia bacterium | reverse complement strand
GATGTGGAATCTGCAACCGAATCCGCAGAAGGATTGATACAACATTTCAAACAGGTTGGACTTACCGGTAATAAGATATTGCTTCCCCGTTCGGACAAAGGCTTGAAATACCTGTCGGATGAATTGGTGCGGCTGGGAAATGAAGTAACCGATCTGCCTGTTTATATAAACAGTATCAATCCGAACGCTTCAAAAATCGACTTGGAGCAGTTTCAGAAAATAATATTCTCGTCGCCGTCCGGTGTCGATGCTTTCAAAAAATTATACGGAAAGTTACCTCAAGGTGTACAGCTTGTAGCCAAAGGAAAAACAACCGAAAACAAAATAAAATCGGAACTGTATGAAACGCTTTAGACAATACAGAAAATCACAGGAGATAAGAGATCAATACGCAGATGTATCCGTTGCGGTATCCGACTTTATCTATCCCTACTTTGTCGTAGAAGGAAAAGGAGTAAAGCAGGAAATAACTTCAATGCCGGACGTATTCCGCTTTTCCATAGATGAACTGCTTATCGATATAGAACATCTTTTGTCGTTAGGAATAGACAAAATCCTGTTATTCGGAGTTCTTGACAATAAAGATAAGGACGAACGGGGAAGCGCAGGTTATACTGCCGGCAATATCATAAGCGCGGCTGTAAAAAGTATTAAGGAACATTTTCCGCATATTGTTGTGTTTACCGATGTATGCCTTTGCGAATATACCTCGCACGGACATTGCGGGTTGTTGCACGATCACGACGTGGACAACGATACTACGCTGCCGCTTTTGGCGGAAATGGCCTATCGTCATGCTGCGGCGGGAGCTGATTTTGTCGCTCCCTCGGCTATGATGGACGGACAGGTAGAAGCTATTAAAAACCGCTTAACGAAAGAAAACCTTAATACAAAAATACTTGCTTACTCGGCAAAATACGCATCAGCTTTCTATGGGCCTTTCCGAGATGCGGCAGGATCAAGCCCGTCGTTTGGAGACAGGAAAACCTATCAGATGGATTTCCGGACTCTAAATCAAGGGATTGAAGAAATAGCCGCCGACATAGAAGAAGGAGCCGACTGGATTATGGTAAAACCTGCAATGGCTTATCTGGATATGCTTTACAGGGCATCACAACAGTTTCCCGATCATCCTTTGGTTGCTTATCAGGTTTCGGGCGAATATTCGATGCTGAAAAACGGAGCAGTCCAAGGATTTTTCGATGAAGAGCGTATATTTTTTGAAAGCCTTACAGCCATAAAGCGGGCGGGAGCCGATTATATTATTTCTTATTATGCTAAAGAATTTGCTAAAAAACATATAAAATCATGAGCAGTAAACTAACTCATTTAAAAGAACTTGAATCGGAGTCGATATATGTGTTGCGTGAAGTAGCGGCGCAGTTCGAAAAACCGGTACTGCTGTTTTCGGGAGGAAAAGATTCCATTGTAATGGCCTATCTGGCATACAAAGCTTTTTATCCGGCAGCCATACCGTTTCCATTTTTACATATCGATACCGGACACAACTTCGAAGAAACGATCGCATACAGGGACGAATTGATAAAAAAACTGGGAGTGAAACTCATTGTCGGATCGGTACAGGAATCCATTGATAATGGACGTGTAGTCGAAGAAACGGGTGTAAATGCCAGCCGCAACAAACTGCAAACCGTAACCCTGCTCGACGCTCTTGCCGAACATAAATTCGACGCTGCATTGGGCGGAGCAAGGCGCGACGAAGAGAAAGCCCGCGCCAAAGAACGATTCTTTTCGCACCGCGACGAGTTTGGACAATGGGATCCTAAAAACCAACGCCCCGAACTGTGGAATATCTTCAACGGCAGAAAACAGCTTGGAGAGCACTTTCGCATATTTCCTTTAAGTAACTGGACGGAAATGGATATCTGGCAGTATATCCTTCAAGAGAATATCGAACTGCCGAGCCTTTATTATACCCACGAGCGTGAAGTCTTTGAGCGTGACGGTATCTGGCTGGCCTACTACCCTTTTATGCAGCTTAAACCCGATGAAGTGATTATGCGTAAGCGTATTCGTTGCCGTACCATAGGCGATATTACCTGCACGGGGGTTACTATATCGGAAGCCCATTCGTTGGAAGATATTATTAACGAGATAGCTGCGTCGCGTGTAACCGAACGGGGCGGACGCTCGGATGACAAACGCTCCGAAGCCGCAATGGAAGACCGCAAAAAAGCGGGGTATTTTTAAATCATACAACTTAAATAAAAGAGAAAATGAACGGATATTTAGATATGGAACTACTCCGGTTTACTACCGCCGGTAGTGTGGACGATGGCAAAAGCACATTAATAGGACGTTTACTCTACGATAGCAAGTCGATTTTCGAAGACCAATTGGAAGCTGTAAAAACTGCAAGCGAAAGGCTGGGAAACGAAGAGATAAATCTGGCGTTGCTTACCGACGGACTTCGCGCCGAAAGAGAACAAGGCATTACTATAGATGTCGCCTACCGTTATTTTGCCACGCCCAAACGCAAATTTATCATCGCCGACACGCCGGGGCATATAGAATATACCCGCAACATGGTAACGGGCGCATCGACAGCCGATGCCGCTATTATCCTTGTCGATGCGCGCAACGGCATCATCGAGCAAACCAAAAGACATTCTTATGTGGCGTCGCTCCTGCAAATAGACAATGTAATACTGGCTGTCAACAAAATGGATCTGGTCGGTTTTTCAGAAGATATTTTCAATGAAATAAAATCCGAATATACCTTGATTGCAAAAAAACTGAACCTGAAAAATGTTCATTATATTCCTATCTCGGCGCGCGACGGCGATAATGTTGTCAACCGGTCGGAAAACACTCCCTGGTATAAAGGTGAAACGCTGTTGTGCCTGCTGGAAACGTTACCTGTGAAAGACGGGATAGACAAATTACCTGTTCGTTTTCCGGTGCAATACGTCATACGGCCTCAAAGCGACAAGTTTCACGATTACCGCGCCTATGCGGGCAGGTTGGCAAGCGGACGGATAAAAACGGGAGACAAGGTTACCATATTACCGTCTTTTACCGAATCGACAGTCAAGGCCATAGACGAAGCGGATAAGCCTTTAAACGAAGCTTTCGCTCCTCAATCGGTAGCCATACGCCTGAACGATAATGTGGATATAAGTCGTGGAGACATGATTGTGAAAAGTGATAACCTGCCTTCTCTCGACGCCAATATATCGTTGATGGTCTGCTGGCTCAATCACCGTCCGTTGAGTATTGGAGCCAAATATATCATACGCCGGACAATATTCCTTTTTGCTCGGCATCCTTTTTTATTTGAACATTGAGGCTTTCATTCTCAGTACATATATATACCAGAAAAACTCCGTCAAGATCATCCTTCGAATACTCCTTCTCAATCAATGTGAAAGGCAACGAGCCGAATCCTTCATGGAATTCGGGAGATACAACCGTAACCTTATCCGTAAACCGGCTGAGAATACCGGCCTTGTGATAACCGACCTTTCCTCCGCCTATGATTAATATTTTTTTACCTGTTATATTTATTGCGACCGGCAAAAAATTCAAATCGTCCCTTTCCATATTTTTCTCTTATCTTCTGTGTAAACCACATTCTTTATGCTCCGGGTTTTCCCACCACCAGCGTCCGGCGCGTACATCTTCTCCTTCGTCGACGGCTCTTGTACAGGGTTGACACCCGATACTCGGAAAATTTTTATCGTGCAATACATTATAAGGAACCGTATTTGCCTTTATGTATTTCCAAATATCTTCTTCAGTCCATCGAACGAGCGGATTTACTTTTATCAGGTTATTGGTTTCGTCCCATTCCACTAATTCTACTCCGGTGCGCGTCACCGACTGTTCCTGCCGGAGACCGCATATCCATACGTCGACGGTGGACAATGCCCGCTGCAAAGGCAGAATTTTACGCACACGGCAACAAGCTTTGCGTTTGTCTATATTTTCGTAAAAGGCATTTATTCCATTCAAATTGACAAAATTTTCGACATCCGCGCTTTCAGGGAAAAAAACTTCCATTTTGACGCCGTATTTCATGTTGGTTCTGTCGATCAACGAATAAGTTTCAGGAAAAAGTCGTCCTGTAT
>BNXB01000098.1 GCA_025999255.1 Bacteroidia bacterium | reverse complement strand
TAAAACCGTGCTTGCCCTCTACAAGTGTTACCGCACTCTGTACCGCATCCCGTACTTCGGAATCCCATTCGCCAGTAGGTTTTATCTCGCTTGCCAAATATCCTTTATAAATGATTTTCATATTGTTTTGAGTTGTGGGCGGTTTTCACCGCCCGATTATTAACTATGCTGCCAATCGCTGTTCAATGAGTGGCATATTGTTATTTACAAGGGAAAGTATCTGACTGTGGTGCTTGCTATTCTTGTTGCATAATCCCCTGCATTGGATTACTTTCAGTTTGGAAATAGATACCTCTACGGTTTCGATACGCTTACCGTCAATGGTTGCCGAAAGGATAAGAGAATCTTCCTTTGAAGAATAGCCACCTACGCAATGGTGCATCGCTTGCCCTTCTGCTACTATCTCCTGTACGCTTTCAAGTACACGGACGCTGATACGACCGTCAGAGAATATAAGTCCGAAAAACTTGGCTTTAATTGCCTTAAATTCGGCTTCCTTTTCAAGTTGTTTTTCCAACTCCGCTTGCGCATCGGCTTTGGCTTTCTTCAGCATATATCGGTCATGCTCGGCTTTGAGGTCTGTCGGGCATACATATTTAGCGTTATGGAGGTCTTTCCCGAAGAATCGCAAGAAATCTATATAATCGCACCAAAGCGTTGCATCGTTGATTTTATAGCCGTTTCGGATGCAGATGCGGACGGACTGCCAATACTTGTCGATATTCTTCCAACCGCTGTCCATGATGCGTTTGAGTAGCTTGGTATAGCCTGTTTTTATCAGCGTTTCGGCACGGCTGTCAGTGAGTAGAGTACGGAACAGGTCTAACGGTTTTTGTCCGTAGAATGCCTTTCTAATGCCTGTGCGTTTGATTTCGGGGATAAGTTTCATTCGGGGGTAAACTACGCCCGTGTATATTTTGTCATATACATTTATGTAAAACTTGTTATTGTTATTTTCATGTCGCAGTTCTAAAGGGGTATGAAATATCCACGCATCATAATAACAAGTACCCATTGTCTGACGGAGTTTTGCGAACGTGCAATGTTTACCATTAGGAGCAATCCACCGTTGCATAACCTCTGAATAGTCGTATTTGGGCGTTTCTCCGACCTTAACCGAACAGAATAGCATTACAGAGCGCAATACCTGATAACCTGCATGGGCGGTTATTACTGTCATGTAATAACGAGCGTTGAATGTTCGTTTTTTGGTGGTTTCTACCGTTAGTTTGGCATTGCAGTTCGGACAGTTGCAATCCGTTAGGGTGGCGACCAAATGCCCTGCACCCTGCCACGAATGACCGCATTTAGTACAGGTCATTACCCCTTTTTCGGTGCGGTGTCCGATATGATCTATACCGTTTTCATACCCCCATTGGGTCTGTTCTTTCGTGAGTTTCGGCAGGGTTTTACTTGCTTCTACTACCTGTGCTTGGAATTTATTTAGCGGTTTCATGGCTCAAAAATTGAATAGGTTAGGGACTGTGTTCGTTTCGGGTTGCTTGGCTTTCGGCTTGGCATTACCGTGTTTCATTTTGGCATAGGCTTCGTCCTGTACTTTCTGAATGGCTTTCTGTCGTGCCTGTGCTTTTTCTTCATCGGTTAGGATAATGGTATGGTTTACCACAACATTACACTCAATGCGCTTGCCAACCTCGATATTGTCCTCATCGTAATAATGCAGGGCAAGGGAGTAAATTTCATCATCCGTAAATCCACATATTCCGCTTTGCTGCACGTAATTGAGAATGTAGGTTACACAATCGTCAATGTTCTTGTTCGACTTGGCATAGGTGGGGGCGAACAGTTCATCGGTCTGCGCTCTCTGTTCTAAATAACTCTGTATAGTTATTTTGAAATAATCGGTTGCTGTATTTTCTGCTTTCATTGTTTTTGTGATTTGTGGGGCGAATTGCTCCGCCCCGTATGAATACTTAATCTAATCCGAAATAATAGGCTAATTGCTGTTCCTGTGATTTTGTGAATATCCAACCAGCTAACCTCTTTCCGTTGAATGTCAGATGACTGTTAAATCGTCCACCCATTGCTTTGAGTTCGTCTTTGATTGACTTGGTATCTCCGAAAACGGCTACGGCTTTGGCTGAATACTCTACCAATGTGCAACCGCCTTTGGTTTCTTCTGTCGGCTTGCTCGGTGGCGTTGTATCGGTCTTTGAAAGGTGTATATTGTCTTCGTTCCCTGCGGTGTAGGCAAAATCCTCTATCGTGCGATTGCGGTCATAGACTTTCACTTTTTCGATTATCCAACCGCAATATTTACTCTCTCCCAAATAATAGCCGTCGCCCATGCTGTATTTCTCACGGTGTTCATAATCCTCATTAAACTCGGCTAAATAGGCGGTTTCTTCTAAATTGGGAGCGTGTTTCCGCATTTCGGAAAAGATGTCCCGTTTGTGCTTAGAAAAGCCCAAAATAACAGTGCGTTGCGTACTGTGTGCATAATAATCGGTCATTCGGTCGCTGTCGTCCTGTTTCAATCTCGCCACGATAACTGCTTGTGCATCTTCGGGGAATATCTCGGCAAAGCGTTTTCCTCCGATTTCTTTAACCTGCTCTACTCTGATTTTTTCCTTTTCGGCTTCGTCCTGCTCCACTTGCTTCTGTCCGTGTGCTTGTTGAAGAAGTATCGCTACCTCGAAACTGTCCATAAATTGAGGGTTCTCGCTGTCATAGTAATAACCGATACCGAATTTTTCGTTTAATGGTCTGATAATGTCAGCCGTCTGAAAATCCTTTGTCCGCAGGTTAATCAACTTGTAAGCAATGCCCCAATCATTTTTGCGGATTTCATATACTACATACCTGTCGTAGCTGTAACCCTCCATTTGGATTATCTGATTGACTTCTACCACTTGTTTGGCTCTGTCTATCTCCTTGTTTGCTCCTAATAAAAACACTTTGCTCATAATCGTTGGGATTAAAAAATGTGAGTGAATAAAAACCAGAAAAAGCCTATCAGAGCGATGAGAGAGAAAAGGCAGGATGCGATACCCTTTAGGATATTCCAACAGAAAACCACGCCCAAAACCACCCAAATAAAGTCGATACCCCACACATAGAAACCTACTGCGGTCGCTACTATCTTTACCACCAATTTTATGCTTAATGGATGGTTGATAGATTCCTGTTTCCTATTTATTTTTTCTATTGTTCTCATAACGTCTGACTTTTTTTTATGCCGTAACGGAGAGGGTATGATGAGTTCTGTTTCAGTAGCTTAAAAAGGTAGGTGTTAGCCCACACCAAATTTTTCGCGGGAAATACGCTCGCCCGTAGGGAAAGAGGAAGATTTTTTGCTAAAAATTTTGTTGGGCGTGAACGCCGGAAATACCTTTGCTGCTGACAACAGAACCATCATGTTTTTACCCTCTCCATATCCAGGCATATAAAAATGAGGAAGACGTTATACCGGGAGAACGGTAGAAAAAACTATATCAGTGATTGGTTATTATGGGAAACAAT
Source organism: Bacteroidia bacterium (assembly GCA_025999255.1). GTDB lineage: Bacteria > Bacteroidota > Bacteroidia > Bacteroidales > Azobacteroidaceae > BNXB01. The sequence continues at coordinate 628 of BNXB01000098.1, read as the reverse complement.
CACTGCAATCGCTGTATTTATTGGCGGTTGACCAACTTTGGCTGCCAGTCTGTTTTAGTTGGTAGCCACTCTATGCCATAGAAAAATAGAGCGGTAAATAGATAAATGGGAATGTCTATTTTTGTTTCTCCGGGAATACAAAGCGTAGAAATATGGAGATAATCAGTATGAGTATAAAGGTCTTTGACACTTTAGTAAAACGTGTCGAAGATATTGAAGAAAAGGCGGAGAGGTTATACCGTCGTCAGGAAGATTTAAGTTTGAAAAAATGGCTGGATAATCAGGATGTTTGCGAGATATTGGATATAACCAAACGTACCCTGCAAAGCTATCGGGAAAAGGGGTTATTACCTTATAGCCGTATAGAGTATAAGATACGTTACAAGCCGGAAGATGTGCAGAAACTACTGCAATCTTCGGCTCATCAACCGAAAAAAATGTAGGTCATGAATAATTTGATTGAAAAAAGCGATCCGCGCGTGATAGACATTTTTCGACGGTTGGAAAAGGCAAGTAGTCTGATTGATAAATTGGAAGTCCCCTCCCGTCGTTCTTTTAACGGGCAACGCTTCGTTACCGACCGGGAGCTTTCGGAAAGGCTGAGGGTAAGCCGCAGGACATTACAGGA
>BNXB01000097.1 GCA_025999255.1 Bacteroidia bacterium | reverse complement strand
TATTGCGCCTGATTTCCTTCGTTGGGAAATTTCTCTTCACCATGACAAACTTCTCAAAATATCAGGCCTTACTTTAGAACAGATTCTCGAAGCAGAACATCAAATCTACAAAACCATTTCTTTTATATCGGAAGAGCAAATAAGTAAAGAGAATTATGATTTCGCTCATAATCTTGTTTTTGACGTAGATCCTAAGGATATAGTTTATATTGCCTTCGCTAAACAGTTTAATTGTAAGCTGTGGACTGGAGACAAAAAATTAGCCAACGGACTTTCAAAGAAAAATTATCGCAACATCCTAACGACTGACATTCTTTTTGAATTGAAAAACAGAAAGCTGTCAAAAAATAATCCTATATAGGAAGTAAGTATATTTTAGGTGTAGAATGTTTTACAGTATGAAATTTTGACTTTGCTAATAGCTAATAATTAACCAAATAGAAAATCGGTTGTTAAATTAAATTCGGCAACCGATTTTATTGGAGTTTACTGAATTAGCCTACTGAATCAGCCTCCTTTGACAGTCAGTTGGTTCTATCAGAAGTACAGAGTTCGCTAGGAACCTCGAAATCAAACGAGGCTGAATTTTAACTCACCTCCAAATTCAGCCTCGTTTTTAGTCCCTTAGGGGTATTCGCTAAATGCAATAAAATTGGCTAATGAGATATTTTTTTTCATAATTACTTTCCATTTATCATCGTACCAAAAGCATTCTTATCTTCAAATGATTTGATAATTTTTTCATCAACAGGCGTTCTTTTGATAATCGGATTATTTTTCCAGAACTCAGGATTATATGGCATCAGACTAACCAGTTTAAGTAAATCTTTACCTGTCTTCGTAATTTTTATAGGAGGTTCAAACTTCATATCAACAGCAAACAATGTGGAAATAATACGAATATTATGTATCCTTTTTCTTTGTGTTGTAGTATAGTTACTTATACAATTCACAGATTCCACAATCGGATAGCCTTTTTTTTCAGTATCTTTATAATTTACACAAAATAAATTTGTAGTCTTTATTTTTGAATCGCTTAAATTTCGATTATGTATTCCATCCATCTTAATAATAGCAAAATCCGATTCCCTTACATACAATTTTCCGGATAATGCGTTTATTTTTGTCTTCTTTTTAGGAATAAAGTTCAAAACAATTATATTTCCTTCTTGGGAATCCAAACGATTATCTATTGAAACATCGTAAACAACATCAAAATTTGGTTGGATAAAAACATTGAATTCTTTTTTCGATGGATTTTCCGGTAAAAAAGGATAAAGAAAGGAATTGCTATAATAATCGGTCACCGATAAAAGAAAAGTGCTATCCGGTTTTATTTTAGCATATCGGCTTTCTTTAATCAAAAACTCACGACCTAAACAGTAAGTGTTTTCTGCCGTAAAAAAACATTCGATAAATTCGTTATAAATAGAATCTGTTTGGGTTATTTGTCTGTAAAAGAAAGCACTCTCATTATTTTTATTATTTTTCTCATCCAGATATATTCTATTATATTTTTTCCACACTTGTCTTACAAAATGTTTCACATCAAACGGTTTTACGATTACTTCAGATAAATCAACCGGTAAAGGATCAAGTTCTATTCTTTGGGGAAGTTTATTTGTTTCGTATTTTTTTGTAGCATAACCGACATACGAAAAAACCAAAGAATCGGCATCTGGTATTTTTTCAATAATAAACTCACCTTCCCGGTTAGTAATGGTTCCATTCGAAGAATTATCATAATAAACACTGGCTGAGATTAAGGTTTCTCCTGTTACTTTATCGTAAACAAAACCGGTTATATGCCGATTCTCTTGAGCGTTAACCACAAATGAACTTAACAAAGCGAAATATAAAAAGAATTTTCTCATAAAATGCATTTTACTTTTTTAAATACCTGTTTTTTAATGATACCAAAAACTTAAATAGAAAATCAATTCATTCCTGTCTAACTAGCTAATCATAAACCAGCCGGTCTGATTTTTTCCATTCAATTTTGATAACCGGGCACTCAGGATAGTGTTCTGGGATTTTTGCAATAAAGGATCATCTTCCAGCACTTCACGCGCCATATCCCGCGCTAAGCTCAGGATTTGTCCGTCTTTAGCCAAATTAGCTATCTTGAGATCAAAAGGGATACCGCTTTGTTGGGTTCCGTCAATATCGCCGGGACCACGGAGTTTGAGGTCTTCCTCTGCAATAATAAATCCGTCATTGGTTTCGGTCATAATAGTCAAACGACGACGGGTATTTTCCGATAATTCATAACGGGTCAACAGGATACAAAACGATTGGTCGGCTCCCCTTCCTACTCTTCCGCGTAACTGGTGCAACTGGGAAAGTCCGAAACGTTCGGCGTTTTCAATAATCATGACCGAGGCATTAGGAACATTCACGCCCACCTCGATTACGGTAGTCGCTACCATAATCCGTGCCTCACCGGACACAAAACGCTGCATTCCGGCATCTTTTTCTGCAGGTTTCATTTTTCCATGCACCATACAAACCTCATATTCCGGAAATATTTCCTTCGTATGTTCAAATCCCTCGTTCAGATTTTTCAAATCCGATTTTTCACTTTCCTCAATCAAGGGATACACGATGTAAACTTGTCGTCCTTCCTGCAACTGCTTACGCACCGAATCGTACAGATTGGCACGGTTAGCGCTGTAACGATGAATGGTTTTTACCGGTTTACGTCCGGGAGGAAGTTCATCAATCACGGAAACTTCCAAATCACCGTATAAAGTCATCGCCAATGTCCGTGGAATCGGTGTTGCAGTCATTACCAATACATGAGGAGGAATATCGTTTTTCTTCCACAAGCGGGCCCTTTGGGCTACGCCAAAACGATGTTGTTCATCGACAACGACTAAGCCCAGGTTCTGAAATATTACCGTATCTTCAATCAATGCATGGGTTCCTATCAGAATTTGTATTTCCCCGTTCTGTATGGCAGGCAACAATTTCTCACGTTCTTTTTTCTTCGTGGAACCGGTCAACAAACGAACTTCAAGACCTAAACCGTCCGTCAAATTCAAGATTGTCTCATAATGTTGCGTCGCCAGAATTTCCGTCGGAGCCATGATTGCCGCCTGAAAACCATTATCGACGGCTATCAGCATCGACATCAGGGCAACCAGGGTTTTCCCGCTCCCGACATCTCCCTGTAACAAACGGTTCATCTGCCGACCTGTGTTTGTGTCCTGCCGTATCTCCCTGATAACCCGTTTTTGTGCATTGGTCAGCTCAAACGGTAATTTCCGTTCATAAAACCGGTTGAAAAAATCACCGATCCTGCTGAAAATAAATCCGCCGAAACGTTGTTCCCGGGCTTTCGTAATCCGGAGAATATTCAATTGGATATAGAAAAGTTCTTCAAACTTAAGCCGGTATTCCGATTGTCTCAACAAATCGGGCGATTTAGGGAAATGAATATTATGTAAAGCCGTATCCAGATCAATTAAATGCACTTTGCCGATAATCCCGGAATTCAACGTTTCGGGAATCTTTCCCCGGATATTATCAAAAACGGCTGTAATCATCTTCTGCAAAGCCCGGGAATGTAGGAAAGCATCTTTCATCTTTTCCGTAGTAGAATACTGGCCTTGTACCCCTACCTCACCCTGAAAAAACTTGTCTTCGGTTTCTAATTCCGGATGGGCGATGTTCAGTTTTGAACCGAAAAGGGTAGGTTTTCCGAAAAGGATGTATTCTGTTTCTACTTTGTAGAGATTCGGTATCATTTTCAGGGACTTGAACCAAACCAGCTCGATGCTTCCCGTATCATCATAAAAAAGGGCTGTAATACGTCTGGCGCATCCTTCTCCCAAAGTTTCAAAATGATGGATTTTCCCTTTAAGTTGAATAAACGGCATATTACCGTCTATCTCCCTGATTTTAAAAATCCGGCTCCGATCGACGTATTTATAAGGAAAATAGTACAATATATCTTCCCATGAAACCACGCCAATTTCATTTTTAAGGATCTCCGATTTCTTAGGGCCGACACCGGGGATATATTTAATATTTTGAGTACTTAAGTCCAAGTTATGTAGCCACGCCTAAAATAATATTCATCTCAGCCATACGCAACCGGATACTTTCAGACAGGGTTGGA
>BNXB01000096.1 GCA_025999255.1 Bacteroidia bacterium | reverse complement strand
TGTTCTGTTAAATACATAATATATTAATAATTAAGTTGTTAATCGTTTTTTATGTTTAATTTTCATACTGTGTACGCACACAAATGTACAAATCTTTTTTATAAATAGATGGTGTAATCGTTTTTATTTATACCTTTGTTCTGGAAAGACTCATTATTTTTTATCTTTTATCATAGCATGTAATATTGTATGAATTCAATACCACAAAAAATCAAGATCAAAGATATCGCGGAGAAAGCCGGAGTTTCGGCAGGAACAGTTGACCGGGTGTTGCACAACCGTGGAAATGTATCGGATGATACGAAGAGAAAAATTCAGGCTATACTGAATGAAATTAACTATCGTCCTAATCATTATGCAAGCGCTTTGGCTTCCAAAAAAGTTTTTGTGTTTTGTGCCGTTATACCTAACTGTGAGCCCGGCGGATATTGGGAGATGGTTGAAAAAGGCTTGAATAGAGCCGAACAGGAACTGTATGATTTTAAGGTGGTTGTAAATGTTCATTATTTTGATCAATACAGTCCGGTCAGCTTGTGGGACATCAGGCAAGCCGGAGCCACAGGAATTGTAAATGCCCTGCATCACATTCCAAACGGAGAAATATGGAGTAAGGAAGAGATCATGAAACGAAAAGAAATGATCGAAGCGGCAGGACTTACCTGGTCCGTTGTTGAAAGTGTTCCTGTACACGAACATATTAAAACCCAAACCGGAGATTTTCAAAAATACATCGACAACTACAAAGAAACGATCCGGAATCTGGCAGCATGCGGTATATACATTGTTACCTATAACTTTATGCCGGTTCTTGACTGGACTCGTACGGATTTGGCATATACCTTGCCGGATGGTTCCAAAGCGTTACGCTTTGAAAAAGCCGCGTTTGTTGCTTTCGAGTTATTTGTACTGAAACGTCCCGATGCAGAGAAATTATATACCGCCCAGGAAATAGAAAAAGCGAAAAAGCGTTTTGAATCCATGTCTGAAGATGAAAAACAAACTCTTACCCGCAATATGATCGCCGGTTTACCGGGTTCGGAAGAAAGTTTTACTACCGGACAATTTCAGGAAGCGCTCGACAGATATAAAGATACGGATGCAGAACAACTCCGTTCCAATCTGATTTATTTCCTGAGAGAAATTTGTCCGGTAGCCGACGAATGTAATGTCCTGTTAGTGATCCATGCAGACGATCCCCCTTATCCTATCTTAGGATTACCTCGTATTATGAGTACGGAAGAAGATTTCAAAAAACTGATAGAAGCCGTTCCCAACAAATCGAACGGATTGTGTTTCTGTACAGGCTCATTCGGGGTTCGTGCAGATAACGACTTACCGGGAATGATAGAACGGCTGGGCGACCGAATCGGATTCGCTCATCTACGCAGCACTCAACGTGACGAAGAAGGTAATTTCTACGAAGCAAACCACCTGGAAGGAGATGTGGACATGTATAATGTAATGAAACAATTATTACTTCTGCAGAAAAGAAGAAATATATCTATCCCCATTCGTCCCGACCATGGCCACCAGATGATAGACGATCTCAAAAAGAAAACGAATCCCGGATACTCCTGTATCGGACGCCTGCGTGGACTGGCAGAGCTAAGAGGACTGGAAATGGGAATCGCTAAATCGATCCTGTAAAATTATGAATTATAAATTATGAATTACACCCGTTTTAATTCATAATTTATAATTTTTCTTTCAGAAACTTTCCCGTATAGGATTCTTCGCATGCTGCGACCTCCTCCGGAGTTCCCGTACAGACAAGATATCCTCCTTTGTCTCCCCCTTCAGGTCCTAAATCAATAATGTGGTCGGCACATTTAATGACATCCATGTTGTGTTCGATTATAACCACGGTATGTCCTCTGGAAAGGAGTGCGTCGAATGCTTTCAGCAAAGTCTTGATATCATGGAAATGCAAACCGGTAGTCGGTTCGTCAAAAATAAACAACGTTTTTACCGCTCGTTCCTCACTCAGGTGAAATGCCAGTTTTACACGCTGATTCTCTCCCCCGGAAAGGGTATATGAACTTTGTCCAAGCTTGATGTATCCCAAACCGACTTCCTGCAAGCTGAGTAATTTTTTAATGATTTTTTTCTCCTGACTGCCATTCTCCTTCGAGAAAAATTCAATAGCTTCATCGATAGTTAAATCCAATACATCATAGATATTTTTTCCATGGTATTCAACATCCAGGACATCCTGTTTAAATCGTTTTCCGTGACAAGTCTCACATTCCAGAACCACATCCGCCATGAACTGCATTTCGACAGTAATAAAACCTTCTCCTTTGCACTCCTCACAGCGTCCACCCTCCACATTGAACGAAAAATAGGCAGGAGTAAAATGCATCTGCTTCGACAAGGCTTGTTCGGCATACAGCTTACGGATTTCATCATAAGCTTTGATATAGGTCACCGGATTGGATCGCGAAGAACGTCCTATCGGATTTTGATCTACAAACTCGGTATTCTTCACCAAATGCCAGTCTCCTGCGGAACCTGTCATCTGAATCGACAAATCTCTGTTATTCTCGCAATGACTCTTCAAAGCCTGATAGAAAACGTCACGAACCAACGAAGATTTTCCGGAACCGCTTACTCCCGTTACCACAGTCATTACATTCAATGGAAATTTGACATCAATCAATTTCAAGTTATTTTCCCAAGCGCCTTTGACCTCCACATAATTATTCCATTTCCGGCGTTGTTTGGGGACATCAATCTGTTCCGATCCGGTCAGATAGCGAATCGTATAACTACTCGTATTATCACTAATATCAGACAAATCACCTTGATATACGACCTCTCCCCCACGTTGTCCAGCCTCCGGACCAATATCAATAATATAATCGGCAGCACGGATAATTTCTTCATCGTGCTCCACGACAACTACAGTATTTCCCAGCTTTTTCAACTGTCTCAATACCTTCAACAACAGATCCGTATCTTTAGAATGAAGACCAATACTCGGCTCATCCAGAATATACAACGAACCGACCAGGCTACTTCCTAAAGAGGTTGCCAGATTTATCCTCTGACTCTCCCCACCCGAGAGTGTTAAAGACAACCGGTTCAACGTAAGGTACCCCAATCCTACATCAACTAAAAACTGAAGGCGGGATTTGATCTCAATCAATAAACGGGTCGCCACAAGTTCATCGTGTTTACTTAACTCCAGTTCATCAAAAAAACGACTGAGTTCGGTAATCTGCATAACGACCAGTTCATCTATCGGTTTTCCGGCAATTTTCACATAAAGAGCCTGTGGTTTCAGCCGTCGGCACTTACAGTCGGGACAGGTAGTCTTTCCACGGTAACGGGCAAGAAGTACCCTGTATTGAATTTTATAGAGATTTTCTTCAACATGTTTAAAAAAATCATAAATGCCTTTAATTTCACTATTTCCACACCACAATAAATTCCTTTCCGATTCCGATAAATCAAAATACGGTTTATGTATCGGGAAATTATATTTCACGGCAGTTTGTATAAACCATTGTTTGAATTCTCCCATCTTTTCCCCTTTCCAGCAAACAATTGCATCGTCATAAACAGATAAAGATTTATTAGGAATCACCAAATCCTCATCAATTCCTATGACTTTCCCAAATCCTTCGCATGTGGGACAAGCTCCGGCAGGACTATTGAAATTGAACATCAGATCATTCGGTTCTTCAAACGTGATACCATCAGCTTCCATTTTCTTGGAAAATTCTCTGGTTACAATACCTGACTCCGTGTAAAACCGGAGCGTACAATAACTGTCGCCTTCAAAAAATGCAGTTTCGACGGAATCGGCCAGCCGGTTCATTACGGAAAGTTCCGAAGAAACCGTCAAACGGTCGATCAATAAAAAAATCTCAGGAGAATTCAAAAGTTCTTCCTGTTTAAGAACATCATCTATCTGATAAGTTTGTCCGTCTATTTCCACCCTTGAAAATCCTTCTTTCACAAAAATTTCCAGTTGTTCCCGCATCTCCCTTCCCGAATGAAGGCTTATCCGGGTCAATAAAGCCATTTTCGTCCCTTCAAGATATGCCGACATTTCATCGACAACATCGCTTACCTGATGTTTCTTCACTTCCTTTCCGGAAACCGGTGAAATTGTTTTCCCGACAC
>BNXB01000095.1 GCA_025999255.1 Bacteroidia bacterium | reverse complement strand
CGATCCGGAACATACAATATTCACGTATTTCCATTAAGCGATCCAAAACAGGTAAAACAGGTAAGTTCTTTCAAAACGCATCCTGTCCGTTTCCTGAGTATCGCTAATAACGGGACGCTTTGTTATTTTTACGATGGAGAGCTCTATACTCAACCGGCTAACGGCAAAGCACAGAAAGTAAAAATCAATATCACCGAAGAAAGTAAAAATAATAACACGCTGAACCTGAGCGCCCGTGGAGCTTACGGACGTGCGGTTTCTTCCGACGGAAAACAAGTAGCTATTGTGATGCGCGGAGAAATTTTTGTAACATCCGTCGATTATAAATACACCAAACGTATTACCAATACTCCGGCGCAGGATAACTATCCCAGCTTTTCTCCGGACGGTAAAACATTGGTATATGCAACCGAACGCGATGGAACCTGGAATCTCTACACTTCCAAAACAGGGCGTGAAGATGATCTGTATTTCTTCAACGCAACCATATTAAAAGAGGAACCGCTCTTCAAACCCGATAACGTTGAACGAAGCCTGCCGCAGTTCTCTCCGGACGGAAAAGAAATTGCATTCATACAGGATCGTAATAAGCTGATGGTTTATAATCCGGATACGAAAAAAACGAGACAAATTACCGATGGTTCCGGAAACCCGGATAGTTCGGGAAGTATCAATTACGAATGGTCGCCCGATGGAAAGTGGTTTATCATTCTCTATTGCCCCAATAAACATATGCCTTATTCCGACATAGGCATGGTCAGCGCACAAGGAGGAACAATTACCAATCTGACAAACAGCGGTTATACCAGTTCGCGCCCCCACTGGGTGATGGACGGAAATGCAATTCTTTTTCAATCGGAACGTTACGGAATGCGTAACCATGCATCCTGGGGCTCTCTGGACGATGCGATGATCGTATTCCTCAACCAAAAGACTTACGATAAATTCATTCTGAGCGACGACGATTATAAATTGCTGAAAGAAGAAGATAAAGCCAAAGAAAAAAACAAGAAAAAAGATACGGAAAAATCACCTAAAGACGATAAAAAAGAAGATAAAGCAGAAAAGAAAGAAGACGAAAAGAAAAAAGAAGATAAATCCATTGCGGTGGAATTAAAAGGCATTGAAGACCGTATTATACGCCTGACTCCCAATTCGTCGTTAATGGCGGATGCTATCCTGACCCCGGAAGGCGACAAATTATTCTATCTGGCTTCCTTTGAAAAGGGATATGATTTGTGGCAACTAGATTGTAGAACCAAAGAAACAAAAATTGTAGTAAAAGGCGCAGGTAGCGGCTCTCTCTCTTTGGATAAAGACGGCAAAAACATTTTCTTGTTGGGAAGTTCCATTCAGAAAATCGGAATAGCCGACGGTAAAAAAACGCCGGTCTCCGGCCAGGCTGAAATGGATGTCGATCTTCCTGCCGAACGCCAATACATGTTCGACCATGTATGCCAACAGGAAGAAAAACGATTCTATGTCAAAAACATGCATGGAGTGGACTGGCCATTGATGAAAAAAGCTTATTCCCGTTTTTTACCTCATATCAATAATAATTACGATTTCGGAGAACTGCTGAGCGAAATACTCGGTGAACTAAACACTTCCCATACGGGAGGTCGTTATCGTCCCGTTCCTCAAAACCCGGACGCTACGGCTCAATTAGGCTTGTTATTTTCCTGGAATTATGCTAAAGATGGCTTGTTAATCGACGAAGTACTTGAAAAAGGGCCGTTCGATAATGCGGAAAGTAAGGTTAAAGCAGGATGTGTCGTTGAAATGATTGACGGAGAAAAAATTATGTACAAGCAGGATTATTTTCCTCTGTTAAATAAAAAAGCAGGAAAAAACATCCTGATTTCCCTATACAATCCGGCGGCAAACGAACGCTGGGAAGAAGTCATCAAACCTATTTCCGGAGGACAACTGACCGATTTGCTTTACAATCGTTGGGTAAAACAACGCGAAGCTGACGTGGAACGCTTATCTAACGGACGTTTGGGATATATTCACATTCAAAGTATGGGCGATCCCAGTTTCCGGACTATTTATTCCGATATTTTGGGTAAATACAATAACAAAGAAGGAATCGTTATCGATATCCGTTTCAATGGAGGCGGTCGTCTCCATGAAGATATCGAAGTCCTGTTCAGCGGGAAAAAATACTTTACCCAAGTCATTCGCGGTATCGAAACCTGCGACATGCCGAGCCGTCGATGGAACAAACCTTCTATCATGGTGGTGGGAGAAGCCTGTTATTCCAATGCTCATGGAACTCCCTGGGTATATAAACACACCGGAATAGGTAAACTCGTAGGGATGCCCGTACCGGGAACTATGACCAGCGTCTCCTGGGAAAACCTGCAAGATCCCACGCTTATTTTCGGTATTCCTATTGTCGGTTACGAGTTACCGGACGGTAGCTATCTGGAAAACCAACAATTGGAACCGGATGTGAAAGTCGCAAATTCTCCGGATAAATTGGTCAAAGGAGAGGACGAACAACTGGCAAGGGCGGTAGAGGAATTATTAAAAGATTTTAAAAAATGAAAATCACGAAAAGTTAAAATAATAGCTTACGCCGGAAGAATATTCTTTTAAAGTTTATTCGGGAAATAACAAATAATCGGATTATCATATGCATTATGAAATCAAGAAAGGCAACTATTTTCTAAATCCGATTGAATGGTGCTATTGTTTGTTTGGAATGCTGAGAAAATCATCAGCTAGATAGCTTCGGACAGACGGTGTAAAACGGTTACATGACAGAATAATTGTGAGGTATTTATTTAGTGTGTTTTAAAAGAATTAGTAACTTTGCGAAAAATTAAAAGAAAGAAGTAATTAGTTTAATGGAGAATAACCACTTGTCGGCAGACACATTATTTAATTTTACACCAAAGATAGAATATCTTATATCCAAAATTGAGAATAGATTTAAACCAAGATTGGTTCTTGAAAAATATCATAATTTTGGAATAAATCTTGAACGAGCTTTCCCTATGGTTTGTTTTTGTGATATAAGGTTGTCTGATATTTCTGCTCACACCAAAGAATATGGAGATTATGGTATTGGACTTGGAAAGGAATGGGGAGTAAGGAAAGAACTTAATCCGTTAATTTATATTTCGTCTCAACATTCTGGAATACTTGGTTCTTTCTCGGATATAATTACAAACCAAGATAAGGCTATACGTAATAGTGCAGCAAAGCTATTTCTGCATTTTAAACCTTATTCAGGTGAACAAAATGGCAAAAACAGAAATTTCTACAACGAGCGAGAATGGCGGTATATTCCAGAAGAAAACAGTAAAATAATGTCGTTATCAAAGGAGAAATTCGATGAAGATATTGAGCGAGAGAGTGTTAATATGAAATTGGCAAATAAGAAGGGACTGGATTTTTCATTTAATGATATTAAATATATTATCTTGAAAAGTCAGTCTGAAAAACAAGAGATTAGTAAGGTTATTGCCCGTTCTTTTTCCGTAAGTGAAGATGATGTATATAAAAATATATGCTTTATCACAAAAAATATGATTGAAAAAGATTTGTAGTTTTAAGAGGAATAACTACCCTTGCAACCGCTTTATTCTATTTCAAAAAAGGAACACATGAAAATCTATGCTTTAGATATTAAAGAAAATGTTGATGGAAAGATAGTGATTGGGAAATCTTCAACTCGCGAGGTTAGTGTTGAGGAAATGAAAAGTCGCATGAGCAAATCGTTAGCCATGCTGTCTCTTCGTCGTATAACCGCCAGAAAAAGCAAGGATTATAATAAAAGTGTTCTTGAAAGAGAGATAGGAATGACGGATTAATAAGATTTTCGGATCATGCTATATCTGAAAAAGGAAGAATATTCTTCCTTTTTTTATTTATACGAACTTATTTTCAAGACAAATGGAAAGCTACACTTTAAAAAACGTAACCAAGGAAAATTTTGGAACTGAATTTTATGCTTTAATCAAGTATGAATCTGATAAATTCATTCAAAAAGATATATCCAAAACTTCTCTGTTTAGATATTTTCTTAATTACTGAACTTTCGCAAGTGCGTTAAGTTATTAAAAATGAGATAAAATAGCAGCAAAAGATTTTGATAAGTTACTGAATTTCAGTAACTTTGTGTTGCAAAACAAAAAACA
>BNXB01000094.1 GCA_025999255.1 Bacteroidia bacterium | reverse complement strand
TCTTTTTAATTGGTTATTTAATCCGAAAGATATGAATTCCTGGGACTTGATATTCTCTTTGATAGTGCTATTGAGATACATTTTTATGCGTCTGTGTGGAAAAATCATTTTTATCATGTACATTTGTCCTTGAAATAAAATTTGTAATATGGAAATAAATCCACAAAAAATAGAAGGAAAATGGGAAGAAGGTTGGGCAATGGATTTGCACACAACTTCGAGTATCCCAATTACAGATGAAGCAGGGAATGTTATCAAATGGAACAATACATACCCACCCATTGCAGGAGAATTGTGTCAGTTAAAGTATTGCAAAGATAAAAGCAAAGTTGATAATATTGCAAAATCCGTTGCAGATTTCTTTAACAAGAAAAAAGAACAATGGAATATTGACATGGTGATTTCTGTGCCACCGTCAGATACAGAAAGAACATTTCAGCCTGTAACAGAGTTAGTAAATGCTATAAGCAAATTATCTGGTTTGTCTGTTGATAATACGACTTTAAAGAAAAATGAGGCAACCCCACCATTAAAAACAATAGATGACCCAGAAGCAAGGCGAGAAATTTTAAAGAATGCTTTTAGTGTGGAAACAGACGCTTTGAAAGGAAAAAATATTTTAATTTTTGATGATATATATCGTTCAGGGGAAACATTAAATGCTGTAAGCGATGTAATACAACAACAAGGAAATGCCGAAAAAGTTTATGTTTTAACTGTAACAAAAACACGAGTTAAAAAATGAGAAGTAATCGAGAATATTTATGGTATATGCTTGCCAATGCTCCCAGTTTTGGAATAAAAAGCATTCATTATATTTATCAAATACTTTTGATAAATCATATGACCATTGAAAACTTGTTTGAAATGACAACAAATGAGTTAAATCATTTGTTTCCTGAAATTGGACAACGGAAATTCTCAAAAACCGATTTTTCTTGTTTTTCACTATTAGATGATAATCAACTATATGACAATTATTTACAGTTGAAAAAAAATGATGTTTCAATCATAGGACTTGATGACGAGCGTTATCCGAAGTCAGTTAAAGAAAATATGAAAAACAACGCTCCTCCAATTCTGTATTGTAAAGGACAATCGCTTTTATTGCAAAAGAAAGGAATATCAATCGTAGGTGCAAGAGATGTTGATAACTACGAAATAAGTTTGGCAAAAGAAATCGCTCGCCAATTAGCTGAAAATAAAATAAATGTTACTTCGGGATATGCCAAAGGAGTTGATACTTCTGCACATATTGGCGCATTGGAAGCGCACGGAACAACTACAATGATATTGAGTTTTGGGACAAACCATATATCAATAAAAAGAGAAATACAAAACTTTGATTGGAAACAAAATTCCTTATTCGTAACTCAATTTGCGCCCTATGAAAAATTTTCAGGGCACAACGCAATGACGCGAAATAAACTTGTTTGTGCAATGTCAGATGCGATTGTTATAATTAAATCGGGAGCAGAAAGAAACGCAGAGGGTAAAATGAGTGGCACATTTGATGCAGGAAAATCGGCACTACAAATGGGTATTCCTGTTTTTGTTTTAAGTCCCAAAACATTAAAAACACAATCGCAAGGTAATATAGACCTAATTAAATTAGGTGGCAAAGAATTTGCCACGGGGTTGGATATTGTCAATTTCTTAAAAGAGCCATACAATCCGACTTATCGAAAAAACCACTCTTCAAAAATTCAAACTCAATTAAGTTTATTCTAAAAATAGGGTGGCAAAAGGTAAAACACCAGCACCTAACGAGCGGTTTGGCACAATGGCGGGTGTAGCCCGCGCAAACGGCAGTGCAATTTTGGAAGTTTTCCTCCCGCGCAAGCCTCAGTGAACCCGCCACTGCGCCAAGCCGCCAACACGATGTAACGAAATTCCTTCGGGCTTTCGTTACATCGCTTCGCAGGCTTTGCGAATGTACGAAGCCCTACGGGACTTCGTACATCTGCAGGTTTTGCGAAAGCAAAACCCTTCGCAAAGCCTGCGAAGCGTTATAGGCAAGCAAAGCCAACATTGCAAACAAAAACAGTAAAATATTAAAAATATGAGTAAAAAAATTACACAACAGCAAAATGTGTCCAATATGCAAAACCCTAACAAAGGGACAAGTGGAACTAATAAGCAATACGACCAAAATCAAGGAAATAGAGGGAAACAACTCAATCCTAATCAAAAGAAGAAATAAAACTATTTTAAAGATATGGCAGTAAAACAAAAAATTCAAAATTTGCTCCAACACCTAAACAACGGTGTTTATGAGAAAAACGAGGCGATTACTCTCGCTTTATTGTCCGCTGTTGCGGGCGAAAGTATCTTTTTGCTTGGTGCGCCCGGCGTTGCCAAAAGTTTGATTGCTCGGCGATTGAAATTTGCATTCAAGGACGGCAAAACGTTTGAGTATCTGATGAGCCGGTTTAGTACGCCCGATGAGATTTTCGGACCCGTTTCTATTTCCAAACTCAAAGACGAGGACAAATATGAGCGAATTGTGAAAAACTATTTGCCCGATGCAGAAATTGTGTTCTTGGACGAAATTTGGAAAGCGGGACCGAGTATTCAAAATTCGCTGCTGACTGTGATTAACGAAAAAGTTTTTCGCAATGGCGAACAGGAAATAAAAGTGCCGATGAAAGCCTTGATTTCTGCCTCTAACGAACTGCCAGCACAAAACGAAGGTTTGGAAGCGTTGTGGGACAGATTTTTGGTGCGACTTGTGGTGGAGGGCGTTCAGAAACAGGAGAGTTTTAACGCAATGATTTCTGAAAACCTTGATTCTTACAAGGATAATGTAGATAACTCGCTGAAAATTACAAATGCAGAATACGAACAATGGAGTAAAGAAATTGACAAAATAGAAATTCCCGCCAATGTTTTCAATGTGATTGACGTTATCCGCAAAAAACTGCAAGCCCACAACGATAACGAAAAAAACACCGAAAATCAAATTTATATTTCTGACCGCCGTTGGCGGAAAATTGTGCGGTTACTTCGTACTTCTGCGTTTTTGAATGACCGCAATGCCGTTGATTTGATGGATTGCTTTTTGATAAAGGAATGTTTGTGGAACGAAGAAGGGCAAAGAAATTTGATTTATCAAATAGTTCGAGATGTTATTCAAAATTACGGTTATAATATTACACCAAAATTGAATGCAATAGAAAATGAATTGGCTGATTTTTGGGAAATCATTGCTCAGAAAACGAGTTATATAAAAAATATTGCTATTCCTAAAATTTATGATAACAGTTATTTTAAAATTCTTGATGTACTAAATCAAAATTTATTAATTGAAATAGAAACTTACAATGAATTGGATGATAACTATTCAGCAAGAAATTTATTTGCCGACAATAGAGGTTATTACAGAAGTAATACAAGTTATAGAATAAAAGCAGGCAAGCAAGTAAATACTATTAGTTTTGATGAACGAATAAAACAAGGAGAGTATGATTACAATACACGCAAATACAAAGAAGTAGTTGAAATCAAACGAGATACAATTAAAAAGGTCGAAGTTCTTACATTCAAAAAAACAACGACTAACATTCCTTACGACACTGTAATAAATAAATGGAATGATAAAGTTCAACAAATACTTGATATTACAAAAGAATTAAAATCAAACATTGAGCAGTATGAAAAACAAGATTTAGGTGTGTATAATAGTAATATTCTCGTAAATAAAGATAATACGAAGGTTTTTATTGAAAATCTACAACATTCTTTGAAATTCATTGAAAAATTGGAAATTGAAGTAAAAAGAATAAAGAATTTTTATGAGCAGATAAAACAAGACGATAATATTAGTTTGTCAATGCTAAATCTTGTTACAAAGCAAAATCATTTTGCATTGAAAGATTTAATAAATTTTGATTTTAAACAACCAAATGAACGAAATGAAAATAAATTTTTCACAAAAGAAAAATGCAAATCATTAGAAAAATTTAATGTTGTAAATTCCAATGACTTTTTGAATATTAGTAAAGAATTGATTTCAAAATTATTAGACGGTGATAGAAATTATGAACGCTTTAAAGAAATAGAAAAAGAAATGATTATTGCGTAAAGGCCGGGTATCTTTGTGGTGGCTATGACCCCGTTTACAAATTGGCCAAGGTTACTTGCCTTGAAAAAGGCTTTAAGAACACAGACATAAGTTA
>BNXB01000093.1 GCA_025999255.1 Bacteroidia bacterium | reverse complement strand
CCCAGCCGGCAGCTGTGCTGAACGGCGCGAGCGGCGTTGTTTCCACCCAGCAGGAAACCTATACCGCCGGTGCGGGCGGCAACTATAGCTGGACTGTTACAGGCGGCTCTTACACGGGCGGTACTTCTACCGACCAGACGGTAACCGTCACCTGGGGTTCAGGTGCGAGCGGCAGCGTGAGCGTATCCTACACGGATAACGGCTGCCCGACAACGACAGAAACGATAAACGTAACGATTTCCGCACAGGGTACCCCGACACTGGAGAACCCGGTGACCTCGGTTTGTTACAATACTCCCCAGTCTTCCGAACATTCTTACATCCTTTATTTTAGCCGTCGATTGTAACTGTAGCAACAAGTCGTTGTAGTCCTTTTGTTCATTAACATAAATATAAACAGTCTCTTTCACATTAAAAAACGGAGAAGTAAGTTTATAGTATAAAAAACCGCTTGTTGCCAATACCAATAAAACAACCGCAACAAAAACTCCCGATATGATTCTTTTCTTTTTCTTCATTTACTTATAATTCACTAAATCCGGGGCAAAGTTAAAAAAATTGTCACCAAATTTTTGATAAGTTAAAAAGAATCCTCTATCTTTGCACCGCCGTTCGCGAGAATGAAGATCAAGAAGAGTCTTGGAAGGATGGGTGAGTGGCTGAAACCAACAGTTTGCTAAACTGTCGTACGGGAAACTGTACCGGGGGTTCGAATCCCCCTCCTTCCGCAGAAAGAGAGGTCTAGAAAGCCTCTTTTTGTTGTTTTAGAGGGTTTTATATTACATTAGTTGGCATATTTTGCACAAAGAAACATCGGATATTTACGCATATTCTATAATAATACGTGGGTCAATATGCAACGAAGAGTACAGCTTCTTAGCCATCCTCATTGATATACCCCTTTTTCCACACAGGATTTGTGACAGCGATGGTTCGTTAATGCCAAGCATTTCAGCAAGTTCTTTTTGTTTTATGTGACGGTTATACATTTCATCCTCAATCTGCCTTATCAATGGGGATTTGCGCCTTACTTGCAAGTGTAATAATAAATTATCATTTATGCAAACTTTCCCGAATTTAATGGCGTGTGCATTTCTCAAATAAAAAATGGGCTTTGTACAAAGCCCATTTTTTATTTTTAATTATTCATTTTTAATTTACTTCCTGATAATCTTGAAAGTTTTACCGTTGTACTGTAACATGTACGTACCCTTGGCATAGCCCGTCAGGTCGATCGTTGTTGCGCCTTCCTGCGTTTTGTAAGTTCCCTTCAACGAACCGGTAACATCCATGATGCGGATGGTTTGGTTCGCTTCCGTATTCGAAACTTTTATTACGCCTGAAGTCGGGTTCGGGGAAACCTGAATGGCGGTTGTCGTGAGGTTATCTGTTCCCGTCGGGTATTGCACTTTAATCGTTTGCGTTGCCTGACGTGTACCGCAGGGGTGTTCCAACGTAGCTGTGAGGGTGCCGATGCCTTCCGAGAGGGTACCGAATGTCGCCCAGGTCTCGTTTTCTCCAACCCCGCCTGTTTCAGGAGAGAAGATCACGCCTTCCTTACTGTAACTCCAACTGTATTTCGTCACATCCGAGTAACCCGCCAATTTGATATGGTACGTTTTTCCCGTTATTGCCGGATTCGGATAATCCGAGAACTGCAACGTTTCAGGAAGGGATTCCGTTATCCAAAGTAGCACGTTCTTACTGTAAACGCTTGCTTTGTAACCATTGAAATTACTGCGGATTATTACGTAATAACGTTCGTAATCTTTCAGTTTCGCATTCGTCACCGTGTAGGTATTGCTGTTCGCTCCCAGGATACGGTTATTCCCGTAGTACCATTCATACGTCAGGTTATGACCTTCGGCCAGGACTTGGAAGGTATGGCTTTCCCCAAGGCAGATGATGGCGTCTTCCAGGTCTTTTGTGATTTTAGGGATATAACAGTCTCGAACGATTTTGAGCGTGTAAGTCTTCGTGGTAAACCCGTTTTCGGCTGTCACCGTGAGGCTGTATACGTTATCGCCCGGCTCAAGCCTTTGGTTCGTCAGGTTGACTACCATGGCGGACGAGTGGTTCGTGATACCGGTGATACCGGCCAAATCCACATCACAAAGTACCGTATAAGTGTATTCGGTGATTTGCGGGTCGAAGTCCGGAAGGCTTGTCCCATTCACCAGCAAGTCCTGGAGGGTGGCATCCGGACTGAGGATATTCACGGTGACCCCGGCGCTCTGAACCGAAGTTCCACAATAATCCGTGACCCGTACCGAATACACTCCGTAGTCTGCCGGTGATGTCGAAGCAACAGTCAGCGTCGAAACCGTAGCGGTAAGATTCCCTGAAACAGGAGAACCGTCCTTGTACCACTGGTAGCTCAGGTTGTCTCCTGCCGCGGTCACACTCAAGGAGAAGGGGTTACCGATACCCACCGTCGAGGGAGCGACCGGCTGAACCGTAATCGAAGTAACCGGTCTGACCGTGATGCCGATAGCTACACGGCTGGCGCTAGTACAGTTGTCAGAGCTCACGGCTGTTACGTAATGCGTGGTAGAAGCCGCAGGGGTCACCGTGGTACCGGGATGCGCTGTTCCTCCGGTTATCTGGGCGTAGAACTCAAGCGCATGACCGTTTAGATTCGCTACCGCAGTCGACAGGTCGATTGGGGTACCCGGACAGATAGTTTGGGCTGTCGCTGTGACTGTCGGTAATTCATACACCGTGATGTTCACGGAATTGCTCAGGGTAGTTCCGCAAGCGTTCGTCGCTTCGTACAACAGGTTTTGCGCGCTCGGGGAATAGGAGACCGTGTTGCCTGAGGTAAAGCTTGTACCGTTCAGTATCCATCCCTGGCTGGTGGCTGAAGGGGTAGAAGTTACTACCGGAGGCGTCAGGGTGAGGGAAGTGTTGTCGCACACGCCGCCCGGGGCGGTAAGCGCCGCTATCGACGGCTTATCGTTGACAGTGATATTCGTCATTCCGGATTCTACCGGGGAGGAATTGGCGGTTTCGCTGTACTCAACCTTGATTGTTCCCGTGCCTGCCGTTCCCCAGTCGACGCTGACTGTAGCTGCATTGGAAGTCCCATTGATAGCGCCGCCTGTTACAGTCCAGGTATAATTGAACTTGCCTGTCTGGGTATTGTAAGACTGGGAAGTATTGTAACAAACCGTGGTCACCGGAGTAATTATTACCGGAGTACCCTGGGCATTGACCGTCACATCCTGGCTCGCCGTGGTCGTCGGACAACCGTCTTTCGTATAGTTGACGCTGACAGTCTTTGTGCCCGTAGTCGCCCATTGCACAGTGATTGTGTTGTCACTGGTGCTACCACCGGATACCAGGGTTGCACCCGTATAGTTCCAGTTATAACCGCTGTTGCCGGCCTCGGCCGTATAGGTCACTTCCTGGGTGGCATAGGCGGTCATTGAACCTGAGAGTGTCGCCACCGGCTGGGGTTTCACTGTGACTGAGGCTACATTAGAGGTGGCCGAACCGCAGGTTCCCGTGACAACGACCTTATAACTGCCGCTTTCGATGGCTATATAGCTATTGCTGTTCGTCCCGACCGGAGTCCCGTCTTTTTCCCATGCATAGGTGGGGGTTCCCTCACTGAGGGCTGTAACACTCAGGTTGACAGTGTTGTTATAGCAAACCGTACCGCCTTGGGGCTGGATCGTAATACTCGTGACTGTCTGCTTGGTGATGTTTTGCGTAGCATTCACCGGTGGAAGTCCCGGATTGTTTTCATGACGATAGGAAACCGCTACACTGCCGGTAGTCGATGGAGACCATTCAACGGTAACTGTGTTGTACCCGTCGCCTCCCGAAGTAATAGTACCTCCGGTAACAGTCCAGTCATAATTGAACTTGTTGTCCTGGGTGGTATAGGTATAGCTATTCCCAGGGGTCGGACAGACAGTCGTCGTCCCCGAGATACCGGCTGCACCCTGGTCGGCAAGGGTGACCGTCTTTTCCATTGGGTTGGCTGCCGAACAGTTGGCCGGCGCCGGGGAAGAGTAGGTCACACTGATCTTTCCGCTTGCCTCGTTACCCCAGGTAACGGTAGCCGTGTTGTTCGTCCCGCCTCCTGAAGTGATGTTTCCGCCCGTAATGCTCCAGGTATAATTGGACATACCGCTTTCGGTGGTATAAAGGACATTCCCCTGGCCTTTAGCCGCTGTGGCCAGGCCACTGAGGGT
>BNXB01000092.1 GCA_025999255.1 Bacteroidia bacterium | reverse complement strand
TAAAAAGCAAGTTATTTAAATATGAAAAAAATTTTGATTGTTGGTAGCACCGGGCAGATTGGTTCGGAATTAAGTGTTAGGTTGCGTTCTATTTATGGTAATGATAATGTTATTTGCGGTTATTATGCACCTCCGTTTCCCGAAGGCTTTTTCGAATCAGGTCCAACGGAAGAAATCAATGCTCTGGACATAGAACAAATAGCCAAAGTTGTAAAGAAATATAAAATAGATACGGTTTATAATCTTGCTGCTATTCTGTCGGCTACAGCCGAAAAAAATCCGAAATTGGGTTGGGATGTCGGTGTCGGAAGCCTGATGAATTGCCTGGATGTTGCCAGGGAATATAAATGTGCGGTTTTTACTCCCAGTTCGATTGGTGCGTTCGGGCCTTCCACACCTAAGGATAAAACTCCGCAGGATACTGTACAGCATCCGAACACGGTATATGGAATTACCAAAGTATTGGGAGAACTTGTCAGTGATTATTACGCAGAACGTTATGGTGTCGATACACGTTCGGTACGGTACCCCGGAATCATTTCAAATATGACTTTACCGGGAGGAGGAACTACCGATTATGCGGTGGAAATTTTCTACAAAGCGGTGAAAGGTGAAAAATTTATTTGTCCTCTTCACCCGGGAACATTCATGGATATGATGTATATGCCTGATGCCCTTGATGCTGCTATCAATATTATGGAAGCGGATCCGTCCAAATTAATCCATCGTAATTCGTTTAATGTCACGGCGATGAGTTTTGATCCCGAAATGTTGGCGGCAGTTATCAGGAAATATATTCCCGGATTGGAGATGGAATATGAAATCGATCCGTTGAAACAAACTATTGCGGATTCCTGGCCGAATTCTCTTGATGATTCCTGTGCCAGGGAAGAGTGGGGGTGGGCTCCTAAGTATGACTTGGATAAAATGACGCAGGATATGATCTGTGCGTTGAAACGAAAACTTTATGAGTGATGTAATTCGTTTGTTGCCGGATTCCATAGCTAACCAGATTGCTGCCGGTGAAGTGATCCAACGGCCGGCCTCTGTTGTGAAAGAGCTGGTCGAAAATAGCGTGGATGCGGGCGCTGATCTGATTCAGATCAATGTAAAAGATGCCGGACGTACTTTGATCCAAGTGATAGACAATGGAAAAGGTATGTCGGAAACAGATGCCAGGATGGCTTTTGAACGGCATGCTACCTCGAAAATCCGTGATGCCGGCGATCTTTTCGCTCTCCGGACAATGGGTTTCCGGGGGGAAGCTCTGGCTTCTATTGTCGCTGTAGCCCAGGTTGAATTGAAAACTCGCCGGGAAACGGACGAAGTGGGAACTCTGTTACAGATGTCCGCTTCTCAATTTGAAAAGCAAGAAGTTGTCGCAACAGGTATCGGTAGTATTTTTTCGGTTAAAAACTTGTTTTTTAATATTCCGGCGCGGAGGAAATTTCTAAAATCCAATGAAACGGAATTCAAAAATATTCTGGCCGAATTTGAACGTATTGCTCTTGTTAACCCTCAGGTGTCATTCAGTCTGATTCATAATGACACTGAAATTTATAATCTTCCGGTATCGGTTTTACGCCAACGGATTATTAATATTTTTGGGAAGAACCTGAATCAACAGCTTCTTCCTCTCCATGTGGATACCTCTTTGACTAATCTGTCCGGTTTTATCGGAACCCCTGCTTCGAGCAAAAAGAGGGGCGCAGAACAATTTTTTTTTGTCAACGGACGGTATATGAAGCATCCTTATTTCCATAAAGCCGTTATGGTGGCTTTTGAACCGTTTATTCCTACGGGAGAGTCTCCTAATTATTTTATATACATGAATATCGATCCGGCAAGTATCGATGTAAATATCCACCCGACAAAAACGGAAATTAAGTTTGAGAATGAACAGGCTATCTGGCAGATTATCGTTGCTGCAGTCAAGGAGGCTATCGGTAAATCCAGTGCAACTCCCGGTCTCACATTTGATATGGAAGGAGCTATTGATATTCCTGTTTATGACCGTTCGAAGACTCTTATCGATCCACCCAAAATATCGGTAAGTAACAGTTATAATCCCTTTTCTTCTTCGAAAGCGCCTGATTATGGACACGGACGAAAAAATACCGATTGGGAACAGTTTTTTGAAAATAAAAAACCGGAAAGAGTTGTATATCCGGGAGATCTTTCAAAAACAGTTTTTGAAGAGCAGGAATCAACTACCTTAGGTGGAAATCAACAGGAGGAACAAGGATTATTCAATGCGGATTTTAATTTGTTTCAATACAAGAACAAGTATTTGATTATGCCCCTGAAATCAGGATTAGTGTTAATTGATCAGAGAAGGGCGCATATCCGGGTTCTTTTTGACGAGTTTACCAAAAAGATACAGTCACATCAGGGCGCTTCACAAGGTATGTTATTTCCGGAAATTGTGTCGTTTACTCCTAAAGAAGCGACTGTCTTACCATATTTATTGGATGATTTTGCCATTATGGGTTTTGACTTGAACGATTTGGGAAATAATAGTTATTCGATTAACGGAATTCCTGCAGGATTGGAGCATATCGATGCAGTCGATACTTTGAAGAACATGGTTCAGAAAGCATTGGATACTGGTTGTGAAGTAAAAGAAGAGGTGACGGAAGCTATTGTACTTGCTCTTGCAAGGCAAGCCGCAATATCCTATGGTAAACAGCTTTCAAACGAGGAGACAGAGCAGTTGGTTTCAGGGTTGTTTGCATCGGCTTCTCCAAGCTATACTCCGGATGGAAAACTGATTGTGTCAACATTAACCGATGAAGAAATAGATAAACGATTTAAATTATGAATTATAAATCATTAGTTTTGTCGTGTGTAAGCCAATTTTAAAAACTTAGAACTTAATTCTCAGAATTTCCAATCTTTGCTGGTTTTCGGAGTAGTGGTATTTTGTTTCATTCCGTTATAATATTGCATGGCATCCGGCAGGTATTTTTGAATCTCAGCAATCCTGTTTCCATCGGATGGGTGGGTACTCATGAATTCGGGGGTTGAATTGCCTTGAGTTGACATACGCTGCCAAAACGGGATAGATTCACTGGGATTGTATCCGGCGATAGCCATAAAAATCAGGCCGAGGTGATCAGCTTCTAATTCTTGTTTACGATTGAAAGGAAGCATTACTCCGTATTGAGCTCCCAAACCGTAAACCGTATTTCCGATTGTTTGGACTACAGAAGAAGATTTACTCAGCAGACTACCGACTGCCGATGAACCGTACTGAGCTACGATTTGTTGCGACATCCTTTCATTAGCATGTTTGGCTACGGCATGAGCTACCTCGTGTCCTAAAACGACAGCTAAACCGGTTTCTGTTTGAGTGTAAGTCAATATTCCTTCGTAAACGACAATTTTTCCTCCAGGCATACAAAAAGCATTTACCTGTGGGTCTTTAATCAGATTGAACTCCCAGGCATATCCCTCCAAAAGCGATTCCATACCGTTGGCTTTGTAGTATACAGCGACAGCATTTGCTATGTTTTGTCCTACTTTTACTACCAAGGCCGTATTGGCTTTATTTGTTGATTTTTGAGCTGTTTTAATGTAATCATCGTATTGTTGCAGGCTCAGACTTAAAACTTCCCGGTCGGAAACCAACGATAATTGTTGACGACCGGTCACCGGAACACTACTGCATCCATGATACAAAAATGCTACTACACCCAACAATAGAAATGCTTGTTTCATATATATATTTTTTGTTTAAATGGTTACAAATAATCAAGCAAATTTCTTGCCAAAAATTCTTTTTTCTTAAAAACACCTGTATAGTTAATAATGTTTAATGTTCACGTTTTTAATTGAGAGTTGAGAATTGAGAGAGGAGAGTGGGCTTCGTACGAAACCATCACTCTCCTCTCGTTGCTTCTTAAATGAAGTTTTCTTTATTCTTTCATTTAATCATCATTTCCTGATAATCTTGAACGTTTTACCGTTGTACTGTAACATGTACGTACCCTTGGCATAGCCCGTCAGGTCTATCGTCGTTATTCCTTCCTGCGTGGGGTAAGTTCCCTTCAACGAACCGGTAACATCCATGATGCGGATGGTTTGGTTCGCTTCCGTGTTCAAAACTTTTATTACGCCTGAAGTCGGGTTCGGGGAAACCTGTACTGTGGTTGAGGTGATGTCATCCGTACCTGTCGGGTATTGTACCACGATAGTCCGGGTGGCCTGACGCGTACCGCAGGGGTGTTCC
>BNXB01000091.1 GCA_025999255.1 Bacteroidia bacterium | reverse complement strand
GTTTTTGTAAAAGAATGGATATTTAAAGATAAAAACAATCCAGAAATTGGGGTTTCGAATTATAGCGTTTCTGATTATATATTAGGAGGCTCACAAATGGCAACAATAAAAGAAATAGACGCTGAATTTGCGGGTTTGAAAATGCGAGAAATAGATAAAAATACCGAATTGTATAAACAAGTAAAATTAGAAAGAAATATGTTAGAGTTTAAAATATTGTTAGAAGCAAACAAAAACCTGATTTTAACAGGTGCGCCAGGCACAGGTAAAACTTTTACAGCACAAGCGATTGCTAAGCAAATGCAAGCGGAAACAAAGTTGGTGCAATTTCACCCTGCCTATACTTATGAAGATTTTGTGCGTGGGGTTGTGGTGGAAACTTCTGGCGGAATGCATACCTACAAAACCGTCAATAAAATTTTTGGTGAGTTTGCAGAAGAAGCAGCCAAAAATGCAGATAAACCTCATATTCTCATTATCGACGAAATCAACCGCGCCAATTTGCCTGCCGTTTTGGGTGAACTGATTTACGCATTGGAATATAGGGGCGAGAAAGTGGAAAGTATGTATAAACTTGATGGTGGGGACAACAGTTTGGTTTTGCCCGAAAATCTGTTTATCATAGGTACAATGAACACAGCCGACCGTAGCGTAGGACAAATTGATTATGCTATTCGCCGCCGTTTTGCTTTTGCAGAATGTTTGCCGAAAGTTTTAGATAATTTGCCCGCAGGAAAAACTTTTGAGACAGAGTTATTTAAACAGGTTTCAAAATTATTTATCAACAACATAGATACTTATGAAACCGAAAGCAAATTAGAAAAATCCGAATTTCTTTCTGCCGAATTTCGTCCCGAAGATGTTTGGATTGGGCATAGTTATTTCATAACAGACACCGAAAAAACAAAAAAATATCGTTTGAAATATGAAATCAAACCCATTTTGAAGGAATATTTGAAAGATGGAATTTTAACCGCGAATGCAGAAACCGAAATCAATAAGTTGTAATGACCAAACCAATTATTTTATCAGAACAATGGGAATGGAAAACTGCTGATGTTCCTAAATTACCTGTTGATTTTGATTCATATAGTAAGCAAATTGACGGTAAAGATTCATTTTGCGTCAAAGTAAAACTATCAGATAAAGAACTGTTATTTTCTACTTCCTATTTTATTGGAGCAGATTGGATTTATATCAATAACAGCCCCGACTTTCCAATATATGTAAAATCAAAATTAAATGATGAAAACCAAGAAATTGACTGCTTGAATATGCTTTTTGAAGCGATGTCTGAAAGCGAGAATTTCAACTATTTAGACGGTTTATGTGAAATAGACTTTGATGCCCCGCAAATCAATATTACTCAACAACAGGATATTCTGTCACCGTTTCTGATAATTCAGTTTTTGCAAATTCTGAAACGAATAGTGCAAAAAGGACTAAAAAAAACGTATTATCCTGTTGAGCAAAATCTAAATGCAAAAGTAAAAGGAAAAATACTTGTAAATAAAACAATTAAAAAGAATATTCTGCAAAATCAGTTTACAAAAACATTTTGCAAATATGATGAATTTGGGTACAACGGCGATGAAAACAAAATTCTAAAAAAAGCATTTTTATTTTCGCAAAGCGCATTACAACAACACATTGCGAAGCAACAAAGTATAGAAGGAATTATCGGTTATATTCGCCCTGCATTTGAAAATGTAACAGACGACATTCAAATTGATAAAATCAAAGTTTTCAAGCCCAATCCGATGTATAAGGAATATGGGCAGGCGTTGAAACTTGCTTTGCTGATTTTGAAACGATATTCTTTCAATATTACAGAAACGATAAAAACAGAAATACCGACACCGCCGTTTTGGATTGATATGAGTAAGTTATTTGAATTGTATGTTTTCAAAAAATTGAGGGAAATTTTTCCAAAACGCAACGAAGTTATGTTTCAATTTGAGGCAAAAGGGCGTTTTTTGGACTTTTTGATAAATAACAGTGATGTAAAAATGGTAGTTGATGCCAAATATAAACCGAGATATAAAGACTCTTCAATAAACATTGATGACATGCGGCAAATTTGCGGTTATGCAAGAATGGAAAAGGTTTACAATGAGTTGCACAAGCCTATAAATGAATTAATTGATTGTCTGGTAATTTATTCTCACCAAAGTTGCAGTAACACATTTTCAAAAGCAGATTTAACAAAAACGTCAGAAAATTCTTATGTGAATTTTTACAAATTGGGAATAAAACTGCCAGAAATACAATAAACATGCACCTCAAAAAATTGAAAATTTCTGATATTTGCTTGTTAAACAAAAAATAAAAATTTGTTTGCGATAATACAAAAAAAAATAGTACCTTTGCAGACAAATTATTTATATATGAAAAATGCGGAAATAAAAAATATTGACGATTGGATAATTTACAGATATAAACGAGGAACTGCAACATTCTCTCGTCATGAACTTGTTGCTGATTTTTCTGATTTATCGGAGCAAACAGTAAAAAACAACTTAAATCTTTTGGTAAACAAAGGGCAGATATTTCCTGTATTCAAAGGCTTTTACTCGGTAATCCCTATTAGTTATGCCTTAATGGGAATTGTTCCGCCTGAATTTTACATTGATGATTTAATGAAACATTTGAATCGGGAATATTATGTCGGTTTGTTAAATGCTGCCACTCATTATGCTGCGGCTCACCAAAAACCGCAAATATTTTCGGTTATCGCTTCATTACCAACATTAAGAGATACCACTAAAAGAAATATTAAAATCAATTTTATTGCCACTCGCAAAGCAATTCCGCCAAAATGGCGAAAAGCCATAAGGGGCGAAAATGGCGATTTTTGGATTTCAAAACCTGAACTTACCGCCGCAGATTTAATTACTTTTCAGAAAGAGATTGGAGGGCTTAATCGCGCTTGTACAGTGATTTACGAACTAATGGAAACGGTGAAATTTGGTAAGTTAGACAAAACTTTTTTTGAATATGTTCCCACTTCTACTATTCAACGATTGGGGTATTTACTTGAAAATGAATTAGAACAACAGCAACAAGCGGATATTTTATTTTCTAAAGCAAAAACGTATAATTGCAAATTTCAAAAACTTCCATTAAAAAACAATAATTCGGTAGAAAATTGCAAAATTAACGCTAAATGGAAAATTATTATTAACGAAGCAATAGAAATTGATGAACTATGATACCAGAAAAATATATACAGGAATGGGCAGAATTTATGCCTTGGAAATCAAAAGAATACATAGAGCAAGACCTTGTGATTTGTCGTGCATTGTGCGAATTGTACAAAGACGAATATTTGGCAGAACATTTGGCTTTTCGAGGCGGAACAACGTTAAATAAGTTGTATTTAAACCCACAACCACGCTATTCAGAAGATATTGATTTAGTGCAAATTAAAGCAGAACCAATAAAAGAGACAATGGAGAGAATACGAAAGTCATTAAGTTTTCTTGGGAAACCTGTTATAAAACAGAAAATTCATAATAATACACTGATTTTTCGTTTCAACTCTGAAATTCCACCGATAACACCAATTCGCTTAAAAGTGGAGATAAACACGAGAGAACATTTTAATGTTTTAGGACTGATACAACACAAATTTGAGATAAAAAATCAATGGTATTCAGGCACTTGCGAAACAACAACCTATCAATTAGAAGAGTTGCTTGGTACAAAAGTCAGAGCATTGTATCAACGCCGAAAAGGGCGGGATTTGTTTGACCTTTGGAAAGTATTATCAACGCAAAATGTTGATATTGAGAAAATTATTCGTTGTTACCGTGAATATATAAATTTCGTTGTTGATAATCCGCCAACACAAAAAGAATACCTATTGAATATGGAACTCAAACTGCAAGACGATGAATTTCTCGGCGACACCGAAATGCTTATACGCCCTGATGAAAACTACAATCCACAAGAGGCGTGGGAGTTAGTGAAAAAAGAACTGATTGAAAAATTATGAAAACGAGCCTCGCATAACACGCGGTTTTTTGCTATGCTTGCCAGCCCGCAGAAACATTAGTGATAATTTGCAAGTTTATCGCCCGCACAAACATTAGTGAAAGCAAGCACAGCATAAAGCCGCCAACACGATGTAACGAAATCCCTTCGGGCTTTCGTTACATCGCTTCGCAGGCTTTGCGAATGTACGAAGCCCTACGGGACTTCGTACATCTGCAGGTTTTGCGAAAGCAAAACCCTTCGCAAAGCCTGCGA
>BNXB01000090.1 GCA_025999255.1 Bacteroidia bacterium | reverse complement strand
TCCGATTTGAATAAACATAGTACGTCCTGTTTTCACAAACCGGAACATAGACTTCAAATAAGATTTTTTGATTGAAACAAGGGAAATAACGCCGGGGAAATCGGCAGACTTTATAATTGACAATTGACAATTGACAATGAACTTCGCATGAAAATTCATTGTCAATAAAAAAAGCTTCCCTAAATTCACAGAATTTAAGAAAGCTATGTGTTTATTATTAAAGAAATTATAATTATATTGACGCGCGAGGGAGGCTAGGTGAGTCTCTCTCTCTCTCTCTCTCTCTCTAATATAAATAACGAATCAGCCAAATTTAAAGTGTTAAATTTAGTTAAAATGAAATTCGAAAGATTAGAAAAAATTAATTGCATTGAGAATATGTGTTTTGCTTGCAAATGTAATGTTTTTTGTTTCAAAAACAAGAATCATGCCAAAATTATCGTTCTTCCGGATTTACTTCATTTGAAATTATTTTTGATAAAATCTTCCAATGTCAAAGAGGTAACATCACTTTGTTTCCCTATGGTATCAATAACAGAATGAATCATCAACGGTTGTTTATTTTCTACAAATAAAGAAATAAACCGCTGTATTTCAGGAAGGTTATATTTCATTGGGCCGGAAGAAATTTCATGTTTGGAACCGGATACCTGATATAGACAATACGGAGAACCGGCTGCTTTCAATTGTTCGGCAATTACCTGTGAACCGCAAAACTGCATGTCGGCAATTCCAAGTTTAGAAAAAGGTACTGTAGCATCCATATCCCCATGAAAAAATAACATCGGAGCAGCCTTTCCGGTCCATTTCATTTCACCCTGTGAAAAGATTGCTCCGGCAAATCCGATTACTCCCGCATATTTGAAACCTGCAGGTAATTTTTTTGAGATTGCAGATTGCCTGTTACATTCATATTCGGCCTGCAAAACAGTAATTGCACCGGCACTTGAACCGGTAATTATAATCTTTTCAGGATCTATACTCCAATCCGAAGCATGTTGTAAAGCATAATTTGTAGCATCATACAAATCTTCAACAGCCATATAAATTGCATTTCCCAGTGCAGGTATTATTTTTTCCAAATCCGGATCACGCATGCCTTTCAAACCCAACCGGTAATCAATTGCAAGCACCGTATATCCCTGATTTACCAGGAAATCGTAATATTTCAAAAAATCGTCTCCGTCACGCACCCCTCCCCTGAAACTTCCGCCAAAGAGGAAGATCACACAAGCTTGTTTTTCTTCAGACTTTTTTAAGCGATATTTATCTAACTGCAATGAGACTCCTCCTCTATTGGAATAAACAAAAGTTTCTTTATCTACATTTCCGGAAATTTCTCCGTTAGCATGTACGGAAACACTGAAAACAAAAGAAACCAGTAAAGTTATTAATAATATACGTCTCATCATCTTTATTATAATTTCAGACTGATAATTATTAGTTTCCAGGTTTCAAAGGTAATACATTTTTCATCTCTTCGGCAAAAATAGCAGCCATTCTTTGCTGTATGTATGAATTTTCTCCCCGAACAGGATGCCACCCGAAAACTTCTCCATTAGCCATTATCTGTTCATCCTGAGCATAAATCAGGCTTGTCTGTTTGTTTGTCACAGGATGTAACCGGTCTCTGGAAAATCCGATGTATTCATCAAATTTTACCAAAGGCAAACCCCATTTTTCAGCGAGTTTCCGCACTGAATTGTTATATACGGGTCGTCCGTCGTGCCAATTCGTGCACAGAACGATCACTACAGGTTTACCGGAACGGGTTTTATAATATTTCGAAGTCGAATCATTTAGCAATTCATAACAATCAGAGATGTAACGTTTTATCACATAATCAAAAGCTGCAGCATAATTACTGCGTTCAAAAGGAACTTTATAACATTCAAAGTTCTTCTTTATTTCGGAATTTTCAAAAACATCTTTGTCATGTACCTGCATAATTACCATGGCATCGATATTTTCAAGCTCCTCCCTGGTATATAGAGTACCATCCGACATCCGGTTTGCGGTATTCGCAATAGCCTCTCCTCCTATCGCCCGGTTAATGGGATTAGCATGTAATTCACGGCATGCAATTTCAAACCATCCGTTTTCAGGAGAAGCAAAGGACGCCCCGGTCAACAAAATATTGTATTTTGCTTTCGTTTGTTTATTTTGCGCTTCAGAAACAAAAATAATACCCAACAGGGCCAATAACAGAATCAGTTGTTTTTTCATTGTAACTCCATGACTTTATTCCATTCAAAGTAACTTTTAAAAATAAAAAACTCCGGCTGGGAACAACCGGAGCTTCCTGAATATTTTTGTTCCGGATTTCTTATTTTTTCACACGATTTCCGTAACGACTCATGAACTTGTCCACACGACCGGCAGTGTCCACCAGTTTTTGTTTTCCGGTGTAAAAAGGGTGGGAAGTGCTTGAAATTTCAATTTTCACCAAAGGATAATTTACTCCGTCGATTTCGATGGTTTCCCTTGCATTGATGGTAGAACGTGTAATAAAAGTATCATCGTTCGACATGTCTTTAAATACGACCGGACGATAGTTGTCCGGGTGAAGTCCTTGTTTCATTGCTTTATATTTTTTGTTATTATTCTCTTCTCAATTAACACTTTAAGCTAAAATTGGGCCTGCAAAGATATGAATTTACATCGGAATAAAAAAATTTTCGTTAATATTTTTATTGGTGACTTAACTTTTCTGTGTTATTTTCCCAAGCGAGGGTTTGCAAAACGGAATCAAATACATAATTTCCTAAATTAAACACAACGTCAGGTTCTTTGTTTACCATTGCACGATTTAGCAACGCCTTTACCCGCAATGGCGTTATACAATCCCGCCAAATAAAGCAAACTGACAATAAACAAGAACGATATCCCGATTATAATCGCAGAAAATCTTCGTTTTATTGCTGTGATTGAATCCATAAATAAATTTTGATGATGCAAAAGTAATAGATTTTTTCGCCTTTTTCGTTGATATGAAACCAGCTTTTACCCAAAATGCAATAAATTCGGCAGTTTGCACACATCGACCTATCGGGCTTGTCATTATATTCATTTCCGATGTGTTTTTGATAAATGGACGGACATCGTTTTTTACTATTATCATACAGACAATGCAGATTTCAAAGCGTTTGCTTTTCCTGTTTCATTTAGCATGACTTCATTGCCAAATGAGCCGGTGGGGATTTTATCTCGGTCGGCGTGACGGATAAGGAGGGAAAGTTTGTCGCTTTCGGAATATTGTTTTTGGATTTGAGTGAGCATATATTTGAAGCAATTATTTTGAACTAAAATTAATTCTGTCAACCAATTGCAAAAAATAATCCGCTGACCAAATATCCATTTCCGCCCGATTTTTGATAAATGGGCGGACATCGTTTTTGACTGAATTTATATCCGTTTTCAAGATTTTTTCTTTCAATAAATCTTTGAAAATATCAATCGTAAAATCATCGTTTTTAATTGTGTTAATTTGTTCGGCGCGTTGTTGCAAATACCTAAAATTCAATGCAATATTATTGCGAACATACCATTCAAAATCGTACCAATCACGCCCTTTTACACGACTTTTCCATGCGCGGAACAAAAACGCGTGCATTTTGCCTGCGTACAAATCGGGCAGCGTGTAACAACGCACCATAAACGAAAACGGCAACATCAAAAGTTTGTGTTCGGTAGCAAAGCCCAAAGGTGGCTGCGTATCGACTTCGATTTTGATTTTTACGTTTTTTTCGGTGGTAAAAGCCAAATTGTAAATCTCGGTGTTATCTTTCAAAAATGCCGATTCTACATTGGTTTGCGTTTTCTTCTCTTTTCGCGTGATAGTGATTTCCCTTCCAAGCGATTGAAATTCAGCGATTATAGCGTCGAAATAATTTTCCAATCGGAAATTTTCATCGGGCTGCAAAAGCGAAAAATCCATATCTTCGCTGAAGCGTTGCAAGCCATAGAAAATGCGCAGGCAAGTGCCACCGTAGAACGCCGCTTTTTCAAAGAAACCCGCTTTGTAAAGTCCTGCCAACGTGATTTGCTGCATCACTTCGTGAGTGGCGTTGTCTTTTTCCTCTTTTGTTGCCGGCGAATATTGCGACAGCATATTTTTGAAAATTGAGTTCATGTTTTAATTTTTTTAGCACGCAGATAATGCAGATTTAATGGATTTTCTCGAATTTTTCTTTTTTTGTCCCGCAGGGACAGCACTTTATTAACCGTATGCTTTAGCTCAATGTCATTAAGTTAAGAGTTAATTTGTTTCCAATCGACAAAAAAGATTAGAAAGCAAGGGGGGGGGGGATAAAAAATAAAGAAACCATTGGATTGCA
>BNXB01000089.1 GCA_025999255.1 Bacteroidia bacterium | reverse complement strand
TGTACCCATAGATATTCTTACACAGGAAAATATTGATTTCTATCTGGGATTTTAAACCTCATTTTGATCTGATTTTTCAACCGGTGTTCAAAAAGCGGCTCTACCGCTTTTTGTGTTTTATAACATAGTTTAAAAAATTGTTTTTCTGGTGAAATTTATATAATTTGCGCCCCATCTATAAAAAGACATTAAAAACAGTCTTTATTGTTAAACTTAATAATTCGGATATCATGAAGGTGTATCAAACTAACGAAATCAAGAACATCGCTATTATCGGTAGTTCTGGCTCAGGGAAAACCACTCTCGCGGAAGCTATGCTTTTCGAGGGTGGGATTATAAAACGTAGGGGAAGTGTTGACGGAAAGAATACGGTGAGCGACTATTTCCCGGTGGAAAAAGAATATGGTTATTCGGTCTTTTCTACAATTTTTAGTGTTGAGTGGATGAATAAGAAGCTCAATTTTATTGATTGTCCCGGATCTGATGACTTTGTTGGGGGAGCAGTTTCCGCATTGAGTGTAACAGACACCGCATTGATGGTCATCAATGGACAATATGGTGTGGAAGTCGGTACTGTTAACATGTTTCGCCAAACAGAGAAATTAAATAAGCCTGTAATTTTCATCGTCAATCAATTGGATCAGGATAAGTGTGATTACGACAATATATTGTTACAGTTGAAGGAAACTTATGGAGGGCGAGTTGTTCCCATCCAATATCCGGTTACTTGTGGTGCGTCTTTCAATGCTGTAGTGGATGTATTGAAAATGAAAATGTATCAATGGAAACCTGAAGGAGGAGTTCCTGAAATATTGGATATTCCGGATTCGGAAAAAGATAAAGCAGAAGCGATGCATCAGGTTTTGGTTGAAGCTGCTGCTGAAAATGATGAAGCTCTCATGGAGAAATTCTTCGATCAGGGTAGCTTGTCGGAAGAAGAGATGCGTGAAGGTATTCGTCAGGGTTTGATTTCAAGAGGAATGTTTCCTGTATTCTGTGTGTGTGCCGAACGTGATATGTGTGTACGTCGTACCATGGAGTTTCTTGGAAATGTTGTTCCCGGACCGGACAAAGTGTCTCCTTATGTAAACACGGAAGGAAAAGAGATAAAACCCGATTCTAAGGCTCCTACCAGTATGTTTGTGTTTAAAACTACAGTAGAACCTCATATCGGAAAGGTTTCTTATTTCAAAGTAATGTCCGGGACGATTAAATCGGGAGATGACCTGACGAATGAAAATCGTGGTTCTAAAGAACGTATTTCGCAGTTGTTTGTTGTTGCCGGACAAAACAGGAGTGAAACGCCGGAGTTGTGTGCCGGAGATATCGGAGCTACAGTGAAGTTAAAAGATGTGAATACCGGTCATACAATGAATGCCAAGGGCACGGATAATAAGTTTGATTTTATTCAATATCCGAATTCAAAATACCGCCGTGCCATTAAAGCTGTAAATGAGGCTGATTCTGAAAAAATGATGGAGATTCTGAACCGGATGCGTTCGGAAGATCCTACATGGGTGGTTGAGCAGTCTAAGGAATTGAAACAAATTATTATTTCCGGACAAGGAGAATTCCATCTGAAAACTCTCAAATGGAGAATTGAAAATAACGATAAATTACCTATCGAGTTCCTTGAACCGAAGATTCCATACCGTGAAACGATCACAAAATCGGCTCGTGCGGATTATCGTCACAAGAAACAATCGGGAGGCGCCGGACAGTTTGGCGAGGTTCATTTGATTATAGAGCCATATCAGGATGGAATGCCTATGCCGGAAGTTTATAAATTTAACGGACAAGAGTTTAAAATACAGGCTCGCGACGTGCAGGAAGTTCCACTGGATTGGGGGGGCAAACTTGTGTTTGTAAACAGTATTGTCGGTGGTTCTATTGACACCCGTTTCCTTCCTGCTATCCTGAAAGGTGTCATGGGACGCATGGAGCAGGGTCCGTTAACCGGTTCCTATGCCCGTGATGTGCGTGTTATTATTTATGACGGAAAGATGCACCCGGTGGATTCCAATGAAATTTCCTTTATGCTTGCAGGACGGAATGCATTCAGTGAAGCATTTAAAAATGCCGGCCCGAAGATCCTGGAACCGATTTATGATGTGGAAGTCTCATTGCCTGCCGATTGTATGGGAGATGTGATGGGTGACCTGCAGGGACGTCGCGCTATGATTATGGGCATGTCGTCTGAGAAAGGATATGAAAAACTAATGGCCAGAGTTCCTCTCAAGGAAATGAGTAGTTATTCTACTTCATTGAGTTCTATTACCGGAGGCCGTGCATCGTTTACAATGAAATTTTTCGCTTACGAACTGGTGCCAACGGATGTCCAGGATAAACTGTTGAAAGAATACGAAGCTCAGCAGGATGCGGAATAAAAAAAATGAAGAAAATGAAAAGAATGAAAGAATAGGCTTCACACGAAACAATTTATTTTTTCATTCTTTTCATTTTTTTACTTCACATCAGCGCTATATCCAAAACCTCTTTTATATCGTTCACATAGTGGAATTTCAGGCCTTTGAGGTATAGTTCGTTGATCTCGTCGATATGTTTTTTGTTTTCACGGCACAGGATGATTTCTTTAATTCCTGCCCGTTTGGCGGCCAGGATCTTTTCTTTGATTCCACCGACGGGTAATACTTTACCACGAAGAGTAATTTCCCCGGTCATTGCAATTCCTTTTTTCACTTTACGGTTAGTAAATGCCGATGCGATAGAGGTTGCCATGGTAATTCCTGCGGATGGGCCATCTTTGGGAATTGCACCTTCGGGAACGTGTACGTGCACGTTCCAGTTATCGAACATCTCATCGTTGATCTTGAGGTAGCTTGCATGTGATTTTATGTATTCGAGCGCCAGTACAGCCGATTCTTTCATAACGTCTCCTAAATTTCCGGTTAGAGTAAGCTTAGAACCTTTCCCTTTACTTAAACTGGTTTCTACGAAGAGGATTTCTCCTCCGGAGGCAGTCCAGGCTAGACCTGTGACGACTCCCGTATATTCATTTCCCTGATATTTTTCACGGGAATACTCGACAGGACCCAGGTAATCATATAGGTGTTCTGTTTCGAGAGTAACCGGGAATGGGGTATTTTCTGCAATTTTCCGGGCAATTCTCCGCATGATTTTTGCGAGCTTTTTGTCTAATTCCCGGACTCCCGATTCGCGGGTATGAGATTCGATAATACTTTCCAATGCTTTTTTGGAGATGTTGAATGTTTCCGCCGGGATTCCATGTTTTTCCAGTTGTTGAGGTACCAGATGCCGACGGGCAATCTCTACTTTTTCTTCCATGATGTAACCGCTTACATCAATTACTTCCATGCGGTCGATCAAAGGCTGGGAAATAGTATTCAATGTATTGGCCGTTGCGATAAAAAGTACTTTCGACAAATCGTAATCGATATCCAGGTAATTATCATGAAATGCAAAATTCTGTTCCGGATCCAGGACTTCAAGCAAAGCTGCCGATGGGTCGCCTTTGTAGTCGTGTCCGACCTTATCTATTTCGTCGAGAATGATAACCGGATTGGAAGAACCGGCTTTCTGGATACTGTGGATAATTCGCCCGGGCATTGCTCCGATATAAGTGCGGCGGTGCCCGCGGATTTCGGCTTCATCGTGTAGTCCGCCCAAAGACAATCGGATATATTTTCTATCCAAAGCTTCCGCTATTGATTTTCCCAGGGAAGTTTTTCCTACTCCCGGAGGCCCATATAGACAGATGATCGGGGATTTCATATCTCTTTTCAGCTTTAATACAGCCAGATGTTCAATGATACGTTCTTTTACTTTTTCCAGTCCGAAATGATCTTTATCCAATACCTTTTTTGCCCGTTTGAGATTAAAATTATCTTTGGTATATGAATTCCACGGTAAAGAAATAATATTCTGGATGTAGGTCATTTGAGTGGAGTAATCAGGCGATTGCGGATGCAAACGTTCCAGCTTCTTCACTTCTTTATTGAATATTTCCCGTACTTCGGGAGAGAAATTGATTTTTCCGGCTTTTTCTTTGATTTCTTTTATTTCTATATCAAGAATACTTCCGCCTAAAGCTTCCTGAATATTTTTCATTTCCTGTTGGAGGAAATAATCCCGTTGTTGTTTATCAATTTCTATCTGGGTTTTTTTACGGATAGATTCTTTGATTTCAAGTAACTGGACATTATGGTCGAGTAATGAAAGCAACTTATTCAACCGTTCTTTCAAATCGTTACAGGCGATCACTTCCTGTTTTTGTTCCGGGTTGGCTTCTACGGAAGAAAAAGCTAGGTTGATTACGTAATCGTCATCTTTTGATTTTTTCAAGGAATCCATTACGAAATCAGGGAGATTCATTTTTGAGGACAACATTTGCAGGGTCATCTCCCGGACGGAATTGATCTGGGCTTTGAATTCTTTGTCCGATTTTGGCGGACGTATATCTTCCAATACCGATACTTTTCCTTTCAGATAAGGTTCGGTA
>BNXB01000088.1 GCA_025999255.1 Bacteroidia bacterium | reverse complement strand
GAACAGTTCATTGACATGGTCGAAATCTTTCCGGAAAATAATACCCAATCCCTGGGTCGTTTTAGAACGGGTATCTATGTAATAGTACCGGTAATTATAATGATTGTAGGCTTTTAGCCGGATGCTGCCTCCGGGAGTCAATTTGTATTCCAGATCGAAATCACCAACAAAAGGAGGTAATCCTTTGGCGTCTTCTTTCAAATGAGAATAATTGTGATATCCTAAATTTCCGTTGATAATCAGTCTGTTATCCAGTAATTGGCTGGAAAGTACCAATTCTACCTCTGTGCCGGTCATGGCCTGGTTGTCTTCCGTTCTGATTCGTGTTCCTACCTGGATGTTATCCGTAAACGATTGGATTATACTGGATAAAGAAGATGAGAGAGTGGTCGATGCTAATGCAGAGAGATCATTATTTGTCCTGGAATTGGTATTAACATATTCAGCCGGAGTAAAAAAACGATTCAATACCAGCAGATATACAATCTGCCGGTTCATCATGTCTTCCGTATTGATGTAATTTTTGATTTGTCGTTCGATATACTCCGATTCGGGAACTTCCAGATTGAATTTAATGTTGGGATGTGCCATCGGACCTGTGATATTCAATACACAGTTGGTCATCACACTGCTCCTGCCCGCATAGTCAACCAGATTGGAATTGAGATCTCCAAGATTTGCCATCGTTGAAAAAATAGCATTGATGTCAAAGACGGCGGCATAAGGATCCCCTTGGAAGGAAACAGAACTGCCTTCGCGAATATCAAAATCCCTGAAAATCATCTGTTGAAGGCTGAAATTATACTTCCCTTGTTCAATGGTGTATTTTCCTTTTATTTTCAATGGTATTCTGGTTCCGTATTCTACCTGGAGGTTACTGCCCCTGCCGGTCATCCGTATTTTGTCGCCGGTCTGAGGATCCATAACTAGTTCTACAATAGCATTGGGAGTTGCTTCCAGGGTCATATTGAAACGTATATCCGTTCCTGAATTCGATTTCATATAAATAGGCTTGTCGGATATAAGATCAAAATAATTCTCTACCAGGGAAGTGGTATTCGGTTTCTTATCCAGGAAATGAATGAAGTCGTAATTTGAGGCACCGTTTCCCTCCATGAAATTAAGAGATAAACGGGAGTTTTTTTCGTTTCTCATCCGGACATCGATATTAACTATTTGTTCTGTTCCGCGGATATTTATAGTTCCTGTACCGTAGATAGAGCCGAAGATATTCGGATTTTGTCTTTCCGTCGCATTGAACACCAGGCAGTTGTCGAATTTCAGGTTAGCAGAATAGTTAAAATCTTCAAAAAGGTGATGTTTGACGGAGCCGTTGGCCAATGCTCCCCATCCGTTTTTGTCAACAAAATTAATATCTTTGATGATGAATTCGTCCGGACGGCAATGTACGGTGTCGGAGAATGTATAGTAGGTATTCAGGAATTCGATACCGAATCTTCCGTTTTGTACAAAAACATCTCCTTCAATAGTCGGATCATTCAGGTTTCCGAACAACCTGAGTTTACCGTTCAGGTTTCCGGAAACATCTTTTGCTACATTTTTCATATATTTTCTTAAAAAAGAAGCGTCTGCATTTTGGGCGTCAAAAAAAATAGAGAGTTCTTCTTTCACAGGGTAAATAATACCATCTATTCCGACTTGAGTAGAGTCGTTTTTATAAATTTTCCCTTTCATCAGAACGCCTTGTTCTTCTTTGTCCCAGGTACCGGAAAGTTTGAGATCGCCGAAGCGGGTAGTATTAAATGAAAAATTTTTAACATTCAGTTCGGTCGATAGTTTACGTGTTTTATTCAGATCCTGCGCATTGACATATCCGGAAGCTTCTCCTCCGAATTCAAGCGCAGGGATATTTAAAGTGGTAAAAACATATTCGAGATCGACTTTATTAAGTTCTATTTTCAGGTTATCTTCCGGATGGTTGGATACGATTCCATTAATCCGGATAAATTGGTCGGCATGATCTATCATCAGGTTGTTGATGGCTATATTCCCGG
This sequence comes from Bacteroidia bacterium, assembly GCA_025999255.1. Taxonomy (GTDB): domain Bacteria; phylum Bacteroidota; class Bacteroidia; order Bacteroidales; family Azobacteroidaceae; genus BNXB01. The sequence goes on along the minus strand of BNXB01000088.1, from coordinate 2,478 downwards.
AGTCAATAGCAATACTTGCCGGATGAATAGTCCAGGAGGCATTGTTGAAAGTAACGTTTGTTTCGCGTATGTTGATATTGGCTTTCAAAAGCGATTTTTTATTTTCTTTCGAAAAATAAGATGTAAATGCCATATTGCCTGAATATTTGTTTTGCATGTTACTATCCCATTTGATTTGGGTGTCTATAAAGTCATCCGACACATTGAAAGACGCCGAAAATGGAAGCTTCTTATCGTTTTTCTGAAGATTGACGCCGCTGACTTCAACTTTTATGGAATTACCCGGGTTTTCGGCCAGTATAGTCCCCGATTCAATAACAGAATTTCCGTAACTGAATCTTGGAGAGTAAAATTCAAGGCGGAATTTATCATATATATTATTGTATTGGCCTACCAACCTGCTTTTGTTGAAAAGTACAAAGGGTAAATCCATGATAAGGGAAAATTCCTGGGTATCTTCGATGGATAAATCGATTGAAAAATTATTGACGTTTTCGGGTTGTTTTGAATTTATTGTGTTGATAAAAGACGGAAGATAATTATGCAACAAGCGGCTTACAGCCGGAACAATCCCTGAAAAAGAATAGATACCCCTGATTTCTCCGTTTACAATGTCGGACTTCAAGGTCAATAGCTTTTCGTTTGCAATCTGGTTGGCAGTTATATTAAGTGTATCCAGATAATATCCTCCTTTTTTCGTGTTGAATTTTATCTCGGAAAAGTCCACTTTTCCATTCAGGTTATCGAGATTATTTCCCACAAAATCGGCCCTGATTTTGAACGAAAGATCCGATTCTTTGTATTTTTTGCTCAAATTCAATTTGTCGAGTAATACGTGTTCCAGTTTAGCGGAGAAGTTAAATTCGGAATTTTCACCTTTTAATGCGAATAATCCTTCCGCACTGATTTTTCCTTCCTGACTATCCAGGTCGAATTTTCCGGAAAAACTTTGAGGGGTAAAGGTTCCCAGCATATTGACATCCTCGTACAAATATCCCATGTATTCAAATTTTTTGACAATGGCATTGATATCGCCTGAAAATTTTTTATTAATTCCCTGTGTTGCATTCACCTGAATATTGAAACTTGCATTTCCATAATCGTTATTGTTCATAAGATGCCTGATATCCAATTCTTCGGAGGTCAATTTTCCATTTATGAAAAAGTTTTCATTTCTTCCTATTGAAATGTCTGTTTGCACGGTACCGATATCTGTTTTAAAAACGCCGAAAGCATTCAGGTGGTGGAAAAATCCGGAAATTTTTCCTGTAAAGAAAATATTTCCCAATTGGAAGATCTGGAGTGGAAATTCTACGGCGTTGTGACTGAAATTATTGGCTATTCTTTTAATGCTCTCCGCAGAAATAAAGGATTCTTCCACTTCACCTTTGACATAAATATTGGTTGGGCTGGTGATGTCTGACAACTCTACATTTGCTTTGAGCCGTAAATTATTGTTATCCCGTACTGAGAAGCCGGTTAATTCCAGATGGCTCGTATTCCCTGATAAATGCCCTTCAATGGTCATCACATCCTTAAAGTATGAGAAGATAGGCAGGAAGGCTTTCAGATCTTTCAATTGAATATTCGACGGTTCTATTTGCAGAGAAAACATGCCCTTGGAAAGATAATCCTCCGGATGAATCACCTCTTTGAAATCACAGGTGATTTCTTTTAAGGAAAGGGAAGTATTAGGTAATTGTACACTCAGGTTCCTGATTTTTACGCTATCGGGATTTGCTTTGAGGTCGAAAGAGAGTCGTTGTACTTCAAATCCTGATTTTTCAGAAAATGCAAAGTGTTGGAAATTAGCAATCAACTGTTTGTTAATTAGCGTTTCAATGTGAATTTTTGCAGACAAATCCGTCACTTTTACATCTTTCGAATTGAATTTTCCGGGAGTTTCAAATTCATCTTTAATACGATAAGAAAAGTTTCCCCTTCTCAAGTTTAAACTTTTTATTTGCAAATCGATGTTAGGTTCCTTTTTAGTCGTATCCTTACCGGCGAAGGCATCTAATACGAATTGCATATTGAGTGGTGAATTGACGGTTTCTTTATTCAGGTTTAATTGAAAACTGAATAGCTGCATACTTTCGAAAAGTAGGCGACCTTTGAGGAGCGGAAAAAACTCAAATCCGGCTCCTAAACGTTTAGCATGGAAAAGGGTGTCTCCGGATTGGTCTTCTAAATACAGATCTTTTAAAATCAATTTGTTGAATAGTTCAAAGTCAACTTTCCCGATTTTGACTTCAACTCCCAATTTATCATGCAATATATTTGAGGCTTTTTCTGAAATTTTATTCTGAACATACGGAATCTGAAGCAATCCCACGGGTATAACATAAAAAACCAGCAGGAAAGCTAAAACAATCCAAACGATGAACTTCAGAGCCTTCATAAAAATAATGACAAAGTTATGATTTTCCGTTATAATACGGAATACATTATTGTTTTTTATTTCCAAAATGTATATAT
>BNXB01000087.1 GCA_025999255.1 Bacteroidia bacterium | reverse complement strand
AAATTATTTTATAAAAGTATGAATACTGAAAATGAAAAACCGGCGGGACTCCCCGAAAATGCTTACCGGGAATTACAACCCGGGGAAGAGTATCAACCTCTTATGTCTCCATCGAAAAAATATCCTGAAGTTTCCGTTTGGTCGGTTTCCTGGGGAATATTGATGGCCGTATTATTTTCTGCGGCTGCAGCCTATTTGGGATTGAAAGTCGGACAGGTTTTTGAGGCTGCCATTCCCATCGCCATTATTGCTGTTGGACTTTCCGGGGCAACAAAACGGAAAAATGCGTTGGGAGAAAATGTAATTATCCAGTCGATTGGGGCCAGTTCCGGAGTAGTCGTTGCCGGAGCGATTTTTACTCTTCCGGCATTATATATCTTACAGGCAAAAAATCCGGAGTTGAGTGTGAATTTCTGGCAGGTATTTATCAGTTCTTTGCTTGGAGGATGCCTGGGGATTCTTTTCTTGATACCATTTCGTAAATATTTTGTCTCCGACATGCATGGAAAATATCCGTTTCCGGAAGCTACGGCTACTACTCAGGTACTGGTGTCGGGAGAGAAAGGCGGGAATCAGGCTAAACCACTGATATTTGCAGGGTTGATAGGGGGGGTATATGATTTTATAGCTGCCACATTCGGTTGGTGGAATGAAACGGTCACCACACGAATCATTGATATAGGAGAAAAATTAGCTGAAAATTACAAAATGGTGTTTAAAGTCAATACGGGAGCCGCCGTATTGGGATTAGGATATATTATAGGATTAAAATACGTCACAATCATTTGTGCCGGTTCATTCCTGGTTTGGTTTATTATCATCCCGGTGATGTCGGGGTTTTGGGGAAGCGAGGTGTTGAACCAATGGAATCCGGCGATTACCATGGCTGTTGGGGATATGGCTCCTGAAATGATTTTTAAAGAATATGCCCGGAGCATTGGTATCGGAGGAATTGCAATGGCGGGAATTATCGGGATTATTCGTTCATGGAGCATTATTAAAGGCGCGGTTGGCCTGGCTTCCAAAGAATTCAGAAGTAAGGGTACGGTATCCGGAGAAGCTGTTAAGCGGACTCAACGCGATCTCGCTATGAAATTCGTAGCTATTGCAAGCGGGATTATTCTGGTTTTAATTTTTATATTCTTTTACTTCGGTATTATTCATAATTTGGTTCATTCCTTGGTAGGATGGTTTTTGGTAACGGTTATTGCTTTTCTGTTCACAACAGTAGCTGCGAATGCAATTGCCATTGTCGGAACGAATCCGGTATCCGGTATGACATTGATGACCCTTATTTTAGCATCGGTCGTATTGGTTGCAGTCGGATTAAAAGGAACTTCGGGAATGTTGGCCGCCCTGATCATGGGCGGTGTGGTTTGTACGGCTTTGTCTATGGCCGGAGGATTTATTACCGATCTGAAGATTGGTTATTGGTTAGGATCGACTCCGGCAAAGCAGGAAGCCTGGAAGTTTCTGGGGACATTAGTTTCTGCGGCTACAGTAGGAGGAGTGATTCTGGTTTTAAATAAATCGTATGGTTTTACGAGCGGCCAGTTAGCAGCTCCCCAGGCTAATGCAATGGCGGCAGTGATTGAACCTCTGATGTCGGGCGTCGGCGCCCCCTGGACATTGTATGGTATCGGCGCTCTTTTGGCGATACTACTCACTCTTTTTAAAATCCCTGCATTGGCTTTCGCATTAGGGATGTTCATTCCGATAGAGTTAAATACTCCTTTGTTGATTGGGGGAGCAATCAGTTGGTATGTAAGTACTCGTTCCAAAGATAAAGAATTGAATAAAGCACGCTTGGAGAAAGGAACTTTGCTTGCATCCGGGTTTATTGCCGGTGGAGCTTTGATGGGAGTTGTCAGCGCTGCAATCCGTTTCGGAGGAGTCAACCTGGTGAATGAAAATTGGATCGGTAATTCATTGTCGGAAGTTGTCGCTCTTGTAGTTTATATCGCTTTGATTGCTTATTTGGTTTGGGATAGTATGAGGGCGAAAAAATAGAATCCCGGTTTTCACACGAAGACCGGGATCCTTCTCATCAACAGAACTAAACAAAAATAAGTCTAAAAAAGGTTTTAGTTAAAATCTACACTTCATGTCTGGAAAGTAAGATTTTAAATATAAATGTAGAAAAAATAAAAACGTTGCATCAAAATTTGAGAATTTTTTGTCACATTTTTTTCTTGTTATAAAAAAATGAAGAAAATAGGCTTCGCACGAAACAATTATTTTTTCATTTTCTTCATTCTTTCATTTTAATTAATGTCAACGTTTCCTTTAATTCTCAGTATGATGGAAGTTGGTTCGCCGGAGGTTTCAACCGTGATTGTTTTATCGAACGGGCCGGGACGTCCTGCAGGATCGAATGTAGCCTTTACATGTCCTTGTTTTCCAGGAGCGATGGGTTCTTTTGTCCATTCGGGAGTAGTACAACCGCAAGAGGGTTTTACATTGGTGATTACAACCGGTTTATCCGTATTATTCGTAAGAGTAAATACTGCAGTCACTTTACCGTCTTTTTCTTTGATTGTTTTGAAATCGTGAGTCGTTTCGTTGACTGAAATTTGACTGGCATTATTGATTTTTGCATCTGTTAACTTTAAAGTGTCTTGACTGGTTAAAGATACATTGTTATTTGCCAGAACGGTCATTCCTGCAAACATAGGAACTATCAGAGCGAATTTTATTAATTGCATCCGATTTGAATTTTTCTTGTTCATCATTGTGATTCGTTTTTTTAAATGATTAAAATTGAAATTATTGGCAATCCCCAGATAAGCCGGTATTTGACTTACCTTCAGGAGTTCCTGTTGGTATTGGCGCCTGTCGTAACCTGCTTCCAGAATTTGTTTATCAGTATAAAACTCGATATTTTGCCTCACAGCCTGTTTGAATAGCCATACTAAAGGATTGTACCAACAAAGGGCGCAAATCATTTCAAAGAGCATAATATCGACTGAATGCCATTGTGTTACATGTATTTGTTCATGCTTTAAAATGGTTTTCATTTCTTCGTCGTTATGTAATGTAGGATTAATGTAAATAGTTCTGAAAAATGAAAATGGATTGGTTACCGAATACATCTTTCTGATTTTGTAGTTATATAGGCTATCTTTAGGAGTTGATTTCTTCCTGATTTCCAATAAGCTGACCAGTTGTATTCCCAGACGGGTTAATAAAACGGCAATTCCGATTATGATTATCAATAGAATTCCATGTTGTGTAGAAAATCCTTTTTCGGCGCCACTTACATTAATTGGAAAATGTGGTGTGATTTGTTGCATGGTTTGTACCTGTACCGGCGTAAAAAATATTGAGAAATCAATTAATGGAAATAAGAAAGACAGAGGTATGGCCATCAGAAAATAATATCTCTTCCATAAATAAAACGTGTCTTTCCTTAAGAAAAGATAATAAAAGCCGTAAAAAACAGCCAAAGCAACGTTTACTTTTGATATATATAACAATTCAGTGTTCATAATTTTGAATTTTCCGGTTCAATCATTTCTGCCAGTTCTCTCAGCTCTTCCGGAGTCAGGGATTTTTCATTTACGAAGAAAGCAACCAAATCTTTATACGAGTTTTTGAAATAGTTTCGTACAAAACCCGACATAAAAGTCTTTTTGTATTCTTCTTCCTGAATTGAAGGAGAATATTCATATACGTTACCATATTTCCGGGAGGAAACATATTTTTTCTTCTCCAGGTTTTTTACGATAGAAGCCAGTGTTGTGTACGGCAACTTCGGTTCGGGATAATTTTCCAGATAATCTTTGATGAATCCGGAACCTTTTTGCCAGATGATTCTCATCGCTTCCTCTTCCTGTATTGTTAATTTTTCCATATAAAAAGAATTACGAAATTTTCGCAAAGTTACGAAAGTTTCGTAATTCAACAAATTTTCTTCAACAAATTTTAATTTTCTTCTCTTAATATTCTGCTGGTAGCATTTTTCCTCTATAAACTCTACCAACTGATGAAGAAATCCGGTACGACGGCTATCTTCGGTGGTATTTTAGCGTTTATTGCTACGTGGATTGTAATTTCCCAGATCCTCGAAATGCGATTGATGGGCGCCATCCTGGATAAATTTATCAGTGTCGGTTTTATCGTTTTAATTATACTGTTTCAGGATGAAATCCGGCGTTTCCTGCAGGCAATGGGATCGCACCGCGGATGGAAATTCCTTACAAGGATATTTAATCCCAAAAACGATTCGATAAAAGAAGACCTCTCGTATGTCATGCCCATCGTATTGGCTTCAATGAATATGTCGAAAACCAAAACAGGGGCGCTGATGGTTCTACAACAAGATATCAGCCTGGAACTATATATCCAGACCGGAGAAATGATCAATGCCAATTTAAGTACCCGGCTCATTGAAAATATTTTCTTCAAAAACAGTCCGTTACATGACGGAGCTATGATTATCGTGGACAAAAAAATCAAAGCCGTCTCTTGTATCTTGCCGGTTTCTCAGAAAAACGATATTCCGAAAGATCTGGGACTACGTCACCGCTCAGCGCTTGGAATCTCCCAGGAAACCGATGCCAAAGTAATTGTAATATCCGAAGAAACCGGAAATATTTCCCTGGCACACAAAGGAAAACTACACCTGAACCTCTCCGGGGAAGAACTCCAGAAATTGCTGGCCGCAAAGACAAAAACGGAATCTCCTTTGC
>BNXB01000086.1 GCA_025999255.1 Bacteroidia bacterium | reverse complement strand
AGGTATCCCTTCCTCCATCTCCTGTCTTGTCAGGTACTTATTTCTAACAGAAGCAACAATCTCTCCTTTCTCCTGCGAAGTATCCCTACCACACGAAACAGCCAACAAAGATAATATGACTAACGGAGGGTGAATTTCCTGAAAACTGTTGAAGATGATTTGTATAACAAAGCGGTTGAAAAAGAGCAAGTTAAATTTTATACGGAATAATAGATTGAATTTTTAAGATATGAAAAAAATATACTTTTTAGTATTTATTGTGTTCGTAATTCAAATTTCTTTTAATCAATTGTTTGCGCAGAATAATATAGCGGATGAAGTGATTTGGGTGGTTGGAGACGAAGCAATCTTTAAGTCGGATGTGGAGAATGCACGTTTGCAAATGCAGATGCAGGAAGAACATCTGAACGGAGATCCTTATTGTGTTATTCCGGAACAGATGGCAATTCAGAAACTGTATCTCCATCAGGCTAAACTGGACAGTATCACGGTGAATGAATCTCAGGTGATGCAGTATGTCGAAAGGTGGATCAATAACGTAGTAGAAAAAATCGGTTCGAGAGAAAAGGTGGAAGAGTATTTCGGCAGAACGATTGCGGAACTGAGGGAAGAAAACCGGGAACAGGTGCGGGACAATCAAATTGTAATGCAGGTTCGGAACAAATTGGTCGGAACCGTAAAAGTGACACCCTCAGATGTAAGACAATATTATAACCGGATTCCACAGGATAGTTTGCCGTTTATCAACACTACGGTTGAAGCCCAGATTATTACTATGGAACCGCAAATTGCTTTGGCTCAAATAGATCAGGTTAAAGCAAAATTGAGGGAACTTTCCGATATGGTTTCGAGTGGAGAAGCTCAGTTTTCGGCGTTGGCTCGTGTGTGGTCGCAGGATAAAGGAACAGCCAATAGAGGTGGAGACTTGGGTTTCGTAGGAAAAGGAAGCTTGGTGCCTGAGTTTGCTGCCGCTGCTTTTGAATTGAATGATCCGAACAAGGTTTCCCGTATCGTTGAAACCGAATATGGATTTCATATTATTCAGTTGCTTGAAAAACGAGGTGATCGTATCAATGTGCGGCATATATTGATGAAACCGGAAGCAACCATGTCGGAGATGTCGTCAGCCAGTATGAAGCTGGATTCCATCAGAAATGATATCCTGGCAGGAAAATTTTCTTTTGAAGAAGCAGCTCCTTACATTTCATCCGATAAAGATACCCGTAACAATAATGGTTTGATGGTAAATTCCCATAGCGAATCTCCTTCGGAACGAACGGGTACTTCCCAGTTTGAACTGGGTGAATTGCCGGGAGAGGTTGCTAAAGCCTTAGATAAAATGGAAGTGGGGGAAATTTCCAAACCTTTTACGTTTATCAATGGTAAAGGTCGGGAAGTGGTAGCAATTGTGAAATTGAAATCCCGTACTCTTGGTCATAAAGCGAATATAGCAGATGATTACCAATCCTTGAAAATGATGGTTGAAAATCAGAAATCCGAAGATATTCTCAACAAATGGTTGATGAAAAAAATAAAAGAAACTTATATCCGGGTTGATCCCGCATGGCAGAATTGTGATTTTCAGCTCAGCGGATGGGTTAAAAAAGACTGATTTTCCGGAAAAAAATGAGCCGGGAGTTTCGACATAAAATATCAGGCAGGCGAAATGAATCTTTAACAGGTTTATTTTGCCTGTTTTTTCTGGTTTCCGTATCGTGGGGATTGGCTCAGGATGTAACACGGAAAGACCGGGCACAGACCAAGACAATTCATATAGAGCATGACGATATGATGCAATTCCGGAAAGAAGTTAATCCGGATGTCTATGTATTAATCGGAAATGTCAGTATTCGTCATGACAGTACATTTATGTATTGTGACAGCGCTTATATCTCCGATAAGACAAACTCGTTTGAAGCCTTCGATAATGTCCGGATTGAACAGGGAGATACGCTTTTTATTTATGGCGATTATTTATATTACGACGGAAATATTTCCCTGGCGAAATTGCGTTACAATGTCCGTATGGAAAATAAAGGGGTTACTTTGTTTACCGATAGTTTCAATTTTGACCGGATTAAAAACATAGGTTATTTTTTTGAAGGTGGTGTGATTGTAGATTCTCTCAACGAACTTTCATCTATTTACGGACAATATTCTCCGGATACGAAAATAGCAAATTTCCGGAGAGATGTGAAACTCAATAATCCTAACTTTGTCCTGACTTCCGATACATTGGAATACAATACGCAGACTAAGGTGGCAACGATACTGGGCCCTTCTGTTATAGAATCGGATAGTGGAACGATTCATTCTACAAGAGGTTGGTATAATACCAATACCGAAGAGTCGATGCTCTATGAGCGTTCAATAGTTATCAGCCGGGATAAATATAAGACAATTACAGCCGATTCCATGTTTTATAACCGGTTGACGGGTTATGGTGAAGCGTTCGAAAACATGGTCATCAACGATACCTTGAATAAAGTCATTTTGACAGGGAATTACGGGTATTTCAACGACATTTCAAATGTTGCGCTTGCAACCGATTCCGCCCGGTTCGTAGAATATTCCCAAGGCGATTCTATATTTGTCCATGCAGATACCTTCCGGATGCGGACAATTGATGAGAAATTCAGGGAAATCAAGGCTTATTACGGCGTTCGTTTTTACAGGACAGATATTCAGGGAGTTTGTGATTCCATGCAGTTCAATACCAGAGATTCGTTATTATATCTCTATAAGGAACCGATTTTGTGGAATAGTAATTACCAAATGAATGGAGATACTATTGTTTTGTATTTCAATGACAGTACCGTCGAGAAAGTACATGTGATCAACTATGCTTTTGCTGTTGAAAAACTGGATTCGACTTATTGCAATCAAATGAAAGGACGGGATTTGGTCGCTTATTTTGAAGGAGGAGAAATGACTCAGGCGGATGTAAACGGAAATGCCGAAACTATTTATTATCCTATTGATAATGGCTCTTTTGCCGGAAGAAATAAAACGGAAAGTAGCTTTTTCTCCATTAGCGTGAAAAACAGGAAACCTTATAAAATCAGAACCTGGCCTGCTTCTAATGGAACCATCCTGCCTTTACCGGACTTATCTCCGGAAGACAAATACCTGAAAGGTTTCGTCGATTTTGATTATTTACGGCCAAAAAACAAAGACGACATTTTTGTCAAAAAAAAGCGGAAAGCAGAAGATGTAACTCCTGTGCGAAAAATGCGACATTTACAGTGAAAATTATTTGCAGGGAACATTTTTTTGATGTAATTTTGAGGTGTTGAAAGCAAGAGTAAATACTCTATAATAAATTAATAACCAGCAAATTAAATCGTATGAAACAAGCATGCCAACTTGTAACAAAGAGCATGAAGATGACGCGAGTTCCATATGACCTTTAAAAACAAATTATGTACATATGAAAGCCTACAAAAAGTTTCAAGAGCACTTGCAGGACGAACTTGCAAACATCCAGTCTTCCGGATTATATAAAAATGAACGTATTATTGTTTCTCCTCAGAATGCAAAAATTAAAGTAAATACCGGAAAAGAAGTCTTGAATTTCTGTGCTAATAATTACCTGGGACTTTCCGACAATCCGGAATTGATTGCGGCGGCAAAAGAGGCTATGGATTTGCGTGGTTATGGAATGTCGTCGGTGCGTTTTATTTGTGGTACGCAGGATATTCATAAACAATTGGAAGAAACGATTGCCGGTTTTTTTGGAACAGAAGATACTATTTTGTATGCTGCTTGTTTCGATGCCAATGGCGGCGTTTTTGAACCGCTTTTGACAGAGGAAGATGCTATTATCTCGGATGCATTGAACCATGCTTCCATTATTGATGGCGTTCGGTTGTGTAAGGCAGTCAGGTATCGTTATGCCAATGCGGATACGGAAGATTTGGAAAAGCAATTGCAACTGGCCCAGGCCCAACGTTTCCGGTTGATTGTTACGGATGGGGTTTTTTCGATGGATGGTAATGTCGCTCCTTTGGATAAAATTTTTGCGCTGGCTGAAAAATACAATGCAATGGTAATGGTCGATGAGTCACATTCTGCCGGAGTAGTCGGACAAACCGGCCGGGGAACGACGGAGTTGTACAACCTGAAAGGTGAAGTCGAAATCCTTACCGGAACTTTGGGGAAGGCCTTTGGAGGCGCTATCGGTGGATTTACAACCGGTAAAAAAGAAATTATTGATATGTTGCGTCAACGTTCCCGTCCTTATTTGTTTTCCAATTCTATTCCTCCTGCTGTTGCTGCAGCCGGAATCAAGGCTTTTCAAATGCTGATCGAAACGAATGATCGCCAGAATAAATTGCATGAGAATACCGGTTATTTTACTGCAAAAATGAAATCTGCAGGATTTGATATCAAACCTACGCAATCGGCCATTTGCGCTGTGATGCTTTATGATGCGAAGTTGTCACAGGATATGGCGACTGCTTTGCTCGAAGAGGGAATTTATGTTACCGGATTCTATTATCCGGTGGTTCCTAAAGGACAGGCCCGCATACGTGTGCAACTTTCCGCTGCCCATGAAAAAGAACACCTTGACAAATGTATTGCGGCATTTACCAAGATTGGAAAAGAATTAAGAGTGATAGCATAAAATTATTCCGAGAATAAAAAACATTCTATGAACGAACATTAATCTTTGGCAAACTAAAAAATGATAATGCAAGTTCCACACGACCTT
>BNXB01000085.1 GCA_025999255.1 Bacteroidia bacterium | reverse complement strand
AAATGATGAAAAATAATTATTAGCCGTCTTTGTGTACCACAAAGTTGAAAAATCAAAAAGACCTCAAATCGCCACTACTGCAACGCCAGGCATTAATATCTAAAAATCAAACTGTCAAAGTCGGGATCTTAGCAGAGTATCAAAGGGGAAATGGCAAGGAAAAGGTCGTGAGGATAAGCCGGTAAAAACACATCCGGTACGTAAGCCCTTGCCCCAACATTTGGAACGCCGGCCGGAAATCATTGAGCCGGATTGTTTACCCGAAGATGCCAAATGTATCGGACAGGAAGTAACCGAGATATTGGAGTACATCCCCGGGGAGCTTTATGTACGTGAAATTATCCGTAAGAAATATGCCCTGAAAGAATGATACGCAATGTTTTGAACTCCAAGTCTCTGAAAAATGTTTCCATAGAATTCAAAAGTTGTACCACGGAATTAAGTTCTACGACCTTTGAAACCGTTTGTGCTTTCCTGAATCGTTCCGGTGGACATTTGTTGATAGGTGTTAAAGATTCCGGGGAGATTGTCGGTGTCAAAGAGAATTGCATTGAGTCTATGACGAAAAATTTCATCAACATTGCGAATAACGACCAACAACTGAATCCGACGTTCTTCTTTTCGCCCGAAGTATTTGAAATTGAAGGAAAAAAGGTCATTTACATTTACGTTCCCGAAAGTTCGGAAGTGCATCGTTTCAAAGGAAAAGTTTATGACCGGGTTGGGGATGCTGATAACGACATAACCAAACGGCATGCCCTGATTGACAATATTTATTTACGGAAACGGAAAGAATTTTCGGAGAATGAAGTCCTGCCGTTTTTAGAAATGAAAGATTTAGACAGCAACACATTTGAAAAAGCCCGGCGACTGGCTTCTCTCTTTGATTCAAACCACCCTTGGAAGACGATGAGTGACGAAGAAATTTTGCGCTCTTCCGGTTTTTGGGGTAAAGATAGGGAAAACGGAAAAGAAGGTTTTATTTTAGCTGCGGCATTGTTGTTCGGTAAAGAAAATACAATTTCCAATTATTGTCCCGCATACAAGACCGATGCAGTCTACCGGAATATGACCTACAATCATTTTCTTTATCCGTTACCTGATGACCCGGATGTCCGGTATGATGATAGAGATACTATCCGAGTGAATTTGATAGAAGCATACGATCGTTTAATGAAATTTGTACATCGAAATTTACCGGAGAAGTTTTATTTACCGCCAAGTGGTTCAACACAACGAATAGATATCCGTTCTTACATTTTTAGAGAGATTGCAGCCAATTTGCTCTTATGTAAAGGTTTACATAAAATCGCTTATGTAAAGCCATATATTATGTAAACTTTCTACTATCCTTAACAAATAACAAGATTAATTTTCAGCAAATTAGCGAACCATACTTTACATAACAACATTACATAATATTTTTGTATTAGCGTATATACATCAAATACAAATTATTATGGACACAAGTAAATTTACCGAACTTCGGCAGTGTGTGAATGCCATTCTTGAAGCTAAGCAGTACAAAGAAAAATGTATCGGAAGATACAATCATACCTGGGATCATGTACAGGACTTTATGACGGTCAAAGGCATATTCCTTTACAGTCGTCAAGTAGGAGACTTGTTTTTGGACGAATGGCATGGTCATAAATCCTACCAAGAGTTAACCCACAGGCAAAAAGAGCGTTTCAGGCATGTAGCTGTTTTGTCGGGGTATCAAGAAACGGGTGTTTTGCCACCCATGCATCGTCGCACTTCTCCCATTAGATTTGAAGGTAGCTTGGGGATACCCTTTAGAGGTTTTATAGAAGATGAAATCAGTGTCAAAAAAGATTCATCAATAACCAGATACAAAGAGCGCATCAACAATCTCTATCTGTATTTGCAAAAAGAAGGAAAAAGCGTTGAGAATTTGGATACTCCCTGTATGCTCCGTTTTATCCATTCTCTCAACAAGGAAAAGAGTCCGGTGGATAAAAATAATATTATCATGACCATCCGGGTGTTTATGCGTTATCTCTGTTCCGTAGAAGCTCTGTCCAACAACAGAACCGAGCATTGGATGTCCCTGCTGAAACTGCGCCAAGTCCATCAAACTAAAATACCGTCGGTATATACAAAAGAAGAGGTGGAAGCCCTGATTAATGCCATAGACAGAGGACATCCTCAGGGGAAACGGGATTATGCCATGGTACTTCTTGCAGCGAGGTATGGCTTGAGAATATCCGATATTATAGGCATGCGGTATTGTAATCTGGATTGGGAACATAACCGGATAATTGTTGTGCAACAAAAGACCGGGAAGAAAGTAGTGCTTCCATTGTCGGAAGAAGTCGGAGAGGCAATTATCAATTATCTGAAATACAGTCGTCCGAAAATAGAGAGTCCCTTCATTTTTATAACAGCCCATGCACCTTATACAGAATTAAGATCAAGTGGAGGAATGAACAAGACCATCTCAGAGTATTTTAGAATAGCAGGAGTCAGTTTTACAAACAGGAAACACGGACCGCATGCCCTTCGTCACAGTCTGGCAAGCAACCTGCTCAAGTCCAACGAAACACTTCCCGTTATATCCGGGATACTTGGTCACTCAAGCACGGAAACAACCCTGGAGTATCTGAGAGTTGATATGGACCTTCTGAAACAATGCGCTTTAGACGTTCCTTTTGTTCCATCTTCTTTTTATGACAAGCTGTATGAGTAGTACTATCAAGATCCGTAATCACGGAATATATGCCGATCTGATACGGCAATATATAGAATACAAACGCTCTCTCGGCTTCAAGATGGAAGATACGGACGAACGTTTACGTCGCTTCGACACATTGACGATAGAGAGAAAAGAAAACAAAGTGGGCATATCGAAAGATTTGTTTGATGCATGGAGCCTTCCCTTCCCTGAAGAATCGGAATGTAACAGATATAGCAGGATGAGCATTTTGCGTGGATTCTCCGCATATCTGCAACTGACGGGCTACGATTCCTATATGCCAAGGCTTCCCAAATACCGCTCCACGTTTACACCCCATATTTATACGAAGCAGGAAATGCAGTCAATCTTTATGGAGTGCGACAAACTCTTTGTCCGCCGCAGGTATATGTACTCGCAGGCATGCGTGATGCCGACCCTGGTAAGAATGTTATACGCAACGGGGATACGTATCGGAGAAGCCATTAAGCTCAAGCATAAGGATATTGATCTGGACAAGGGGTATTTAGTCTTGCGGGAATGCAAAAACGGGCGGGACAGAGCGGTTCCAATGTCATTGTCACTGAAAGAAGTATGCAAAGATTATGTCTTGTACAAACAATCACAGGGTGCCCGGACGGAAACGGAAGATTTTTTCTTTACCGCACCGGATGGAAATCCTTGTAAAACAGGCACCGTCTATGAAATTTTCCGTACCGTACTCTTCCGCTCCGGAATATCCCATGGTGGACGAAGCAAGGGGCCTCGGTTGCATGATCTCCGGCATACGTTTTGTGTAAATGCCCTGGTCAAGATGTCCGAGGCAGGAGAAGACCTGTATTATTCCATGCCTGTAATCATGACCTATATGGGGCATCAGTCTATCGAGGCAACCAATCAATATGTTCGATTGACCGCCGAAATGTATCCCGATATGCTGAAAAAGGTGGATGAAGCCTATAAGTATATCTTCCCGGATATAGGCGTTGAATCTCAAGAAGATGAGCCATGAAACCGACAGACTTCTCCAAATATCTGACAGACTACCTGACCCGGTATCTGCCGGTTGAGTGCGGGGTGTCGCGGAATACAATACAAACATACAGTCTTGCGTTTACTGTTTTTCTCAGATACATGAAAGAGGAAGAATGTATTAAACCGGAGAGATTATGCATGGAAGATATTACAAAAAAGCGGGTCATAGACTTCCTCAATTGGTTGGAGCGCGAAAGAAAGTGTGGAGTATCAACCCGCAATGCCCGTCTTGCCACATTACATTCTTTCTTCCGCTACATCCAATATCGGGATATAAGCGGGCTAAACAGGTGGCAGGAGATACTCTCTGTCCGTTTTAAGAAGACTGCATCCTTGGAAATGTCTTTTTTAACGGCAGAAGGGATGAAGCTTGTTCTGCAACAACCGGATACGTCAAACCCAAATGGAAGACGTGACCTTGCCTTACTCGGATTGTTGTACGACAGCGCAGCAAGAGTACAGGAACTGATTGATATGACACCGTCTGACTTCCGTTTTGATGAAACCGTAACCGTAGTTTTACGGGGCAAGGGGCAAAAAGCAAGAGTGGTGCCGCTTTCATCCAATCAGGTGAAAAATCTGAAGCAGTACATGAAAGAAAGGAATCTTTTTGAAGTCTGTAACAGAACGCTTCCGCTTTTTGCCAATCCTCAGAGAAACAAGCTAAGCCGGATGGCTGTGCTGAACATTATAAAGAAGTACACGGATATGGCAAAACAGAAAATGCCGGAGGAAATCCCGATGAAAATAAGTTGCCACTCTTTCCGTCACTCCAAGGCTATGCACATGCTTGAAGCAGACATCAATTTAGTTTATATCCGTGATTTTCTTGGTCACTCATCCACAACAACTACCGAAATATATGCCAAAGCAAGTGCGAAAAAAAAGATGGAGGCTCTACAAAAAGTTGACCCCGGTATTGTTGCCAATGGGAAAACAAGATGGCAAAAGGATGGAGAATTATTGTCTTGGTTGAAAGAATTACAGCAGAAATACTAAAATATTATGTAAAGTTTTTTCATAAGAATGCGCTTTATTGCTTCTCGGTAAAGCGTATTCTTTGAATATTTTACTA
>BNXB01000084.1 GCA_025999255.1 Bacteroidia bacterium | reverse complement strand
AAACGTTGCAGTTCTCGGATTATCCGAATCCGGCAATAACGGGAAAAACGTACCATATCAAATTGGCGGGTTACTCGGATGTGACGAAATACAGTTGGAGTTACAGTAAGGAAGGCGTGATCTTCTCTCCTGAAACAGGCGGGGTTGGAGAAAACGAGACCTGGGCGACATTCGGTACCCTCTCGGAAGGTACGGGCACGTTAACGGCGACCTTGGAACACCCCTGCGGTACGCGTCAGGCCACCCGGACTATCGTGGTACAATACCCGACAGGTACGGATGACATCACCTCAACCACAGTACAGGTTTCCCCGAACCCGACTTCAGGCGTAATAAAAGTTTCGAACACGGAATCGAACCAAACCATCCGAATCATGGATGTTACCGGTTCGTTGAAGGGAACTTACAAAACGCAGGAGGGTACAACGACGATAGACCTGACGGGCTATGCCAAGGGTACGTACATGTTACAGTACAACGGTAAAACGTTCAAGGTCATCAGGAAATGATGATTAAATAAAGAAAATGAAAGGAATGAAAAAATAGGCTTCGCACGAAGCATTTATTTTTTCATTCCTTTCTTTTCTTTCATTCCTTCATTTAAAAAGATATTTCATATTTTCAGGGTCGTTTTTCCGTCAGGAACTTCCAGAACCTCTCAGGCATATGTTGACGTTGCAATTTAAGGTTCTTCCGTTCCTTGATGCTGATAGATTTGAAATATTGTCTCCAAAGCTCTTGAAAATCAATTTCTTTATCGTCTATAATATCATGATTTAACCTGCCGGAAGAAACATCAAACCCAGGATTATCGATCCGGACTTCTTCTGTTGTCTGTAGATTATAGAACCATCCTTTATGGCGTTTCACATCATAAATGAGCCATTGTTGATCGGCAAAACGATCTTCGAAAAAATCCAAAGTAAGCGGCATTACATTGTACCGGGGTTCAACGCAAGAAAAAAAGACATCATCAGCCGTTTTCTGAAAACGCACAAACTGACGCATTCTTTCAGCTTCCCGGCTTACTTTCCGATATATTTTCGATAACTCCAACACATCCGGATCTGCGAAATTCAATTCAATACTTTTATCTGTCCTGATGGCTTTGCATATATATCTGAAGATTGTATTCGCCACATCCTCCGATTCGGAAAGAAATGAGGCATGAAGCATATAAATTGCAGAACGGGAAATCTTTTTAACCAATCCCGCTAACACTCGTTCCGCTTTTTCCGGTTCCGTAACAACAAGGTAAGTATCGGTAAATAATGGAATATTAGTCCCTTCCGAAACTAACCTGTCGGGAATCTCCTTTCTGGAAAAACTATCGAACACAGAACAAAGGAGTCCTGCAAACGTTCTATCGTAAACAAAGTAAAGCATACAATCCGGATGAAACAAAAAAAGAATGTCAAAACGACATCCTTTTCCAGAGAGCGGAAGACGGGACTCAAACCCGCGACCCTCAGCTTGGAAGGCTAATGCTCTATCGACTGAGCTACTTCCGCAATTTAATTGACAATTGATAATGAATAATTGACATTTTTTTTCATTGTCAATTGTCAATTATCAATTGTCAATTAAATTGTGGGCAGTGATGGATTCGAACCACCGAAGACGTACGTCAGCTGAGTTACAGTCAGCCCCATTTGGCCACTCTGGTAACTGCCCTATTTTAAAAGCGATGCAAAGGTAATAAGATTATTTGAAACTACAAGACAATTGCACCATTTTTATTGCGGTAATCGCAGCCTCATCCCCTTTATTTCCATAGATTCCACCGGCACGATCGACAGATTGTTTCATTGTATCGTTCGTTAACAATCCAAATATAAAAGGAATAGTCCCTTTCGTATTCAATTCTGCAAATCCCTGAGTAACTCCCGAACAAACATAATCAAAATGCGGAGTTTCTCCTCGAACCACGCATCCAAGTCCGATTACGACATCCGGTTGAATATTATCGGCTAACAATCTCGCACCATAAATCAATTCAAAACTTCCCGGCACATAACAGACAGTAATATTTTCAGGCTTAGCTCCATGTTTAACTAAAGTATTGTAAGCTCCTTCTTTGAGTTTTTCGGTAATCTCCTTATTCCATTCGGAGATCACTATTCCAAAACGCATTTCAGACACATCAGGAATCTGAGAAGGATCATAATCCGATAAATTCTTATATGCTGTAGCCATAAGTATATGTATTTTAAATTTATTTTATATTACAAAGGCAAAAAGAAAAATAATTAAAAAGGAGGATATTCAGACGAACAACCTCCTTTCAATCACTAAATCTGATTGTTATGAAACTATTTAAAAAACTAAATGTCTTTACTTCATCAATGATTGTGCCCGATCAATATATTTTTCAACACTGGAACCTTCCAAGGAATTTGGATATTTATCTTTAATCCGGGTATAAACATCAATCGCTTTCTTATAATCTTTTAAGCTCTCATAAGCGATACCTGCTTTTTTGAGAAATAATGGAGACAATAGCTCATTATCAGCTTTAGAAGCTGCTTTATTGAAATAATCAATACCTTGTTCTACTTTACCCTGATCGACATAACAATCTCCGATAAGCCCGGTGATTGCAGGAGAAACCATGATATCGTTTGAGTTGAAGTCTTTCAAATATTTTAGGGCGTTGTCAATATCTCCCAGTTTATAATAACAAATTCCGGCATAAGCTTTTGCCAGGTTTGCAGACTTTGTAAAACCATATTGGTCAATAATCGCTTCAAATCCTATATAACTCACACTGTCACCTTCCAGAGCCAATTTATATTGATTTTGAGCAAAATAATCTTCCCCTTTGAACATCGCATTTTCAGCTTCACGTTCTTTCGGAATCAGATATGCATGACGAACACCAAGAATAACTACTACCAATATGATAATCGCACTGACCCCTATAATGATCTGCTTTTGATATTTTTCGATAAACTGTTCTGATCTGGAAAAAATTTCACCTACATTCTGCTCTGTAGTCGTGTTGGGAGCTTTTGTTGCCATTTTTATTTATTAAATATTGTTTTATTAAACCTATTTACGGAGTGCAAAAGTAATCCATTTCATCTAATAAATAAAATTTTAATGCATCTTTTTTAATAAATTCTTGTACTTTTGCACTCAAAGTCAATTATTAAAGGCTTATCCCGATAAAAAATGATCATCGAACGGATATCAATATTGAATTTCAAGAATATAGAACAAGAGGATTTGGTCTTTTCACCGAAAATGAATTGTCTGTTTGGAAATAACGGAATGGGGAAGACAAATCTACTGGACGCTTTGCATTACTTGTCGTTCTGCAAAAACCATACAAGCCTTCCCGACTCTCAACTAATCATGCATGACCGGGATTTTGCTGTTTTACAGGCGAACTACCTGTTCGACAACATCGAAGAAGATATTTATTGCGGAATCAAACGAAAGCAACGTAAAATTTTCAAACGGAATAAGAAAGAATATGAACGACTATCGGAACATATCGGATTACTGCCTCTTGTCATGATTTGTCCTTCAGATTCGGATTTAATACAAGGAGGAAGTGATGAAAGAAGAAAATTTACCGATGTTGTCATTTCCCAATACGACAAAGAATATCTTCATGCCCTGATAAAATATAACAAGGCATTGTCCCAACGGAATTCTCTATTGAAAGAAGAACATTTTTCCGATCCTGCCCTGTTTGAAATCTGGGAAGAACAATTGGACTATTTCGGTCAGCAGATTTATCAGAAAAGAAAAAAATTCATTCTGGAATTTCTACCTATTTTCCAAGAATTTCACCAAGCTATCTGTCAGGAAGGAGAATTGATAGGACTGGAATACGAGTCCCAACTCGACCATGAAAATCTAAGACAATTATTAAAGGATAAAAGGGACCGGGATCGTTTAATCGGATTCACAACTTCGGGAATTCACAAAGATGATTTCAATTTTACTTTGGAAAGATACTTGATACGTAAAACAGGTTCCCAGGGACAAAATAAAACCTATCTGATTGCTCTGAAACTCGCTCAGTTCAATTTTTTAGTCAAAACAGGGACTTCCACTCCTATCCTATTGTTGGATGATGTGTTTGATAAGCTGGACGAAACCAGAGTGGAACAAATTGTAAAGTTAGTATCGCAACCCCAGTTCGGACAAATATTTATCACCGATACTAACCGTAAATATCTGGATGAAATCCTCCTGAAAATGGATCATGATTACAAGCTTTTTCATGTAGAAAATGGGAAGTTCAAAGAAATGGGCGCTGTATAATATGAAACGGACAAATGCACAAACTATTAAAGAGGCCATAAACCTTTTTCTTGAAGAAAATTCCGTTCTGACGGATAAACTGGCGGAAACAGGGCTTATTAATTCCTGGGGAAAAATCCTGGGCTCAATAACAGAACGATATACCACTAATATATATATACATAAAAAAATACTGTATGTACAATTATCTTCATCTATATTAAAAAACGAATTAATGATGTGTCGGGAAAAACTTATTTCCAGGCTTAATAAAGAGGCTGGGAAAGAAGTCATAATAGACATTATATTTAACTAAGAAACGGCTTTGCCGCTTTTTATGTTATAAAACACACGATTCAATTAAAAAATTTCTTTATTTTGTTTATTATCAAGCATTTAGAATCTATTAATTAAGATAAATTCACCAATACTATTTTTTTTTAACCTTCAATAATTTGCTTTTTTTTATCAAAAACCCGTTCTTTGTATTACAAAGTCTCAGTTTTATCCAACATAACCCCTATTTTCCTATCGTGAAAAATGTTGTTGTAAAGGGAAAAAT
>BNXB01000083.1 GCA_025999255.1 Bacteroidia bacterium | reverse complement strand
ATACGGCTATTGGTGAAAATGATTTCGACAATGGAAGAATCTTAACGGATACTCAAGCGGATATTACGATAGAAAAAGATAAAATTTATCGTTTCCGGATTGCAGCCGTGAATGAGGGTGGGGAAGGGTTTCCATCCGAAATTTTGTCCGTCTGCCGGAAAACGGGTGAAAAAGGTGTCGTGTTGGTTATTAATGGCTTTACACGTATTTCGGCGCCCGATAGTTTTTCTTCCCGTGATAGCATTGCCGGATTCCTGGATTTCATGGATCATGGCGTGCCGGATGGAGTTCAGACCAATTACATTGGAAGTCAATACGAATTTCGACGTAAAATACCATGGGCGGATAACGACGCTACAGGATTCGGCGCCAGCAATGCCGACTACGAAACTGCTGTAGTTGCAGGAAATACGTTCGACTATCCGTTTGTACACGGAAAATCTATTGTCGCTGCCGGTTATTCCTTTGTTTCAACTTCTTCGGAAGCCGTTATGAACGGAAAAATTACGATGAACGATTACAAATTGGTTGATCTGATTCTTGGAAAGCAAAAGCAGACACAGACCGGGCGAGGCTTCTTTCCACCGCGTTTCAAGACTTTCCCGGACGATCTGCAAACCCGGATAACCGATTATTGCCTGCAGGGAGGAAATGTTTTTGTGAGCGGGTCTTATGTCGGTTCCGATTTATGGGACAACCAATGGGTGAAAGAACAGGATAAACAGTTTGCTCAAAATGTTTTGAAATATAAATGGAGGACAGGACATGCGGCGGTAACAGGACAGGTAAAAAGCGTTTCCTCGCCGTTTCCTCAACTGAAAGGAGAATATCAATTTCACAATCGTCTCAATCCGGATTTTTATGCCGTAGAATCACCTGATGCCATTGAACCTTCCGGCGAAAATAGCCGTACCATTTTCCGGTATGACGAAAACCTTTTGAGCGCCGGAACGGCTTACTCCGGAGAGTATAAGACCTGCATACTCGGATTCCCGTTTGAAACCATCCGGGACGAATCCGGCAGGAATCAATTAATGCAGAACTTATTGGAATTTATGTTCAATAAATAAAACGGCAGAATGATAATTTTTAATTAACTTTGTTAAATGTTTACTTTATCCCCAATCACCGTTAGACTTATTTTTTTCGTTTGCTTGATACCGGTTGTATCATCCTGTAGTCCCCAACAAACCTCGCCGGTATCTTCGTCTTTAGATGCCTTGGTCGATAGCGTCCGGCTGCGGTATGTTCCCGATCGGCGCGACAATGTGTATGAAATTACCGTCCGGGAAAATACCGGCAACCTTTTGGTTGAAGGTTTCACTTCCGTGCCTGAAGCAAAAAAGGAATTGATGGAGAAAATCAGGAAAGAAAAGCCCGAAGCGCTCGACAGTATTGTCTTGTTACCGGACAAGTCTCTGGGCGACGAACTTTACGGCATAGTCAACGTATCGGTAGCCGATCTTCGCATGGAAGGCGATTATGGTGCGGAAATGGGAACTCAGCTCCTGCTGGGTATGCCCTTGCAGATATTGCAGCACGATAAATGGTACCGTGTGAAAACGCCTGAAGGTTACGTGGCATGGATGGAAAAAGGTATTTTCGTGCAAATGAATAAAGAAACTTTCAATCAATGGATAAATTCACGAAAAATCATTTTTACCGGCGATTACGGTTTTGCCTACGAAACTCCGGGTGAACACAAGCAACGCGTTTCCGATCTGGTATTCGGTAACCTGTTGAAATATGAAGGCGATAGCGGAAATTTTTATCATGTTTCTTATCCCGACGGACGACAGGCATACGTATTGAAAACGCAAAGCCGGATGTACGATGATTGGCTGTCTTCCGTTTCATTGACCGAAGAAAGCGTCATACGGGAGGCTCTTTTACTCAAAGGAATACCTTACGTATGGGGCGGTACGTCGGTAAAAGGCATGGATTGTAGCGGTTTTACCAAAACCGTCTTCCTGAAACACGGCGTAATGCTGCGGCGCGATGCCTCGCAACAAGCTAAGACAGGCATACCGGTAGACATAAGTCAAGGTTATGATAATCTTCGTCCCGGCGACCTGCTGTTTTTCGGTAAGAAAGCCGGCGAAGGGAAAAAGGAACGCGTACGTCACGTGGCTATTTATATTGGTAATAAAGAGTTTATCCATGCTTCCGGATTTATCAGAATTAGCAGTCTTGACCCGTCTAAACCCCACTATGATAAAAATAATACGGAAGAATTGATACGGGCAACACGGATTATCGGGGCTGTAGGTACGGAGGGTATTTGGAATATAGGTAATCATACGCTTTTTAAAACGCAGGAATAATATGGAACGACGTCATTTTTTTAAAACAACGGCATCGGCAGCATTGCTTACCGCTTTGCCTTTCAACGGATTCGCCCGGAACAATGCGAAAAATAAAGTTTCTCAGGGAAAAGGGAAAATGAAACTTACTTTCCATTCTTACGATTTGCAGTTACGGCATGTGTTTACGATTGCTAATTCTTCCCGTACGACTACCCCGGTGGTGCTGACGGAAATTGAATACGACGGTATAACCGGTTATGGCGAAGCATCTTTACCGCCTTACCTGGGAGAAACGCAGGCTTCGGTCATCGAATTTTTGAAAAAAGTCGATCTAGGCCAGTTTGCAAGTCCCTTTGAAATGGAAGATATTTTAACTTATATAGATAAAATAACGGAAAATAATACTGCTGCTAAAGCTTCAATCGATATCGCTTTACACGATTTGGTCGGAAAAATCATGGGGCAACCCTGGTACAAAATCTGGGGATTGGATAAGAGTAAAGCCCCTTCAACCACCTTTACCATCGGGATTGATACGAAAGAAGTGGTTATTCAAAAAACAAAGGAAGACGCGCCTAAGTATAATATCCTGAAAGTCAAGCTGGGACGTGATAATGACAAGGAAATGATTGAAGCTATCCGCACCGTAACGGATAAACCTATTGCTATTGATGCCAATCAGGGTTGGAAAGACAAACACTATGCCCTGGATATGATTCATTGGTTGAAAGAAAAAGGGATTGTTATGATCGAACAACCGATGTCCAAACATAAATTGGATGATATTGCCTGGGTAACGGAACGCAGTCCGCTTCCGGTTTTTGCCGACGAATCTTTTCAGCGGTTAACGGATATTCCCCGCCTGAAAGGCGCATTTACCGGAGTGAATATCAAATTGATGAAATGTACCGGCATGCGCGAGGCCTGGAAAATCCTGACGGTTGCCCGCGCGGCAAATATGCAAGTAATGATCGGCTGTATGACGGAAACTTCCTGCGCAATTTCGGCGGCTTCCCAGATTTCGCCTGCCGTGGATTTTGCAGATTTGGACGGTAATTTGCTGATAAATAACGATATTTATCGTGGAACTGCCGTAGTAAACGGCAAATTGATTTTGAATGATTTGCCTGGAATAGGAATACAAAAAATATAAATAAAATGAAATCGAAAATCCCCGTCCGGAACTTACCACTTGCCTGCATGACTTTTCGATTGTATTTAACCGCTAAAATTTTATGTAATGGAAAATCAAATTATTCTTTATCAGACTGAACAGGGTAATGTAACAGTCAATGTCGTTTTTCAAAATGAAAGTTTCTGGCTTACGCAAAAAGCCATGTCCGAACTGTTTGGCGTGGAAATTCCCGCTATTAGCAAGCATTTGAAAAATATCTTTGAGAGTGCTGAACTAGTAGAAAATTCAGTTATTTCCAAAATGGAAACAACTGGTAAAGCCGACCACGAATACGAAATTTTTCGTATCGAACAGGATAAATGCTATATATCCAATTTCGACGAAGTAATGAAAATTCTGGAAAATAAACAATAGTAACATTTATTATATGAAGAATAGAATACTGATTTTTATCGCATGTTTTTTCTTTTCCATCACCGTTTCGGCT
This sequence comes from Bacteroidia bacterium, assembly GCA_025999255.1. Classification (GTDB taxonomy): domain Bacteria; phylum Bacteroidota; class Bacteroidia; order Bacteroidales; family Azobacteroidaceae; genus BNXB01. The sequence continues at coordinate 965 of BNXB01000083.1, read as the reverse complement.
CAGGTAAAGCCTGGCATCGAAATATTGCAGAAAAATAGTTTTAAGCAATTGGAAGGAAAAAGAGTCGGCTTGCTCACCAATCCCACGGGAGTGGATAGCCGTTTGAAATCAACCATCGACATTTTGTCCGAAGCGCCTAATGTAAAACTGGTAGCTCTGTACAGTCCCGAACATGGTATTCGTGGCGATGTTACCGCCGGCGGAGAAGTAGGGAATTCAAAAGATGAACGCACAGGCCTGCCCGTTTACAGCTTATATGGCAAGAATAAAAAACCTTCTCCCGAAATATTACAGGGGATTGATGTTTTAGTGTATGATATTCAGGATATCGGTTCGCGTTCCTATACTTACATCAGTACCATGGGATTGGCCATGGAAGCTGCTGCGGAAAATAATATCGAATTTATTGTGCTTGATCGTCCCAATCCTCTCGGAGGAAACCGCTTCGAGGGGCAACCGAATGTGGAGCCGCAATTGGTATCCATGGTCAGCCGGTTTCCGGTTACATATGTGCATGGTTTTACGGTTGGGGAACTGGCTATGTTTCTGAACGGAGAAGGATTGTTAGCCAATCAGGTAAAATGCAAACTGACGGTAATTAAAATGAAAGGATGGAAACGCAAGATGAATTTCGATGCCACAGGTTTACCCTGGGTTATTTCTTCGCCGCACGTGCCTCATTCGAACACATCTTATTTTTACGCCATGTCCGGGATTTTGGGCGAATTGTATTCGTTCAACATCGGAGTCGGCTACACCTTGCCGTTTGAACTTTTTGCTGCAGAATGGATCGATGCCGAAAAACTGACGGCTAACCTGAACAACTTGAAGATTCCCGGCGTGCAATTCCGTCCCATGCATTACAAACCCTATTACGGTGCGCAAAAAGACGCCTATCTGCATGGTGTTCAAAGTTATATCACCGATGTTAATAAAATTCCTCTGACATTAATACAGTTTTACGT
>BNXB01000082.1 GCA_025999255.1 Bacteroidia bacterium | reverse complement strand
GAAGGATGATTATGGCAAAGTACGATTCCCGAAGCCAATCTCAAAAGAGCTTCCCTGAGAATAAGTTTAGCATCGACAACCGTTTCGGAAACTCCTCCCTGACTTATTTTCAGACGGTCTATCACCCGGTTCGAACGATTCAGGAAAGCCACCCAAAATTCCTCATAAGGTAAATCACAAAACACGGGATAAAAATATTTGAAAATATCACGGCTGGACATGAATTTTTCCTGCCGGAATATATCTTCGGACTTTCTCCTTTTTCCCAATTCCATAACTGCTGCAATAGTAATAGCTTTAGCTTCTCCGATTCCTTTGAAATCGGAAATTAATTTTTTGATGGGAATTTTTCCTAATTGATTGAGGCTGTTACCAACCGAATGGAGAATACGCTGCGCCAGATCGACAGCTGTTTCATCTCTGTTCCCGGAAGATATGATGATTGCAAGCAATTCGGCATCGGATAAAGAATGAATGCCTTTGAGGAGTATTTTTTCTCTGGGACGGTCTTCCTCCGCCCAGTGTTTTACGGATAGTTTTGGCATGGGGATAGGGAGTTACGGGGAGTTACGGGGAGTTACAAGAAGTTACAAGAAGTTACAAGAAGTTACAGGGAGTTAAAAGGAGGTAAAGGGAGTTAGAGGGAGGTACAGGAATATTTTTTCTGGCGTGAGCCATTCCTTTAACTCCTTTTAACTTCTTGTAACTCCCTGTAACTCCCTTTAACTCCCTATTCCTCATCATTTTGCTCTTTCGACGTAAGATCCGTCGCGGGTATCGACTCTGATTTTTTCTCCTTCTTCGATGAATAACGGGACACGAATTTGGGCTCCGGTTTCAAGGGTTGCCGGTTTAGTAGCGTTCGTAGCGGTATCTCCTTTCAAACCCGGTTCGGTATAAGTCACCTGTAATACCACGTGAGCCGGAAGTTCTGCAAAAAGAATCGTTTCCGATTCCGTATGTATTACGACTTCGGCAGTATCGCCTTCTTTCAGGAAATCAACTCCGGTAATATTATCTTTAACAATAGATACTTGTTCAAAAGTTTCATTATTCATAAAATTATATCCCATATCATCCTGATACAAGAATTGGTATGGTCTTCTCTCAATTCGTACCTCATCTATTTTCACTCCGGAGTTAAACGTTTTTTCCAGAGTCCGTCCGGTAGTAACATTTTTAAGTTTAGTACGAACGAAAGCCGGCCCCTTTCCGGGTTTAACGTGCAAAAATTCGACAATGTAATAGTATTGCCCTTCCAAATCTATGCACATCCCGTTCTTAAAATCTGCTGTAGTAGCCATAAAATAAATTTAATATGTTCAAAATGTTCTATTTGCCCGCAAAGGTAGTCATTTTAGCAAAAAAACAAAACACCGGATATCGAAAAGGCAATTTTTTTGACAGAAAAGCTAAAAAAGTTTTTGTCCGTTGAAAAAATAATCATATCTTTGCAACCCGAATTTATTTACAGAACAATAAAACATAATAGATATGAAAAGGACATTTCAACCTTCAAACAGGAAAAGAAAAAACAAACACGGCTTCCGTAACAGAATGGAAACAGCCAATGGTCGTAGAGTATTGGCTTCCCGCCGTGCAAAAGGGAGAAAAAAATTAACCGTATCGGACGAGTATAACGGTTAATTACGATATTTATTGAATACACAAAGGGAACGAGCTATTACAAGTTTGTTCCCTTTTTGCGTTGTTAGTTTTATTTTGTAATTTTGGAGCATTTCAAAAAATGCAGATATGAGAAATTTCTGGAATTTCATCCGGCGTAACCCATATATCAGGAATATCCTGATAGCAATGGGTATTTTATTTGTACTGGTAATCATAACACTCTGGGGTATAAGCATATACACCCAGCATGGCAGGGCAGTTGTTGTTCCCGATGTAAAAGGGTTACAGGTTGAGGAAGCCGCTCCGTTTCTTGAAAAAAGCACCTTGCGTTATGAAGTGATCGATTCTTCTTTTATTAGGAATGCGGCGCCCGGAAGTATAGTAGAAATGAAGCCACAGGCCGGAACCAAGGTAAAGGAAAACCGGATTATATACCTTACAATCAATGCATTTTCCACACAAACGTTTACAATCCCCGAAGTGAAAGATCTTTCGCAACGTCAGGCTGTTGCTATGCTTTCCGCTATCGGGTTCGAACGCCTTAGCGTGGAACCGGTAGATGGCGTTTATCGCGATCTGGTGGTTGGTTTGATGGCCAACGGGAAAGAAGTGAATGCAGGAGACAAATTACCGGCAAACAGCCGGTTGGTATTACTGGTCAGTTCCGGGAACGCTCCCGTGAATCCTGATTCCGTTGTGGTTGAAACAACTTCTGAAGAGTCCTGGTTCTAAGCATTTATGAAAGATTTTTTCGACGACATAGAAGATGATTTGGATGAAGACCTGGAAGGGTCGGATGTGTCCGGAGCTATACCTGATGAACTATATGAACATTATCGTTTTGTAGCAGATAAGGGGCAAGGGTTATTACGGGTCGATAAATTTTTATCCGTACGTATTGAAAATGCTTCTCGTAACCGTATTCAACAGGCGGCTGACGCAGGATTCATTCATGTAAACGGCCTCTCTGTCAAATCCAATTACAAAGTTAAGCCGCTGGATGTAATCACTATCATGATGGATTACCCGCGTCGCGAAGTGGAAATTATCCCTGAAAATATCCCCCTTGATATTATTTATGAAGATGAAGATGTCATGGTTATCAATAAACCGGCGGGCCTGGTAGTCCATCCCGGTCACGGAAACTATACCGGAACCCTGGTAAACGGGGTTGCATGGCATTTGAAAGATCATTCCGGATACGACATGAAAGATCCCCGTTTAGGACTTGTACACCGCATCGACAAAGACACTTCAGGATTATTAGTCGTTGCTAAAAATCCGGATGCAAAAACAAACTTGGGACTCCAGTTTTTCAATAAAACAACCCAAAGGAAATACATAGCCCTGGTTTGGGGAAGTATAAAAGAGAACGAAGGAACTATAGAAGGGAACCTCGGCCGGAATCCCAAGGATAAGTTACAGATGACTGTTTTTCCAAACGGAGAACAGGGAAAATCGGCCACTACGCACTATAAAGTAATTGAACACCTAAGTTACGTTACTCTGGTAGAATGTCGGTTGGAAACCGGTCGGACACATCAAATCAGGGTACACATGAAATACATCGGCCATACCCTGTTTAACGACTCCCGTTATGGTGGAGACCAGATATTAAAAGGAAATCATCACAGCAAATATAAACAATTTATTCAAAATTGTTTTGCAATATGCCCGCGTCAGGCTTTACACGCAGAAACACTGGGATTTATCCATCCGAAAACCGGAGAAGAAGTTTTTTTCGAATCCCCCTTGCCGGACGACATGAATCAACTGATTGAGAAATGGAGAAATTATTCAAATTTATTGAACGATGAATAAAAAAAACATTGCAATTATTGCAGGAGGAGATTCTTCCGAATACATTATCTCCCTGAAAAGCGCCGAAGGAATTTATTCTTTCATCGATAAGGAAAAATATAACCTGTATGTAGTACTCATAAAAGAAGGAGACTGGCATGTTAATCCGGACAATGGTATAACTGCACCGGTAGATAAAAACGATTTCAGTTTTAAAACCGGAGACCGGAAAATCCGGTTCGATTTTGCATATATCACTATTCATGGCACTCCGGGAGAAAACGGCCGGTTACAAGGGTATTTCGATATGATCGGTCTCCCTTATTCCTGTTGCGGAGTACTCGCTTCTTCCCTGACTTTCAACAAGTTTGTATGTAACAACTATCTGAAAAGTATGGGGATATGTGTTGCAGATTCTGTTCGCCTGGTAAACAAGCAACTTCCGGTTGTTTCCGAAATTACGGAACGACTGGGTCTTCCGGTATTTGTCAAACCCAACGACGGAGGTTCCAGCTGCGGAACTACCAAAGTAAAATCGGGAGAAGAACTGATTCCTGCAATAAAAAAAGCTTTCGACGAAGGTGAAGAAGTAATTATCGAAAGCTTTATGTCCGGAACGGAAGTTACCTGCGGTTGTTACAAAATAAAGGGGAAAACTGTTATTTTCCCTTTAACGGAGGTCATCAGTAAAAACGAATTTTTCGATTTCGAAGCAAAATATAATGCCGACAAGGTCGATGAAATTACTCCTGCCCGAATCTCCGGGGAATTGACAAGACAAATACAGATGTTGACTTCCGAAATATACGATTTGGTAGGAGCTAAAGGCATCATCCGGGTCGATTACATCATATCTCCTAAAAATGAAATAAAGATGCTCGAGGTCAATACTACTCCCGGAATGACTTCCACTAGTTTCATCCCCCAACAAGTGAGAGCTGCCGGATTAGACATCAAAAATGTAATGACTGATATTATAGAGAACGAATTGAATCGATAAACTATGAAGAACCTGGAAAAATTTGATGATATCCGCCCTTATCGAGACGAAGAAGTTGCCCCTACTATCGAAAGACTACTGAAAGATCCCGAATTCAAAAGAGTGATGCATTTTATCATGCCGGTAATTGACTGGAAAGAATTTGAAAATACGATGCGATCGTTCGGAAATATTTATGATTTCCAGCATACCATTGTGAAAAAAACGGTTTTTTACCTCCTGGATAAATCTGCCAGCAAGTGTGATTGTTCCGGTTTTGAAAATATACCCGAACAGGCTTATACCTTTATCTCCAACCACAGGGATATCGTATTGGACGCATCCATTTTATGCGTTTTATTATCAAATAATAACCGCGATACCGTAGAAGTCGCCATTGGAGACAATCTACTGATACAACCCTGGATTAATGACATTGTCAGGCTAAACAAAAGTTTCGTCGTCAAACGGAGAGTCTCTTTACGGCAAATGCTGGAAGTTTCAAAACACCTTT
>BNXB01000081.1 GCA_025999255.1 Bacteroidia bacterium | reverse complement strand
CGGAAGTATTGATCCCAGTTGGCAGGATGACGGTATTACCCGTAAAATCAAGGAATGTTGCCGGATGCTGGATATTTCGGTTATCGACCATTTGATTTTTTCGGATGACAAATATTACAGCTATGCCGACGAAGGCAGAATACTATAAGTTGTAAGTTTTTGTTGGACTTAACAACTTATAACTTAAAACTTATAACTTAAAACTTAGAAATTTGGGCAACTCCGAAAAAAACCTTTACTTTGCAGGTTAAAATTATTGTATCCTATGGCACAGCAAGAAGATGTTTTTAAAAAATTAGTTTCACATTGTAAAGAATACGGTTTCGTTTTTCCCTCTTCCGAGATTTATGATGGCCTCGGGGCTGTCTATGATTACGGGCAAAATGGGGTGGAACTTAAAAATAATATCAAAAAATATTGGTGGGACAGCATGACTTTGATGAATGAAAATGTGGTGGGTATCGACTCTGCCATTTTTATGCACCCTACCATCTGGAAAGCTTCCGGTCATGTGGATGCTTTCAATGATCCGCTGATCGACAATAAAGATTCTAAAAAACGTTATCGTGCCGATGTACTGATCGAAGAACAGATTGCGAAATTCGAAGATAAGATTAATAAGGAAACTGAGAAGGCCGCAAAACGTTTTGGCGATGCTTTCGATGAGAAACAATTCAGGGAAACCAATCCCAGGGTGTTGGAAAATCAGGCGAAAATCGATGAGCTACATGCCCGTTTTGCTAAAGCTTTGAATGATAACGACCTTGCTGATTTGCGACAGATTATTCTGGATTATGAGATTGTTTGTCCTGTTTCAGGTACCCGGAATTGGACGGAAGTGCGTCAGTTTAACCTGATGTTTGCTACTGAAATGGGTTCAACGGCCGACGGAGCCCTGAAAGTGTATTTGCGACCGGAAACAGCCCAGGGTATTTTTGTTAACTTCCTGAATGTGCAGAAAAGCGGCAGGATGAAAATTCCATTCGGAATCGCTCAGATAGGTAAGGCTTTCCGTAACGAAATCGTAGCCCGTCAGTTTATATTCCGTATGCGTGAATTCGAACAGATGGAAATGCAATTTTTTGTTCGTCCCGGAGAAGAGCTCGAATGGTTTGCCAAATGGAAAGAAACCCGTTTGAAATGGCATAAAGCCCTTGGATTAGGCGATACAAAATACCGTTATCATGATCACGAGAAGTTGGCCCATTATGCAAATGCCGCTACCGACATCGAATTTGAAATGCCGTTTGGGTTCAAAGAAGTGGAAGGTATTCATTCCCGTACTGATTTTGACCTCAGTAGCCACGAGCAATATTCCGGTAAAAAAATCCAGTATTTTGATCCGGAACTGAATAAATCGTATGTCCCTTATGTTATTGAGACCTCGATTGGAGTGGATCGTATGTTCCTCAGTATTATGGCAGGATCCTATTGCGAAGAAACGCTTGAAGGAGGCGATATCCGCGTGGTTTTGAAATTGCCCCCTGCGTTGGCTCCGGTCAAACTGGCAGTTTTGCCGTTGGTAAAGAAGGATGGCCTGCCCGAAAAGGCGCGTGAAATTATGGATAATCTGAAATTTAATTTCAATTGCCAGTACGATGAGAAAGATACGGTCGGGAAACGTTATCGCCGCCAGGATGCTATCGGAACACCGTATTGTGTGACGGTCGATTACGACAGTCTGAATGATAATTGTGTCACGATTCGTTACCGGGATACTATGGAACAGGAACGTGTTCCGGTTGCCGAATTGGAAAATATTATTTCCGATAAAGTAAGTATGAAGAATTTATTGAAACAAATTGCAAAATTATGAAGAAAAGTTTAATCATTATTATTGTACTCGTTGCCGTTGCTGCAATTTTATTTTTTTGGTACACAGGGGTATATAATAAACTTGTTAAATCCGACGAAACAGTTACCGCACAATGGGGTAATGTCGAAAACCAGTATCAACGCAGAACCGACCTGGTTCCGAATCTGGTTGCTACCGTAAAAGGATATGCCGAACATGAGCAAGGTACTTTGGAGGGAGTGGTTAACGCCCGGGCTAAGGCAACCCAGGTGACAATAGATCCTACTAATCTGAATGAGCAGACAATGGCTCAGTTCCAGGCGGCTCAGGGAGAATTATCTTCTGCGTTAAGCCGTTTATTGGTGAGTGTTGAACGATATCCGGACCTGAAAGCAAGTCAAAATTTCCTGGATCTGCAGACCCAGTTGGAAGGTACGGAAAACAGGATTGCTTATCAACGTGAAGAGTTCAATAAAACAGCGCGTGAATACAATACTCTGATTCGTAAGTTTCCGAACAATATCATAGCCGGAATGTCGGGATTTACGGCAAAACCGTATTTCAAGGCTGAAGCGGGAGCGGAAAAAGCTCCGAAAGTTGAATTTTAAAAGACCGTAAGATATAAGACTGTAAGATTGTAAAATCGTAAGACCGTAAGACTGTAAAATTGCAGGAGGAAAATCCGGCTTGTGTCTTGGGGTTTAAAAATATAAATGAATGAAGAAGAAAATGTTTTTATGGATGCTGTGTCTTCCTGTTGTGTTGGCGCTGGCATCATGTGGTAAAGATGACGATTCTAATAATGAGTGGCGCAATACGAATGAAGCTGCTTTCAATAAAATTGCATCCGGTACCGAATACCAGCCGGTAACTACACCGCAAGGGCCTGGTACTGTTTATAGAAAGGTAATAAAATCCGGAACGGGAACGGAAAGTCCTCTCTCTACCGCCAGGGTAAAAGTACATTATGTCGGTAAATTTTATGAAGGAACTGTCTTTGATCCGGGTTCCAGTGAAACGGGAGTCCCTGCTTATTTCCCCAGTAAGACGTCGACAACCTATACAAACAATGGCGTAATTTCCGGTTTTTCAATAGCTCTTCAGAATATGGTTATTGGCGATAAATGGGAAATCTGGATACCTTGGGATCTTGGGTATGGGGCTTCCAGTTACAGTTCTATTCCTGGATACAGCACTCTCATTTTTGAAGTTGAATTACTGGATTTTGAACAATATCCGTCTGAAAATAAATGAGTTTACTTTTTCCTTGTGTGTAAACCAAGCGTAAAACGTATAATGTAAATATATAACTTTTATGAAACAACTATTTTGTATTTGTTTGTCTGTGCTATTAATTATGGCTTGTTCCCAATCGGGGAAAGTAGAGATTATTGATACCGGAAAAACGGCTGACTGGAATACCACCGGAAGTGTGACCCTGAATCCGGAGGGAATGAAACTGGTTGGTAGTGATGCTTCCGCTTGTACAAAAGTTCCCGTGAAGAATTTTGAACTGGAATTGGAGTGTCTGACTTCAGACAATGCTATCGGTGCGGTCTATTTCCATTCCGGGGGTTCTAATAAACAGAATACCGGATATGAAGTGTTGATCAATAATAATGAAAGCCCCGCAGAATGGCGCAAAACAGGGAGCTTGTCGACCGTGAGAAATTTTGCCGTGCGTACTGCGGAAAATAATACCTGGGTTCCCCTGAAAATTGAAGTCTCCGGTAAACAAATCAAAATATGGGTGAATGGTATTTTCGTAACAGATTATACCGAACCTGAAAAACCTTATCGTGAACAGGCCAATGCCGGTCGTATCCTTTCAAAAGGAGTATTTATACTGGCGAATTTAAGTGATGCTCCGGTTGAATTCCGTAATGTCCGGTTGAAAAAGCTCGCGGACGATTTAGTAGCACAATCCGAAGCAATCGATGAACAAACCGATGAAATCATTCGTTTACAACAACAAAATTTCCCGACCATCGATTATCATTTGCACCTGAAAGGCGGTTGGACAAAAGAACATGCTGCAGAACGCTCCCGGAAATACGGAATTACCTACGGGATAGCTCCCAACTGCGGAAAAAACTTTCCTATTACGGATGATGCGGGTATTTATGCCTGGATTGATTCGATGAAACATCAGCCGTTTTTATTGCCGATGCAGGCGGAAGGCCGTGAATGGTTGGAAATGTTTTCGCGCGAAGCAATGGACAAATTCGATTACCGTTTTACGGATGCTATGACGTGGACCGATAATAAAGGCCGTCGGATGAGGATTTGGATACCCGAAGAAACATTTGTCGATGATAAACAGCAGTTTATGGATATGTTGACGGAACGTGCCTGCGGTATTATTTCCAATGAACCGGTTCAGATTTATGTGAATCCCACGTTTATTCCCGAACAGATTATGCCGGAATACGATGTTCTCTGGACTCCGGAACGGATGCAGAAAGTCATCGATGCCTGCGTGAAAAGCAATGTGGCAATAGAAATCAATAATCGTTATCGTATCCCTTCGGAAACTTTTATTAAAATGGCTAAAAATTCCGGAGCTAAATTTACTTTCGGAACAAATAATACTTCTGCTGATGATATCGGAAAACTGGAATATTCCATCGAAATGATCAAAGCTTGCGGTTTAACTCCTGAGGATATGTTTATTCCGGTAAGTAAAAATATTTAATTACGATATTAAGGTTGATGCTTTGTATCGACAATACCAATACGGATGTTTATTTTAATCTCGCTGCGGAAGAATATCTACTGAAGAATCTTCAGGAGGATATTTTGATGCTTTGGCAGAGTACTCCGGCTGTGGTAATCGGGAAGTATCAGTGTGTAGAAAATGAAGTCAATATCGATTACACAAAGAAACATAATATCAGGATTGCCAGGAGAATGACAGGAGGAGGCGCTGTTTATCACGATTTGGGAAACCTGAATATTTCTTATATTAAACGTTATTCTCCGGGTGACTATTCCGGTTTTACCGGTAGGCTGGCGGAATTCCTTTCTCCTTTGGTCGATGGACTTCGGACTGATGAGCGTAATAATTTGTTCATCAATGATATGAAAATATCCGGAAGTGCACAATGTGTCCACAAAGATGCTTCCTTGCATCATTGTTCTCTTCTCTTTTCTTCTCAATTAGACAAACTCTATGCATCGTTACTCCCCGTGGGCGCACACGTAAAACTGCAGATA
>BNXB01000080.1 GCA_025999255.1 Bacteroidia bacterium | reverse complement strand
CCAAGGAATCGCTTTTGTCGTCGGCAGCAGTTAAGCAATATAATTCTAATCCCGGAGGTAGAGGGTAAGGCAAATCTTTAGCGGAATGAACGGCAATATCGGCTTGGTCGTGAAGAATCGCAGTATCAAGTTCACGAGTAAAGAAATCGCCATCAATGTTATCCATTAATGAGATATGCTTGTTTTTGTCCCCGTAAGAATCGAAAACCGACAAATCATACCTGATTTCAGGAAAGAACGAGAATAATTCTTCTACCTGCAACAACGACAGTTTGCTGTTCCGGGCTATTACTGTTAATTTTTTATCAAATCCCATTAAACTATTCTTATTTGATCCTGTTTTTTGAGAAACGTCTTGTAATTAACCTGCCTGCAATACTTAGGATAAGTACTATGATTGTTAACAGTAATGCCGCGGCATAGGCTCTTTCCCTGACTTCGGGTATAGGGCTGCTCAACTGGAAAAACACAGACAAGGGAAGGGTAGCTACCGGGTCGTTCGGCGATCCGGGGATGTTATCGGTAAATCCGGCTGTAAACAAAACTCCGGCGGCATCGCCTATAGCGCGACCTATGGAGAGCAGGGTCGCCGTAGCAATTCCGGGGGCTATCTGCCTGATAACCACCTTGCAGGTTTCCAGTTTAGTCGCCCCTAAAGAGTAGGTCGCATCCAGCAACTCTTTCGAAACAGACTTTGCCACTTCATCCATAGAACGGACAAATATGGGAATGATCAGCAAGGTTATAACTATAATGCCTCCCAGCAATGATGTTTTTAGCCCGAAAAAAATCATGATGGTAAAGGCAAATGCCCCATAGACGATTGATGGAATGCCAAACAAAACATCGAACGATAACCTGGTAAAATATGCCAGCCGGGAAGTTTTCTTCAAATAAACGTTTATATAAAATACAACCGGGATACTGATAATTAAACCTAAAACGGTAGATGCAAAAACGATCATAAGCGACCCGATAATAGCATTAAGTATGCCGCCTTCTTTACCCAAGTAAAAACCTCCGCCGGGTAGCCGGCTTATCATTTCCCATGTGAGGGAAGGAAAACCTGTTTTAGCGATGGTCCAAATGATACTGGCAAAAAATCCGAATACAATCAGCGTGGCCAATATCATCAACAGGTTGACTATTTTTTCTTCGATAAATTTAAACTTCATAACTTAAATTTTTGCTCTACTTTTTGCAGGAGAATACGCGATACGGCATTAAACACAAATATGATGGCAAACATAACCAGGGCGGCAAACATCAAGGCCGACTCGTACATGGGAAGAGATAACATTTCTCCATAATTGTTGGCGATGAGAGCCGGTAGAGGGTAAGCGCTGTCGAATAACGAATGCGGGATACCGACCATATTGCCGCAAACCATCAGTACTGCCAGCGTTTCGCCAAAAGCTTTGGATATGGATAATACTACTGCGGCAATGATACCCGGCGAGGCTTTCCTTAATACTACCAAACGGGATGTTTGCCAGCGCGTCGCCCCTAAAGAAGCCGATGCGTCTTTGAAATCCTTAGGAACAGTCGAGAAAATTTCGATAAATAAACTTACGAGTAAAGGAATGATCATTACACTCAGGACGATACCTCCCGCCAACAGGGTATATCCGCTTGTATAATCTACAAAACGGGGTCCCAGGCTATCGGCAATCCAGGGAACGATTATCAGTGTTCCCCACAAACCATATACAACGGAAGGAATCCCTGCCAGGATATCCAAGACAGGAAATACGATTTTCGTTACCCAGGGCTTGGTATTCTCTGTCAAAAACAGGGCTGTTAACAGGGATATCGGTAAAGCTATTATGACGGATAGAACCGTAACGTATATCGAGCCTAAGATGAATGGCCGGAATCCGAACTGTCCGGATAGCGGACTCCATTCTTTTCCTGATATTAAGCTCCATAAATTGTTTTCATTCAGTATTGCCGATGACTTGAAATATAAACCTGCGCCAATTATCAACAATGCAAACAACGAGAATATGGTTAAAATTCTCATTAGTTTACTTGCTATTTTGTTTTTAACAACTCGTTTTGTTAAAAATAATGGCTGTTCCATTTTATATCTTGTTTGGTGTCGGTTTATTTAAGCTTTTCAATTTCTTTCTTTAGTTTATCATCGGAAAGTCCTACATAACCGATTTCTCCCACATATTGTTGTCCGTCGGTAAGAACATATTCTAAAAATGCAATAACTTCAGGTTTCGTCGGTTTGTTTTTTGTTACCAGATATAAATCCCGTGCAGGAGGAGAAGGAAAATGTCCGTCGTTGATAGCCGCGATTAAAGTTTTGGTTGTATCATAAAAATCCTCTTCAGGATCTATTATTCCGTTATCATTGACATCTATCGGAATGATGGTTAATCCTCCGAATGGCTTCTTTGTTTGCTGGTCATAAGCATAAGCGATGTTATTATATCCTATCCCGACCTTGTCTTTTTGTACTGCGGCAGCAACTCCAGGATCGCCGAATACCGCTGTCGCCTTGATATTTTCCTGGTTTTTACCAAGCCATGCCGCAAATGTTTCAGCAGCCCCACAAGCATCGGAACGAGTGAATACGTGCACGGGAATTGTAGATGATATACCTAATACTTGCCCCCATGTGGAAATCTGTTGGTTCCAAAGTTTTTCAGCCGTTTCCTTTTTCAATCCGATTTTCTTTATCTCAGCCAATAACGGATTACCTGCATTTATAGTAGGTACTACAGCGTCTTTTACTACAGCGAATATATATGCTCCTTTACTGATTTCTTCAGGATAAATTTTGCGCGATACCATTCCGATATCCACTACTCCGGCCAGAGCATCAGTCATGCCTTTTCCGGCGCCGCCTCCCGATATATCTATTTTTACATTCGGATGTAACTTCCTGAATTCTTCCCCCCATTTTACAGCCATCGGATAAAGGGCGAACGCCCCTGAAAGCTGAATGGTTCCGGTAAGTCCGTCTTCCGTATTCAGAGATTCCTGCTTCGGTTTATTCGAGCAATTTGTCAGGAATATTAAACCTGTTAATAGAATAAAAATTTTCTTCATCACTTGTCAGTATAAAATCTTACAAAAGTAGTTTTATAAAAAAAATAGGACAATACCCTATTTAGGGTATTATCCGAACTCCATTTCCTATATTATCCGTATTTCATACGGGCGCATACAACAATCGACTAAAGAGAAAGCTTTCATATCGGGCTTTTCTCCGGCTAATGACACGATAATGTAAATTATTCGCGGATCGAATGCCAGGCGGATATCTTCTTCGGAAGGACGGGCGGGAGACGCCGGATGGCTATGATAGTTTGCAATTATTTTTTGTCCGTTGCTCCGGGCATCTTTCAACACATTAAACTGTTCCCGGGGATCGAACGAAAAATGTTCAGGGCTCCGGTCTATATTCGTTAAGGCGTACTGCTTTTGTACGATGCCCTCCACGCCTGTCAATAAGCCGCAAGCCTCATTAGGCAATTCCTTATAAGCCTGTTCGATTATAGCTTCTACAATATGTCGTGGTATTTGTATCATCTGATCAGCTTTTCTTCTTTAACTCGCATACAGCCTGTTGGGCTTCTACTAATTCCGTTATCTCCGGATGATTGCCACATACGGGACATTTGCCGTTTTTATTTATTTTGACTGTTCTGAAGTTCATAGTCTTTGCATTGAAAGTCAGCAACCTGTTCGTTAAAAGTTCTCCCGTGCCGGTCAAAAATTTCAGGACTTCGGCGGCTTGTATTGTTCCTAGCATCCCGGCTATTGCTCCTAATACGCCGGCTTGCGAACAAGTAGGTACTGCATTGGGCGGCGGCGGGCTATGAAAGGAGCAACGATAGCAGGCTGTATTGGGAGTATGAGTGAGCGTTTGCCCGTCGAAACGAAGAATTCCTCCATGAGAAAATGCTTTCCCACCCAATACACAGGCATCGTTAATTAAGAATTTTACCGGAAAATTATCCGTTCCGTCAACGATAAAATCATAATCCTTGATCAGTTCCAAAGCATTATCGGCTGTGAAAAATTCATGATGAGTTACCACTTTCACATCGGGATTTATCTGTTTAATCTTTTCTTTGGCCGATTCTACTTTGGGTTTTCCGATATCGGGAGTAAAATGGATGACCTGCCTTTGCAGATTGCTTAAGTCAACCACATCTCCGTCTATAATTCCTAATGTGCCGACTCCCGCAGCAGCCAGATATAAGAGAATCGGGGCTCCTAACCCTCCGGCTCCGATAACCAGTACTTTTCCGTTATTTATCTTCTCCTGTCCTTCTACCCCAATGTCCTGAAGCAGAATATGGCGACTGTAACGTTCTATTTGCTCCTCTGTAAAATTCATCGGGCAGATCCTCCTCCCATAAAATATAGAAAATCAACAATATCTCCATCATTTATTGAGGTATCATCAAAATTCTCACGGTTAATAAATTCTCCGTTAATTTGAACGGACATCATATCCGGTTGAAGTATATTGTTCAATTGGATTAGTTCTGATAAACTTAAAGGAAGGTTGATTTTCTGTTCTTCATCATTAACGACTATTTTTGCCATAATTCTATTTTTTTTTAATTAGTATTTTCCAGTAATTATCTGTTTGCGTTTGTTCCAGGATTTCGTGTCCTTCGTTTCTTACCGAACCCGGCACATTGTTGATCGGTTGTCCGTCGTCAAGCCATATTTCAAGAATTTCTCCCGACTGCATCGTTGACAGTTGAATTTTAGTCTGGACAAAATTCATAGGACATGATACACCGCGTAAATCTTTGAATTTCGTATTTTTAGCGGTTTCGGAAACTTCTATGGATTCTTCTTTCGGCTTAACGCCTTTAAATTGTAAAGAATCATCCATGCTTTCGTAGAGGTCTATAATTCGATCGGCCAATGAATTAATTTCGTTTTCATGCGGGTTAAAATCGGACTTCTTTTCATCGCGTGCGATAGATACAATATTCCGGTATTTTTCCTCTACAAAACCATACTCGATAAAATTCTTTATGAACAAATTGAAAACCTCTTCTGTGTTTTTGGGCTCAATGCCCCTGGTCACTAAAAGCATCCTCGA
>BNXB01000079.1 GCA_025999255.1 Bacteroidia bacterium | reverse complement strand
GTTGTATGCGGCTCCCAGCGAGAAAGCTTCATCACTGGCCATGACACCCGGAACTTTAGTAAAACCGAAAATGGCTCCTTCGTCGGAAAAATGATTGGCTGTTCCCCAAAGGTATTTTTCAAAATTTCTTTTGTTTTGGAAAACGGAATCCAACTTGAGTGTTTCGTTGAAATAATCATCTACATCCAGGAAATTACACGAACAAAAAAATTGTGTGGCAAAAAATCCTATAACTAGTATATACGGAATTGAGTTCTTCATTGTTGAAAAAATTAAAAATTAACTTTAAGTTGGAAAGTAAGCCTTATAGGTATAGGGTAGGCCATCCCGTTTAATTGGGCTTGTTCCGGATCATAGATTTTAACCTCATCCCACACATAAAGATTGTCTCCGACCAGTTGCAGGTCGAGAGAACTGATACCGGCTTTCTGGAGTAGATTACTTTTCCAGTTATAATTCATGGTAACTTCACTCAAACGCAGGTATCGCTTGTTTCCTTTCCAGAAGTCGGACAACTGTGAATTATTGGCATTGTAACCATAAGTCAAACGAGGAAACCGTGCGTCGGGATTCTCCGTTGCAGGATCTCCCGAATAGGAAGCGGGAGTCCACCGGCTTTTCGGGTCGGCTATAAAGGATAGTACGTTTCCCATCTGTTCCTGATGAAACGGCACATACCCCATTCCATTAGTATAACTTTCAGTTTTTCTGGTTACGCTGTTGTATAGGGATACAGACTGGCCTACATAAAAGAAATCGGTATTTCCGGTACCCTTGAACAGTACTCCGAGCGTAAAATTCTTGTAACGGAATTCTCCTCCGAATCCATACATCAATCGTGGGTAACTGGGATACGATAACACGGCTTTATCGTCGTTGTTGATCACGCCGTCTCCATTGACATCCTTGTATTTGATATCTCCCGGAAGAACAGTGGAACTGAAGCTTTGTTTCGGACTACTTTCAATGTCTTGTTCGTCACGGAACAATCCCAGGGAAATATATCCCCGCATTGCATTGTGCGGATATCCGGAATACTTCTGATAATCATATTTGGGGGCAGCTTGTTCCCAATTTTGTACTTCATTTGTAGAATAGGTATAATTTGCTCTGACGGTAAACGACATATCCTTATTCAAATTCTGCATAAAAGAGATGTTTCCGTCCGAACCCCAACTTTTCATTTTTCCCACATTTCCGAAGGGCATTTCTATCAGCCCGACATAAGAGGGAATATTGGCTCTTCGTTGAAAGATACCATCGCGTTGGTCTTTGAAAAAATCTATCGTAAGAATTACTTTCTCGTTAAAAAAGCGGCTGTCCAAACCTATATTTGATTTGACCGCTTTTTCCCACATCAGGTTATCCGCCCCGATACTGGTTTCGGTAATTCCACCTTCGGTACCTTTCCATCCTGCACTTGCATTTTCATTGACAAGAGTCAGGTATGGGAAACGGGAATTGGAAATTTTATCGTTTCCTACGCTTCCGTATGAAGCCCTGATTTTGAAAAAGCTTATCCAGGGTAATACATTTCTTACGGATTCATACTGGGAAGGTATCCAACCCAAAGCAATGGAAGGGAAAAAACCGAATCTCCGTCCGTCCTGGAAATTTTCGGAACCCGTATAACCGAAGTTAGCGTCGATTAAATAAGTGTCCCGGAAACCGTAAGTCAACCGGCTTGATATTCCCTGGTAACGCTTGGGTATGGCCGACATGCTTCTTGTGCCCGATGTTACCCGGCCGGATTCAAAATCGTATGTATCCTGCGAATCACTCATGTAATAGTACACTAATGCAGAAGTACGGTGGTCCGTATTAATTATTTTTTCATAATTAATAGTCGATTCCAGGTGATACTTCCGGTATTGCCTCATATAGTTGCTATAAGCAACGGCTGATTTATTCACTCGTCTGGCGAGTTGTAGTTCTCCGTCAACTCCTCTTGATGTAGCGTAAAAAAGTTCCGGTGTTACGAAACGTTCTTCATCGAGGTAGGTTTTTGTATCGAAAGCTCCTTGTACCCTTGCTTTCAAACCTTTAATGATAAAGTCCAGATCCTGTTCTACGGACATCGTGGTTTTGACGGTATTGGTCTGATACGACGCACTTCCCATGTGGTTTAACATCACGTAGGGGGAAATAGAAACATCGGCTCCCCACGACGGAAGTTGTCCGGTAGAATATCTCAACGGCGTTAACAACGGCGTATATTGAGTTTGCGCTCTCCATAAATTGTCGGTTTCGACACCGGGTTGACTTTTCCTGGTCAGATATCCGTCCACGCCGAAAAACAATTTGGTGGTCTTAGTCAGGTTGATATCCAGATTGGAACGGTACGAATAGGTATTGTATCCTGTATTCGCTTTATACGGACTTGCCGGATCCATATTGTAAGCAGCGCTTTCATTTGAAGTTCCCAAACTCAGGAAATATTTTGCAACGCTACCACCTCCTTGTGCACTTAGGTAATATGTTTGCTGGAAACTTACAGGATTTGTGACTACATCTTGCCAATCGATATCAGGGAACAGGTCTTTGTCCAGACCATAACGAATAACTTCCATATCCGCTTCCGAGTACAAAGGCAGATCACTCCGGACTATACGCGCTTCGTTTGCCAGTTGGGCGTAATCGTATGCTCTTAAATACTCGGGCATTCGTTGTAATTTGGCCACTGTGAAATTAGCTCGGCCTGTGAGTCTTAATTTACCTTCTTCGCCTCGTTTGGTTGTGACGAGTACTACGCCGTTAGCTCCCCGTACTCCATATACAGCAGTTGCGGATGCGTCTTTCAATATGGAAAAGCTTTCGACATCGGCCGGGTCTATCGAATTGAGATCTCCTTCCAGACCATCGATCAGAACAAGAGCCGAACTGTTTGCTCCGAAAGTACCGATACCCCGGATCCAGAATTCAGAGATGTTCTTTCCAGGTTCTCCACTGGTCTGCATAGTGATAATTCCGGGCATCCGTCCTCCGAGGATATTAGCCATGGAAGTCGCCGGAACCTGGATTTCCTTAGAATCTATCGTACTCATGGAAGCCAGTGAACTGATTCTACGTTGATTGGTTCCAAAACTACCGCGGACAACGACTTCTTCCATTTCTACGGCAGCTTCCACCATAGAGATCTTCAAATCAGGCGTTCCTTTTTCGACAAAATGTTCCACATTCCGGTATCCGATAGAAGAAAATACAATCACATCGCCGCGGGATGCTTTGATTGAAAATTTACCGTTTGAGTCGGAAACAGTCCCGACTCCTGCCTGATTCTTGATATAAATGCTTACGCCGGGTAATTCTCCGCTCTTGTCGGATATAGTGCCTGATATCACCAGGTTTTGTTGCGCCCGACAAAACTGTGAAATCATGCATAATAAAATGAATATATATAATTTTTTCATTACAAAATATTATTGAATAGTTAGTTTGCGAATACATTGATTTCCATAATCGGACACGTATATTGTATAATCCTTGTCGATGGCAAGCCCCCATGGTTCGTTGAACAGAGCGTCTTCAGGATTACCGTCCATATAACCCGCTTTTCCGGCTATACCAACTACGGTTTCTACATTTCCGTCGGGAGTGATACGTCTGATACAATGGTTTTTCTGGTCGGCGATAATCAAATTATTGTTGATATCCAATACTATCTGTCGGGGACTATTAAATTGGGCGTCTTCTTTTTTACCGTCTCTCCATCCGGCTTGTCCCGATTTTCCGGCATATACGCCTGTTTCTCCCGTTAGTATATCGAAATAATGGATGCAATGTTGTCCTGTGCTGGCTACATACAATCTGGTTGTATTGATGGGATCGAAAACCAGATAGGAGTCTGAATTGTTGGGATTACATACCATCTTTTTTCCATTAATTACTACCGATTGACCCAAGCGTGTTTTCGGATTGAATTTAATCAGGTATCCATCCCTGTTTGAGCGGAGATAGACCATGCTGTCGTATTTGCAAACAGCGAAGGAGTGTTTAAATAAATTGACATTAAAATCCTGAACGCCATTGGCTATGTCTTCGGCTGTCGGATGGATGATTATCCGGGTTCGAGGGGCCCATTGAGCGTCCGGATCAAATTCGTAATAAGTATCTTTATAAGTATTTCCTCCGTCGCTCGGAACCACAATAACCTTTCCGACGGCATCCGTTGTCGGGGCGTTGGGTTTATCCGGGGTGGCAAACAACTGCGTGACTGTACTGTTCTGCTGGTTGATTAGGGCAACACAATGCGGATCATGATGGGCAAGGAAAAGATTGTATTCATCGTCAACCGTCAGATAAGCGGGATGATTGAATGTGGATTCTCCAAAAGAACCCGCTTTGAATGTTGTCGTTCCTTTCTGACCGACTACTGTAGTCACGACAGTGGTAGTGACATATGTAAATTTTTCGGGGAAAGAAACGGAATCCTTTCCGATTACAACAGAAATAGCACATTCATCACCTGGTTGACGGGGTGTTATCACCAGTATTTTGCCATTATCGCAGCCTACGACGGGGGCTTGTTTATGGTTAAAATAAACTTTGATCGATGAGGGATCGTTACCGAAATTACCACCTGATAATATCATCCGGGTGGCCATTCCTCCCGTTTGAGGGGTGTACGAGTAAAGTTCTATCGGTTTTCCCGGGTCATATGGCTGACTACTGTTCTCATTTTTGTCTTTTTCGCATGAATAATAGAATAAAAGGCAAAATAAAACAAAAGTCAGGCTGAAAACTAATTTGTGTTTCATTTCTTTTAATTTTAAGGTTATACAATGTTTATAATTCTCGTATCCAGATATTCCGGAAACTGATAGGTGCGCTTTCGTCTCCATGAGCTTGCAGGCGAATAGGTCCATCGCCGTGTTTTATGACCTGAGGCAAGCCGGTATAGGGCGTCGTACCTGAAATTTCCGTATGATTTTGTATCAGGATTCCATTGTGTAATATCGTTACTACCGGACGTGTACGATAGGTCCCGTCCGGTTTGAAGGTTGGAGCCGCGTATATGATATCGTATGTATTCCATTCGCCCGGTTTATTCATGGCATTAACCAAAGGCGCCGTTTGTTTGTAAATGCTTCCGGCCTGACCGTTCGCGTATGTCACATTATTGTAAGAATCCAATATCTGGACTTCGTAAATGTTTTGTAAAAAAATTCCGCAATTACCTCTCAATTGACCTTCACCGGTAATTCCTTCGGGAATACGCCATTCGATATGTAACTGAAAGTCTCCGAAACTCTGTTTCGTTTGTATATCCCCCGCTTCTTTGTTTACCGTTAGTACACCATTTTTGACCGTCCATTGTGCATTGGTTCCCTTGGAACTTTTAAATTTGGACATGTCTTTTCCTTTTACCAACACATTTTTATCGGGAGCTTTTTCCCATCGGGACAAATCTTTTCCATCGAATAAAATAATAGCGTCGGAAGGAGGAGTCAGGAGGTAATCTCCCGGTAACTTTCCCGGTTGGACGATTGGAGGTTGGGGATTCCAGAATTCC
>BNXB01000078.1 GCA_025999255.1 Bacteroidia bacterium | reverse complement strand
AAAATTTTTTGTAACTTTCGCCCTTTTAGCAAGAGGGCGGGAGGGCTGTTCAGGTGGTGTGTGTGCTGTGTGCTGTGTGCTGTGTGCTGTGTGCTGTGTGCTGTGTGCTGTGTGCTGTGTGCATATTAGCAGAATTTACGGGAAGAGCGCAAAACTCCGCCATTGTTTTGTTCAAACGGCAAGCAAAAAACAACATCCGTATTACAAGGATTCCTGAAACACAAATATTTGTCGCATCCTGTTCTTTTCGATTTAGCAACATTTAAACATAATTGGGGACAAAGATACAAATACTATTTTGAACCGCCAAAGATATTTTCAACTTTAATTGAAATCTATCTTAGCAGAGTATCAAAGGGGAAATGGCAAGGAAAAGGTCGTGAGGATAAGCCGGTAAAAACACATCCGGTACGTAAGCCCGGGAGTTTGACACATAAAAAAATGATTTTTTTAATTAGAAATGTATAAAACCTCTTTTTTTTGTCAAATATTGTTTGTATCTTTGTGGTATATATTAGGTGATATTAGATTTACTGTGTTATGAAGTTGTCGATCAAGAAAAGTGGAAGGTTTACTTATCTCTATGCCGTAAAGGGATATAGGGATGAGCGAGGTGTAAGCACATCAAAAGTAGTAAGGAAGTTTGGTACCATCGAGGATCTGAAGGAGAGGTTGAACGGGGAAGATCCTGTAGAATGGGCCAGGGCTCAGGTTGCAGAGATGACTTCATCCGAGCAATCCGAAAAGCAGGAGATTCTTGTAAAATACAAACCATCGGTGCAACTGAAAAAGAATGAGCAGCGCCGGTTCAATGGGGGATATCTTTTTCTTCAGAAGATCTATCACGAGTTGGGTCTGGACAGGGTCTGCAAAAACATAGCGTGCAATCGCAAGTTCGAGTATGACCTGGACGGGATATTGTCAAGACTTATCTACACGAGGATCATGTATCCGGGTTCGAAACGTTCATCCCTGGAAGAGTCCAGGCGTTATATGGAACAGCCCGGGATTGATTTACACGAGATATACCGTGCCCT
Source organism: Bacteroidia bacterium (assembly GCA_025999255.1). Classification (GTDB taxonomy): domain Bacteria; phylum Bacteroidota; class Bacteroidia; order Bacteroidales; family Azobacteroidaceae; genus BNXB01. Next base: position 4,830 of record BNXB01000078.1, on the reverse strand, counting down.
GTCGGTCTTGTCCGGGGAGAGCGACTTCATACAATCCCAGGTTTACAGGAACAGCCAGAAGGTAATCCCGCGCAAGACAGGGGTCATCTATTATGACTGTACGAACTATTACTTCGAGAGTGAGGAGGAGAGTGGATTGAGACAGTATGGCCTGTCAAAGGATCATCGCCCGAACCCGATTGTTCAGATGGGTCTTTTCATGGATATGGAAGGCATCCCGCTAGCCTTCAACATCAATCCGGGAAACACCTCGGAGCAGCTTACGATGCGTCCGCTCGAGCAGAAACTCAATGACAACTTCAAGATCTCCAAGCTGGTCGTCTGTACAGATGCCGGCCTCTCGTCATACGAGAACAGGAAATCCAATGATGTCGGTGAAAGGGCGTTCATCACGGTACAGTCGCTAAAGAAGTTGAAGAATCACTTGCAGGAGTGGGCTCTCAATCCGGAGGGCTGGCACCTGAAAGGGTCCGACCAGGTATTTGACATCGGCCAGCTTGATGAGAAAGACGGGCATATATATCATGCGACATTCTATAAATCCCGCTGGATAAATGAGAACGGTCTGGAGCAGAAACTTATCGTCACCTATTCCCTCAAATACAGGGACTATCTCGGATATGTCCGCAACAGGCAGGTGGAGCGTGCGCAGAAGACGCTCGGTAAAGGGAGGGCAAAGCTCAACAGCAAACGTTCCACGGACTACAGGAGATTCATCAATCAAACCAGTTATACTCCGGACGGGGAACTGGCCCCTCTGACCAGCTACTCTCTTGACAGGGAGATGGTCGAACAGGAGGAGCGGTTTGACGGTTATTACGGTGTATGCACCGACTTGCCCGATGACGACCCGGTCATACTAAAATATAACAGTTTCCGCTGGAAAGTGGAGGACTGCTTGAGGGTAATGAAAACAGACTTCGTCGCAAGACCCGTATTCCTGCAGAGGGATGACAGGATAAAGGCGCACTTCCTCACCTGCTTCCTTTCGCTATTGATAATGAGGTTATTGGAAAAGAAAGTCAATCGAGCCGGACACAAGTTCTCCGTCAGGGAGATCAGCTCCACCTTGGCCGGGATGGACTTTTGCAGCATACCGGGAGAGGGTTTCGTGCCGACATACACAAGAAACACACTCACTGACCATTTGCATGGCTCAGCAGGCTTCAGAACGGATACCCAGATCATCACCAAACAGACGATGAGAAAAATAATATCATCCACAAGGAAAAGAGACAAGGAATAATGGATTACACCTTACAAAGTGTAATCATCCGAAATAACCGAAAACCGGACACACGGACATCCTCAATAGGGAAACCGATAAAAATAGGTGTCAATGAAAAATGATGAAAAATAATTATTAGCCGTCTTTGTGTACCACAAAGTTGAAAAATCAAAAAGACCTCAAATCGCCACTACTGCAACGCCAGGCATTAATATCTAAAAATCAAACTGTCAAAGTCGGGATTAATGCTTGATTGTTGACGATTTTTGTTGTCATAGGTTTAAAGGCCGTAACATATTTTATGGAAATTATAGTTTTTTTTAATCTTTCTTATGATTATCTTTGACCGGTTTTATGAAATCAACCTCTAATATTGTTATCGTATGCAAGCTATTGTCAGACTATTTGAAAAGAGTATTTGTTTTGTAATTTTATTAATTTTATTTTCATCTTTCCAGGTGGAAAAATCAAATTCCGAAAAGGTTGCCGGTAATCGTTTTCTTAGAATTCAGGGACCTGATATTGTGACGCCTGATGGAGAGAAATTCTTCATTCAGGGAATCAATCTCGGAAATTGGTTAAATCCGGAAGGATATATGTTTTATTTCAGCAATGTGAATAGTTACCGGACAATCAATGATGCTTTCTGCGAAATGGTCGGTCCGGATTTCACTAATTGGTTCTGGACTGAATTCAAGAAAAATTATATTACCGGAGAAGATATTGCATACATCAGGCAAACGGGAATGAATTCTATTCGTATTCCTTTTCATTACAAGCTTTTTACCGATGAGGATTATATGGGTCTGACCTCCGGACAAAATGGTTTTGAGATCATGGATACTTTGCTCAATTGGTGTCGCCGGGAACATTTGTATGTGATTTTCGACATGCATGATGCTCCGGGAGGACAAACGGGCGATAATATAGATGACAGTTATGGTTATCCCTGGTTATTTGAAAGCGAAGAAAGTCAGGAATTGTGTTGTGATATCTGGAAAAGAATTGCGGAAAGATATGCCAACGATACGATAGTTCTTGGATACGATTTGTTGAACGAGCCGATTGCACATTATTTCAAAGATGATTATCCCCATTTGAATAAGGCATTGGAGCCTTTTTATAAAAGGTGTGTAGCGAGTATCCGCGAGGTGGACAGAAATCATATCGTGTTGTTGGGAGGAGCACAATGGAATAGCAATTTTTCGGTATTTACCGATTGGAAGTTCGATGATAAAATGATGTACACCTGTCATCGTTACTGGTGTGATACTTTACAGAATAATATTCAGGATTTTGTAGATTTCCGGGATAAAGTAAATTTACCTCTTTATATGGGTGAAACCGGGGAAAATACGGACGAATGGGTGGCTTCCTGGACTCGCCTGATGAACAGGAATAACATAGGCTGGCATTATTGGCCATATAAAAAGATGGCGGAAAGGGCTTGTATGATGATAGTTCCAAAGCCTGAAAACTGGGATCTGGTTATTGAGTTTACCAAGAAGGACAGGAGTTCTTTTGCTAAAATTCGTGAGGCCCGTCCCGATCAAAAAGTTGTGAAGAAAGCGATGACGGATTTGCTTGAGAATATCAAGTTTGCTAATTGTCGTAAAAACACAGGTTACATTGAAGCTTTGGGAATGAAACCGTAATGAATTGCTGTTATTCGTTTCAGGTATGAGGTATTTTTCGTTTGATATTCGGTAAAAATCCTGTAACCAGTCCGATTAAAGGTAAAAATGAGCAGATAAAATAGACGTGTTCTATACTTGTATGATCTGCCAGTTTTCCCATCAGGGCGGAGCCGATTCCGGCAATTCCGAATGCAAAACCAAAGAATAATCCTGCGATCATACCTACTTTCCCGGGCATCAGTTCCTGTGCGTAAACTAAAATAGCTGAGAAAGCCGACGAGAGAATCAATCCGATTAAAATAGTGAAAATACACGTCCAGAAAAGGTTTACGTGAGGTAACAGGAGAGTGAACGGGGCTACTCCCAGTATGGAAATCCAGATGACGTATTTACGTCCTATCCGGTCTCCGATGGGGCCTCCGAGGAAAGTCCCGACGGCGGCGGAAAAAAGATATGCAAATAAATAATACTGGGATTCACGGATACTTACTCCAAATCTATCTATCAGGTAAAAAGTATAATAGCTTGTAATACTGGCGGTGTATAAATATTTTGAAAAAATCAGGATAAGTAATATTCCCATAGCAAAGGCTACTTTCCCTTTAGGTAAGGTTCCGTATCCTTTTGAGGTCACGGTTTGTCCCTGAGGTTTTAAGCGGTATAGGTTTTGTTTATACCAACGACTGACACGAAGCATAACTAAAATAGCCCCGAAGGCTAATAATACAAACCAAATGACGTTCGATTGCCCATACGGAACGATGATTAAGGCTGCCAGTAAAGGTCCCAAAGAACTACCGAAATTTCCACCTACCTGGAAAATAGATTGTGCCAATCCGGTTTTACCTCCTGAAGCCATGTATGCGAGACGAGAGGCCTCCGGATGCAATACGGATGATCCCATACCGGTAAATGCTACAGCAACCAGCACTAATGGAAAGTTGTTTGCTAAAGAAAGAAGGATAATTCCGATCATTGAAAAACACATACCGATCGGTAAGGAATATGGTTGAGGTTTTTTGTCGGTGTACCAACCTACAACAGGTTGCAACAGGGAAGATGCCAGTTGAAAAACCAGTGTAATCAATCCGATTTGGGAAAAATTCAGGTTCAGGGATTCTTTTACAACAGGATAAATTGCCGGGATCAACGATTGTAATGCATCATTCGACATATGCATGAAACTCAAAGCAAATAAAACAGTAAATGCAGTGTTATTTGCTATTTTCACTTTATTTTGAGATTCTTTTGTGTTCATTTATTGCCTATCTGTTGAAAAAAGGGAATAAAGATAAACAATTTCTTTGGGATTCCATGCATACATTTTTTCTTTTTTATCTGATAAATATTTATCAGATTACTCAAATGTATGTATTAAGTCATTGAAAATTATGACTTGTCTTATTATAAATTACTCGTTTTAATGTGCAATTTGATTTTCTTCATAGCCCAATCGTAATGACTTGAAGTAGCCGAAACGCAATAGCCGCCTAAGATTGCTCCGCCTGTCCATCCCAGAACATTTGCTGAAAATAATTCATCATTAGAAAATGTTTCAATCAGAGCCATTACCTTCTCATGACTTTCCTGTAACAATTTCCTTGCATCAGTCAGCGTAGTAGTTTGATGCTTCTTCCAAAAACCGACATTCATATCAGGATATGTTCTCCAATTGTACGGTACTGGTAGAAAAGGCTTCAGTTCCCCTTCCCGACCATCAATTATCCACTTTATTAACAATTGATGCCATTCATATAAATGAACAAGTACATCGCGCAGGTTCTTATCCCTTCCCCAATGCGACTCTTTGCCTTTCGTAGCCATATCGCTACTGAATGGTAAGCCCCCGAAGAAGTACATCTTTTCTGCTCGATAATAAAGTCAGACCTTTGTGTCCTAAAACACATTGTTATGACCAAAGAAGAATTTATTGTGATCTTAGAGCGTCAACAATCCAGTGGTCTA
>BNXB01000077.1 GCA_025999255.1 Bacteroidia bacterium | reverse complement strand
CTTTTTTAGGGGCTTTTACTATTTATATGTTGTTGCGGAAAACGCACAGGAAAATGCTTGAGAAAGGATGGAACAGATTTCAAATATAAAAAAAACACAAAGAAAAATTTGATAAAATTTTGTTTGAATTGAAATTTGTATTATCTTTGTACCCGCTTTCCCTATTTTTTGAAGGAAGCAAATAAGTTCTTTGACATTATTTCATGCAACGTAGTACGCAAAGATATTGATTTGTAATGATTATAAAAAATAAGCTTTACAGGTTAATAAAAATGAAGGGAAGGAATATCAAAGAGTTCTAATGAAGTCGATTTATATAGGCGAGATTAGATTTTTTTGTTAAAAGTAAAGAATCATCGATATAGAGCAAAGGAAAAATAGAAAAAAAACAAATAACGAAGAAGAGTTTGATCCTGGCTCAGGATGAACGCTAGCGATAGGCTTAACACATGCAAGTCGAGGGGCAGCATAATTATAGTAATATAATGGTGGCGACCGGCGCACGGGTGAGTAACACGTATGCAACCTACCCATAACAGGAGGATAGCTCGTCGAAAGGCGGATTAATACTCCATAATACAGGGAACCCGCATGGGTATATTTGTTAAAGAGCGCGAGCTTGGTTATGGATGGGCATGCGTTCCATTAGTTAGTTGGTGATGGTAACGGCACACCAAGACAACGATGGATAGGGGTACTGAGAGGTTTATCCCCCACACTGGGACTGAGACACGGCCCAGACTCCTACGGGAGGCAGCAGTGAGGAATATTGGTCAATGGTCGGAAGACTGAACCAGCCAAATCGCGTGAAGGAAGACGGTATTATGTATTGTAAACTTCTTTTATAAGGGAATAAAGTGCCTCATGTATGGGGTTTTGTAAGTACCTTAGGAATAAGCATCGGCTAACTCCGTGCCAGCAGCCGCGGTAATACGGAGGATGCGAGCGTTATCCGGATTTATTGGGTTTAAAGGGTGCGTAGGCTGGCTAATAAGTCAGCGGTGAAAACTTGTCGCTTAACGATAAGCCTGCCGTTGAAACTGTTAGTCTTGAGAGTGAACGAGGTAGGCGGAATTAGTGGTGTAGCGGTGAAATGCATAGATATCACTAGGAACCCCGATAGCGCAGGCAGCTTACCAGGCCACGACTGACGCTGAAGCACGAAAGTGTGGTTATCAAACAGGATTAGATACCCTGGTAGTCCACACAGTAAACGATGATTACTAGCTGTTTGCGATATACAGTAAGCGGCTGAGCGAAAGCATTAAGTAATCCACCTGGGGAGTACGCCGGCAACGGTGAAACTCAAAGGAATTGACGGGGGCCCGCACAAGCGGAGGAACATGTGGTTTAATTCGATGATACGCGAGGAACCTTACCCGGGCTCGAACGGCTGATGCATATAGGAGAGATTTTATAGTCGCAAGACATTAGTCGAGGTGCTGCATGGTTGTCGTCAGCTCGTGCCGTGAGGTGTCGGCTTAAGTGCCATAACGAGCGCAACCCTTACCGTTAGTTACCATCAGGTTAAGCTGGGGACTCTAACGGGACTGCCACCGTAAGGTGTGAGGAAGGTGGGGATGACGTCAAATCAGCACGGCCCTTACGTCCGGGGCTACACACGTGTTACAATGGGTGGTACAAAGGGCAGCTACTTAGTGATAAGATGCTAATCTCTAAAACCACTCCCAGTTCGGATTGGAGTCTGCAACCCGACTCCATGAAGCTGGATTCGCTAGTAATCGCGCATCAGCCATGGCGCGGTGAATACGTTCCCGGGCCTTGTACACACCGCCCGTCAAGCCATGAAAGCCGGGGGTACCTAAAGTACGTAACCGCAAGGATCGTCCTAGGGTAAAACTGGTAATTGGGGCTAAGTCGTAACAAGGTAGCCGTACCGGAAGGTGCGGCTGGAACACCTCCTTTCTGGAGTTTCTATATTGAGAGTACTTTTTTTTTTCTGGAAAGAGTACTACGTTGTCATGGAAATAATATATAACTGTTAAATAGGAGAAAAGTATCCCCCGGGATACTGGTTCCGTTAGGCAGATGATATGCAGTCCTATAGCTCAGTTGGTTAGAGCGCTACACTGATAATGTAGAGGTCGGCAGTTCAACTCTGCCTGGGACTACAGAATAGAATGATAAAAGAATAGAAACGAGGTTTATTATTCATTATTCATTATTCGATGAAAGAAGGGGGATTAGCTCAGCTGGCTAGAGCATCTGCCTTGCACGCAGAGGGTCAACGGTTCGAATCCGTTATTCTCCACAATATCAAGAATGGATTAAAAGAGGGTTTACAGGTTCACTGTAAGACACAAATTATAATTTGTAATTGATAACGGTCTTTGACATTTTGGCAAATAACAAAAACAAGTAGAGCAACAGAATCAATAGATTATGTTTTGATGCAAGATAATTTGGTTTTTCAAGAAACGGGATTATAATGCAAATAGACATTCAGTTATTGAGACAAGATAAGAAAATAAGGGCAGACGGTGGATGCCTAGGCTCTTGGAGGCGAAGAAGGACGTGATAAGCTGCGAAAAGCCCGGACTAGGTGCAAATGACCGCTTGAATCCGGGATATCCGAATGGGGCAACCCGTCAGGCTGAAGGCCTGACATCCGCGAAGCGGAGGCGAACGTGGGGAACTGAAACATCTAAGTACCCACAGGAAGAGAAAATAAAAATGATTCCGCAAGTAGTGGCGAGCGAACGCGGAAGAGCCCAAACCAATATTGTTTAGGCAATGTTGGGGTTGTAGGAGCACGATACGGTACGACTCATTGAAAGTGGAATCAACTGGAAAGTTGAATCAGAGAGGGTGACAATCCCGTACACGACTTTGATGATAAGCCAAGTGTTATCCTGAGTAGCGCGGGACACGAGAAATCCTGTGTGAATCGGCGGGGCCCATCCCGCAAGGCTAAATACTCCCAAGAGACCGATAGTGAACCAGTACCGTGAGGGAAAGGTGAAAAGAACCTCGAACAGAGGAGTGAAAAAGACCCTGAACCCGTCTGCCTACAAGCGGTCGGAGCAGCGAGAGCTGTGACGGCGTGCCTTTTGCATAATGAACCTACGAGTTACTTTTGATGGCAAGGTTAAGTAATTGAGTTACGGAGCCGAAGCGAAAGCGAGTCTGAACAGGGCGTATAGTCATCAGGAGTAGACGCGAAACCAAGTGATCTACCCATGAGCAGGCTGAAGGTTAGGTAACACTAACTGGAGGGCCGAACCGGTAAATGTTGAAAAATTTTCGGATGACTTGTGGGTAGGGGTGAAAGGCTAATCAAACTTGGAGATAGCTCGTACTCCCCGAAATGCATTTAGGTGCAGCCTTAAATATTTTTTGTATGAGGTAGAGCGACTGATTGGATGCGAGGGCTTCGCCGCCTATCAAGTCCAGACAAACTCCGAATGCGTACAAAAAGAGTTTAGGAGTGAGGGCATGGGTGCTAAGGTCCATGTCCGAGAGGAGAAGAATCCAGACCATCAGCTAAGGTCCCGAAATATACGCTCAGTTGGATTAACGAAGTTGGGTTACAGCGACAGCTAGGATGTTGGCTTGGAAGCAGCCATTCATTTAAAGAGTGCGTAACAGCTCACTAGTCGAGTGACCCGGCGTGGATAATACTCGGGCATAAGCGTATTACCGAAGCTATGGGATTAACGCAAGTTAATCGGTAGGGGAGCATTCCAATCACCGTAGAAGATATAGGGACGACCGATGTTGGAGGGATTGGAAAAGCAAATGTAGGTATAAGTAACGATAATGCGGGCGAGAAACCCGCACGCCGCAAGACCAAGGTTTCCTGATCAACGTTAATCGGATCAGGGTCAGTCGGGGCCTAAGGCTCATCCGAACGGAGAGGCCGATGGAAGAAACAGTTAATATTCTGTTACTAGTATATTGAGAGAAGTGGGGACGGAGAAGTGAAACTTCTGCCATCTGACGGAATAGATGGTTAAAGGGTGTAGATGTAGATATTCGTAGGCAAATCCGCGGATAGAATCGAACCTGATAGTACCTCGAGTGCCTGCACGAGAGGATAATGAAGGTAAACAGGCTTCCAAGAAAAACCGCTATCGTTAATTGATATACTACCCGTACCGAAAACCGACACAGGTGGTTGAGTAGAATATACTAAGGCGCTCGAGCGAATCATTGTTAAGGAATTAGGCAAAATGGTCCTGTAACTTCGGGAAAAAGGACACCTCCCTATGCGAGTAGGAGGTCGCAGAGAATAGGTCCAGGCGACTGTTTAACAAAAACACATGGCTGTGCAAAATTTAGAGATGACGTATACAGCCTGACACCTGCCCGGTGCTGGAAGGTTAAGAGGAGAGCTCATAAGCAATTAGAAGGTTTGAATTGAAGCCCCAGTAAACGGCGGCCGTAACTATAACGGTCCTAAGGTAGCGAAATTCCTTGTCGGGTAAGTTCCGACCTGCACGAATGGTGTAACGATCTGGACACTGTCTCAACAATGAACTCGGTGAAATTGTAGTATCGGTGAAGATGCCGATTACCCGCAACGGGACGAAAAGACCCCGTGAACCTTTACTATAGCTTTACATTGGAATTGGTCACTCGATGTGTAGGATAGGCCGGAGGCAATGAAGCAGGTACGCCAGTATTTGTGGAGCCGCTGTTGAAATACGGCCCTTTGAATGTTTGATTCCTAACCCTTTTAAGAGGGGACATTGTATGGTGGGTAGTTTGACTGGGGTGGTCGCCTCCAAAAGAGTAACGGAGGCTTCTCAAGGTGCGCTCCGTCCGATTGGTAACCGGACTCAGAGTGTAATGGCATAAGCGCGCTTGACTGGGAGACCGACAAGTCGATCAGGTAGGAAACTAGAGCATAGTGATCCGGTGGTTTCAGTATGGAATGGCCATCGCTCAAAGGATAAAAGGTACTCCGGGGATAACAGGCTGATCATTCCCAAGAGCTCATATCGACGGAATGGTTTGGCACCTCGATGTCGGCTCGTCACATCCTGGGGCTGGAGAAGGTCCCAAGGGTTGGGCTGTTCGCCCATTAAAGTGGCACGCGAGCTGGGTTCAGAACGTCGTGAGACAGTTCGGTCTCTATCTGTTGTGGGCGTAGGATATTTGCGAGGGTCTGACACTAGTACGAGAGGACCGTGTTGGACAGACCACTGGTTTGACGGTTGTACCGCCAGGTGCATAGCCGTGTAGCTAAGTTTGGAAAGGATAAGTGCTGAAAGCATCTAAGTACGAAGCCAACCTCAAGATAAGATATCCATGAGGGTCGTTGAAGACTACGACGTAGATAGGCTGCAGGTGTACCATTGGAGACAATATTAGCCGAGCAGTACTAATAGCCCGAAACTTATTAAATGGATAGTTGTAAAGATTGTTTTTGTTATTTGTCTGGATGTTAAAATTGAAAAACAACCGCGCTCCGGTAGTCAAAAGGGGTAAAGTTGAGAAAGAGATTCAGGTAGTTATAGCGTCGGGGTTCCACCTCTACCCATTCCGAACAGAGAAGTTAAGCCCGATTGCGCCGATGGTACTGCGAAAGTGGGAGAGTAGGAAGCTGCCGTTTTAGAGAAAGAACCCTCATCAGAATAAAAACTGGTGAGGGTTTTTTGTCGTTCAAAAAAAGAGCCCATAAGACATGTAAGATTGTAAGACATGTAAGCAGGTTCCTTTTTTATTTTGAAGTTTTGATTATCTTTGAAAAAAAATGATTTATTTATGAAGATGAAACGTAAGCCCCCGAAGAAGTACATGTCTCAATATGTTAGAGTTTACTCACTTCAGTTTTCCAAACTATAGAGATTAACTTCTACTATCGAGTAAAAATTGTTAGTGTATTATTAGATTTCGTTAGATTCCGCCCAATATGCCGGCAGGAGTTCTTTCAAGTCTTTACCAGATTTGGGTTGG
>BNXB01000076.1 GCA_025999255.1 Bacteroidia bacterium | reverse complement strand
TCTCAAGCGTACGAACATAGAGATGCAGGGCTGCTTACATATAGCGGCATTGCTTTTTATTGCCTGCTTTGTCGATAATACACGACTACAGGACTGCTTTAGAATACATTTATAGGAGAAAGATACAGAAATTGTAAGATATATCATCAAAACTACCGATTTATGTATTGAGGACTATTATAAGTCCTTTCTTACATTCCTTTTCAATCAAAGGAAATCTGCGTTTTATGATGATAAACGCAAAGTATCTATAACTCAATTTCCTTTTTACTACACTTCCCTCGATATAATTTCTTCCTCATTTAGCTACTTATACGAAAGGGCGAACTGCATCGAGTTCAGTTGCGAAAGTATTTCCGTGTTCTTCACGCCACAGCAAGTTCGAGCCGCAAGCGGTTTTACGAAAAATCTTCCTCTTTCCCTCATTCTTCGGGCGAGCGTATTTGTTTGCAAAAAACTTGCAGTGTCTAAACACTACTTTCTCATTGCACCTGAAACTCGACCGCAGCTCGCCTCACCGATACGGCATAAAAAAAAAGTCAGAAATTATGAGAAGTATAGTAAAAAATAGGAAACAACGACCAACAGGCTACCTTCCAATTAGCATAAAATGGGTTGTAAAAATCGTTTTGGTGGCTTTGGGCTTCTCCGTGTGGGGAACAGGGTTTATTTGGGCATTAGTGGGCTTGTATCTCTTTCTTCCTATCCTTCGGGCTATCCTCTCCTTATTCGTGGGTTTGGGTGCTATAATCCTCTTTATTTTTATTCTTCTGACCTTTTTATAATCCCTTAAAATTTAGAGTTATGAGCAAAGTATTTTTATTAGGAGCAAACAAAGAAATCGACAGAGCCAAACAAGTGGTAGAAGTCAATCAGATTATCCAAATGGAGGGTTACAGCTACGACAGATATGTAGTGTACGACATCACAAAGAGCCAATGGGAATTGCTTACAAATTGGTAAATCTGCGGACAAAAGATTTTCAGACGGCTGACATTATTCGCCCATTGAAAGAAAAATTCGGTATCGGGTATTACTACGACAGTGAGAACCCGCAATTTATGGACAGTTTCGAGGTCGCAATACTTCTTCAGGAAGCACGGCAACAGAAGCAAGCAGAGAAAGAAGAAGCCGAAAAGGAAAAAATCAGAGTAGAACAGGTTAGGGAAATCGGTAGGAAACGCTTTGCCGAGATATTCCCCGAAGATGCACAGGCGGTTATCGTGGCACGTCTGAAACAGAACGACAGCGATAGCCAAACGGACTATTTTGCACACAGTACGCAACGCACCGTTGTTTTAGGCTTTTCCAAACACAAACGGGACATCTTTTCCGAAATGCGTAAACACGCACCCAACTTTGAAGAAACCGCCTATTTATCCGAGTTTAACGAAGATTACGAACATCGGGAAAAGTACAGCATGGGCGATGGCTATTATTTAGGCGAAAGCAAATATTGCGGTTGGATTATCGAAAAAGTGTCTGTATATGACCGCAATCGCACGATTGAAGATTTTGCCTACACAGCAGGGAACGAAGATAACATACATATCAGCAAATCCAATACAACGCCACCAAGCAAGCCGACAGGAGAAGGAAAAGCAAATTGCACATTGGTAGAATATTCAGCCAAAGCGGTTGCAGTATTCGGAGATACGAAAGTAATAAAAGACGAACTCAAAGCAATGGGCGGACGCTTCAACTGCCGATTGACATTCAACGGAAAGAAATTGGCAGGTTGGATATTCCCAAAGTCCCAAGAGCAACGGTTAGCCTATTATTTCGGATTAGATTAATTAAGTAGTAACACGGGGCAGAGCCTATTCTGCCCCACAAAAATAACAGTCATGGAATACAAAGAATTATCAGCATACGAAAAATTGAAAGAGATACAGGAAGTCAATTTCTGCCGAGTAGAACGCCACAATGTAGCCGTATATCTGAACGCATTAAGACGGAACGACAGGGCTATAATTGAGGAATACGAGAGTTTTGGCGATACCCCACGCAAATTATTAATGAATAAACGTGAGTACGAAAGGCATTTACTATTCGGCTTTACAAAGAAAGCGTTTAACCAATACGGTTGGTTAGAAAGACCCGATTTTGGGGAACGAGAAGAAATAAAATTCCCACATCGGGACGGTTGGGCAGTAAGCAACTATATCACATTGGGCAAAGGTTTGAACGGTAAATGGACATACGGAGTAAGCTATTCACACAGCACAGGCGGAGCGGGTTATGGCTTAGGTGTATGGGGAAAATTATTCGACAACCGAAAAGACTGCCTGACAGCAGCACTAAACGAAATGAGGGCAGGGCTTGAAAAAGACAGCAGTAAAACAGACAAATACGCTATCATTGTTTTGAAGCAAGCGAAAAACCTATTTGATGAAGTTACAGGACGGAAAGCAATTCAATTATCATTTTTTTAATCAGCAATAGACATGAAAGCAACAGAAGTAAATAAGGAAATAATCGGCAAGCGTTGTAAATGCGTTTTTACGGGCTTAATGGTAACGGGAACTATCGAGGACATTAAAATATCCGAATATACCGCCGAAGTAAAAGTACGTTACGATAAACCGCACCAATGGGGCAGTCAGTCGTATGAAGACGGTTGGGCGTTCGCCCGACTACATGATGACTTCGGCTCGCTCCGTCATCTTGAAATCATAGACGATAAATACCAAACTATTAAAATACGGTTTGAAAAAAGCATTGCCGAGATTGACCGAAAGTTTGCACAGGAATACAGCACATGGGGAGCGGTAAACCTAAAGGAATGGATTGACAACTACGAAAGTAGCCGTTTCACGCAAATAGCCAATGATACGGCTATCATTACCTCCGAGTATAATATGGAAAGCCTAATGGAATGGTTTGAAAAACATATTTCAATGAAAGAAATCGAACATATAAACTAAAAATATCAATAACGATGAAAACAAATTCTATCAATCAAAATGGTTGCTCCGTGTGTGAGCAGGGCAAAGAGAACTACACCACATTTATTGCAGGTGCGTTCAGAGGGACGGAATATTACCAATACGACTACCGCCATACAGACGGAGAATTATTCTCTACGGTCGCCAAATCATTGGAAGAATGCCGAAAACAGCGGGATGAATGGTTGCAGAAAAAGAATGATTTACAGCAAATTTCGGAGTTTACAAATAACTAAAAACAAAAGATATGATAACGATAAAAGACATCACAGGGGAGCAGATAGAAGTTACAAACCTCAATGCTGCCATTCGGCAATGTAAGGACTGTCTAAACAGTCCTTACAAAATGGAATGCGGTCATACAGTTGGCGAAAACTATGCCTTTATGTTGAAACAATTAATTGTTGTCCAACAGGAAGAACGGCGCAACAGTTGGCTACCCGGAACTAAAAAACGGTATGAAGAAGGCAAGCGGTTTACCAAAATAGACATCGGTTATGAAATAGGACGGCACGAACCATATCATCCTGCATCCCTGTATTGGGATAGCTTGCATAGAAAAGAATTGATAGTGTTTTTCAATGATATGTTCGGAACTGATATAAAGTAAAAAAAATCCGCCAACAGGCGGATTTTTCGTTTAACTTATTTGGATATTGATTTCTCTTTTGAACCGAAACGGGTTAGCTACATAATAATAGCAGTTGGTAGCCCCTCCGGTGGTTACGACAATAGAACCATATCCAAAGATACGTCCCAAAATATCCTGCGTTACCTGAATGCCCTCACATTTTGCAAGTACCAATTCAACAGTCCTACGGCTGATTATCCCTGTTTTGATAATTACACGCCTGTTTGTAACGGCATAAATTGAGCCTACTTTCACAAATACACGCTGAACAAGGGAAACCAACCCCAAGAACAACAGCGTTACCCCTAAATAGTGCGTTATTCGGATTGCATCAAAATAACACATGAACCCGATTGCCAATAATATGGAGGGTTGCAGGAACAGGAAAAAATGTATTCTTGCCCTGTACCTGATTTCCTCTCCGGGTTGTAAATATGTGGTTAAAAATTTCATGCTGTTTTTTCGTTTAATGTTTGTTTATTCCATATTTCAATCAGGCAGCAACACCATTCGGCAGGATTCAGAAAGCGTTTGCCTTTCCGTACTTCGTAATGCAAATGGCTACCTGTCGATGTTCCTGTATTGCCTACACACCCAATTTGTGTAGTTATACTTACCGAATCCCCTTTGCTTACCATCGTTTTGCTTAGATGAGCATAAAATGAACGGAAATTCCCCGCATGTTCAATCTCGATAAAATTTCCGTACCCCGAACAATAACCTTTGCGAATTACGACACCGTTGCCTGTGGCATAGACAGGAGTACCTTTCATTTTGGGTATATCAATCCCAGTATGAAATTTCCGTACTTTATAAATCGGATGATAACGCATTCCGAAGCCTGATGAAATACGCAAAGGCTTTTTAATCGGAAAGATGACAGGATAATCGGATAGTTCGTCAATAGTCATTTGTAGAGAATCTGCTATCTGTTGAAACTCTATTACAGAATAAACCTGCTCCATGTATCTTTCTATTTCCGATTTCCTGACCGACTGCCCCCATACAGACAAATGCAGCAAAACGATAGAGAACGTAATTATCCATTTCATAATCAATTTCGTAAATGCAGTAAGTACCCGAATTGCTCCGGGTACTTACTTATTCTACTTCCTCTCCCCACAGTTCTATATCTGTCGGAGCGTTATTCAGCGAATGGGCTATCCATATCCAACACAGAATGTTGAACACGATATAACTGCATATAATCATTGTCTGATATTTCTTGTAAAAACTCATCTTCTTCTTCCTCATCATCCCCTTTATCGTTCTGCCAACTGAAGGTTTTTTGCACCACCTGCCCAAAATTATCTTCTATATATACGTCAATAACCTGCTGTTCGGTAGTTCGGGAAGTATAATAAAGCCTGAAGGTAGTCCTATCCAACGGATAGCGGTCATTTGGAAGGAACAATGTTCCGTCATCCATTCGCAGTTCGCCTTTTCCGTCAGGTTGGAAATACCTGATGAAGAAACGGGCATTTTCGTAATTGCCTTCTTTTACCAGTTGGCAGCGGATTTCCGCACTCTCTCCCTGAACGATTTTTTTCTGAACTGGCATACATACCAAATCAAATGGGTAAACCTGATTAACATCCAAATCGTCGCTACAGGCACAGACTACCGCAGCAAGCAGTAGCGTGTATAAAAAATATGCTAATGTTTTTTTCATTGTGATTCTATTTTAATTGATGATAAATTTTAGTCCTAATCCGAACTGGGTATGGAAATGCCCTGTTGTAGTTCCCCACAGTACCCGTTCACGGGCGGTCAGGAGTAGCACAACACGGTCGGATAAATACGTTTCCATTTCCAACGTAATCGCACCGCCATAGATAAAGCTGTCCTTATTTCGAAGTGTAGAGCCGTCAAAGAGCGTTTTTTCTCCCCAGTTGCTTGTTTCATATCCGGCAAGAGCCGAACCGCCCAAAGAAAAAAGAACTACTTTGTTGCGGTCGGAAAGGAATTTCAGGTAATAACCGCCCTCTGCCGTAAACTGGCTGACGGGTATTCTGTCGTCCTTATATGGGTAGTATTTATTCAGGAACTCCGCACCGAATACCCACTTGTTTGCATGTTTGGTATAGGTCGCCATTGATAGCCCGAAGTAATAGCCCAATTCATTCTTTTTGTCGGACGAATGAAAACCGTCCACCATTCCGCCTGTTACCTGTATGCCTTGCATACCGGGCAAACAACGCTGTGCGTGGGCTTGGTCAATTAAGACCAGGCACAGCACAAACGTTAATAAAAAAGATAACCGTTTCATCTTACTTCACTTTAAGTTCGTTGATTACTTTGGCTCTCACGAGGTCGGCATTTTCAATCACAAAAGATTGATGCCGTCCGCCCTCTTTTTCGTTCAGTTCAATGATAAGGTGCTTACCATCCGGTATAGTGAACTTAGGTAAGGTAAATACTACTCGTTACGTTTTCTTACCCCCTAT
>BNXB01000075.1 GCA_025999255.1 Bacteroidia bacterium | reverse complement strand
CTCCGGATCCGGTAGAACTGAATTATTTACTGGCCCAAATGGCGGATGCCGGCTGTGAATATGTGTTTATGGAAGTAAGCTCCCATGCTGTTGATCAGAGACGGATCGGCGGATTGGATTTCCGGGGCGGAATTTTTACCAATCTGACCCGTGATCATTTGGATTACCATAAAACCGTAGAAGCATACAGGGATGCCAAGAAGAGTTTTTTTGATCAACTTCCTTCCACGGCATTTGCTCTGACCAATAGCGATGATAAGAACGGTATGTTTATGCTGCAAAATACAAAGGCGGATAAAAAGACGTATTCCCTGCTTTCCCTGGCCGATTTCAAGGGGAAAATAGTGGAATCTCATTTCGACGGAACCATGATGTCTTTCAATGGGAAAGAAGTGAATACCCGGTTTGTAGGGAAATTTAACGCTTATAACCTGTTGGCTGTGTATGGAGCTGCAGTCCTGCTCGGGGAAGATCCTGACGAAATTCTTTTATTGATGAGTACACTGACTTCCGTGGCGGGTCGCTTCCAGGTACAACGTTCACCGAAAGGTTATTCGGTTATTGTCGATTATGCTCATACTCCAGATGCTTTGGTGAATGTATTGAATGCTATTCATGAAGTGTTGGAAGGTGGCGGGAATGTGATTACGGTTGTAGGTTGCGGTGGAAATCGTGACAAAGGGAAACGTCCGATTATGGCGCGGGAAGCGGTTCATTTGAGCGACCGGGCGATATTGACATCCGATAATCCCCGTCTTGAAGAACCTCAGGCTATTATTGACGATATGGTAGCCGGATTGGATATTGTCGAAAGAAAAAAAGCAGTTTGTATTGTTGACCGGAAAGAAGCAATCCGTACTGCCTGTATGATGGCTCAAAGCGGTGATGTGATTTTGATTGCAGGTAAGGGTCACGAAGATTACCAGGAAATAAAAGGAGTGAAATATCATTTCGATGACCGGGAAATTGTAGCAGAAATCATTGAAAATGAATAATCATGGGAGTTTTTAACTGAAAATAAAAGCGAATATTATGTTTTATTACCTTTTCAATTATTTAGATAAACTCGATTTTCCCGGAGCAGGGATGTTTCAGTATGTTTCTTTCCGGTCGTCCATGGCAGTTCTTTTTGCCTTGCTGATTTCTACTATCATTGGACGGAAAATTATTGATATCCTCCAACTGAAGCAGGTAGGGGAAGTGGTGCGTGATTTGGGTGTCGAAGGACAGCTATCGAAAAAGGGAACACCTACCATGGGGGGAATTATCATCATTATTTCCATATTGATTCCTGTATTGCTTTTTGCACGGCTACACAATATCTACATTATATTGATGATTATTACAACGATATGGCTGGGGTTTGTAGGTTTTGTGGATGATTATATTAAAGTTTTCAAAAAGAACAAAGAGGGATTAAGCGGTAAAGCTAAAATTGTGGGACAAGTCGGTTTGGGACTGATTGTCGGTTTGGCTCTTTATCTGAGTCCGGACGTGATGATCCGGGAAAATGCGGAAATCCGGAAAAATGATGTGATTACCAGTGTGGAACATAGTCCTGCGGTTAAATCAACGAAGACTACTATCCCATTCATGAAAAATAATAATTTCGATTACCGGGATTTGGCTTCTTTTATGACGAATCACCGTACGGCGGCAACCTGGATTATTTTTGTGATCATTACCATTTTTATTGTTACCGCTGTGTCTAACGGAGCGAATCTTACCGATGGTTTGGATGGCCTGGCTGCCGGGAATTCCGCCATTATTGGAGTTACCCTGGGAATCCTGGCCTATGTGTCGAGTCACGTGGAATATGCGGCATACCTTAATATAATGTATATCCCGCATTGCGAAGAACTGGTAATATTTGCCAGCGCTTTCATCGGGGCCACGGTCGGTTTCTTGTGGTACAATGCTTATCCTGCCCAGGTTTTTATGGGAGATACCGGTTCCCTGACCCTTGGGGGAATTATCGCGGTTTTTGCTATTATTATACATAAAGAACTGTTACTCCCGATTTTGTGCGGAATTTTCTTCGTGGAAAGTTTATCGGTGATGATGCAGGTAAGTTATTTCAAATATACAAAGAAGAAAACAGGCGTCGGAAAAAGGATATTTAAGATGACTCCTATCCACCATCATTTTCAAAAGCCGGGCAATGCCGGGATTGATGCAATCTGGCAAAAACCGCTTCGTCCGGTTCCCGAATCGAAGATAGTAGTCCGCTTTTGGTTGGTGGGAATCATTCTGGCTGTGCTGACAATTGCAACATTAAAAATGAGATGATAAAATGAGAAGGATAGTCGTATTGGGAGCGGGAGAAAGTGGAACAGGCGCTGCAATTCTGGCTGATAAGCAAGGATTTGAAGTATTTGTTTCGGATTCTTCCGATATCAAACCTAAATACAGGGAATTATTGGAGAAATATAATATCAGGTATGAATCGTGTGCGCACACGGAAAATTTGATATTGAATGCGGACGAGATAATCAAAAGTCCCGGTATTCCTGATAAGGCCCCGATTATCAAAAGAATAAAAGAAAAAAACATTCCGGTTATTTCGGAAATCGAATTTGCCGGACGATATACCAGGGCTAAAACGGTTTGTATCACAGGTAGTAACGGTAAGACGACTACTACCATGCTTACTTACCATATCCTGAAAAATGCCGGCTTGAATGTAGGATTGGCCGGAAATGTGGGCGATAGTTTTGCCCTGCAGGTGGCGGAGAAGGATTACGATTATTATGTAATCGAGCTCAGTAGTTTTCAATTGGATGGAATGTACGATTTTAAGGCGGATATTGCTGTGCTCTTGAATATCACTCCCGATCATCTGGATCGTTATAATTATGTCATGCAGAATTATGTAGATTCCAAAATGCGTATCATTCAAAATCAAACGAAAGATGATGCATTTATTTATTGGAAAGATGATCCTGTTATTTCACAAGAGATAAAGAAAAGAGCTCCGGAAGTTACTCTCTATCCTTTTGCCGGATATAAAAAGGAAGGGCTTGCCGGATATGCCGATAACAATCAGATAATTGTAAAAACATCAAATGGGGATTTTGTTATGGAAGAAGAATTGGTTGCGTTAACAGGTACTCACAATTTGTATAATTCGCTTGCTGCCGCGATTTCATCCAAATTGCTTGATATCAAAAATGAAGAGATACGAAAATCGCTGAGCAATTTTCAGGGAGTGGAACACCGGCTGGAAAAAGTGGCGAAGGTCAGGGGAGTAGAATACATCAACGACTCAAAAGCGACGAATGTCAATTCATGCTGGTATGCTTTGCAGAGTATGAAAACAAAAACGATACTCATTCTCGGAGGAACGGATAAAGGGAATGATTACTCTGAGATTGAAGCATTGGTGAAGGAAAAATGTCGCGCTCTGATCTTTCTAGGTGTCGATAACTCCCGTTTACATGCTTTTTTTGATGGTAAAATAAAAGAAATTGTTGATGCCGGTTCCATGCAACAGGCTGTTAGCCTAGCCTATGAATTAGCCCGGAAAGGCGATACGGTATTGTTATCTCCTTGTTGCGCCAGTTTTGATTTATTCAAAAATTATGAGGATAGAGGATGTCAATTTAAAGATTGTGTCAGGAGGTTATAAATGGATTTTATTAATAAAATATTCAGAGGCG
The DNA here is from genome assembly GCA_025999255.1 of Bacteroidia bacterium. GTDB lineage: Bacteria > Bacteroidota > Bacteroidia > Bacteroidales > Azobacteroidaceae > BNXB01. The sequence continues at coordinate 2,373 of BNXB01000075.1, read as the reverse complement.
ATCGGGTGATATGGATGATTTTCATGTTCTTATGTTTGATTTCGATTGTCGAGGTTTACAGCGCAAGTAGTACGTTGACTTACCGGAGTAATTACTGGGAACCCATCGGGCGTCATACGATGTTTTTACTTGTGGGAACTGCTGTCGTACTATTGACACACAGTATCAAACCCCGTTTCTTTTCGCTTCTGGCAATAATGGTTCCGGTAGCCTGGGGTTTGTTGCTGGTTACAAAAGTAATGGGAAATTCCGTGAATGGCGCCGATCGCTGGTTATCGATTGGAGGTGTTTCTTTCCAGCCTTCGGAGTTGGCTAAGCTTTCGTTGATAGCCTTTACTGCATTTGTTCTTAGCAAGCAAAAACAGGGTAATTTGAAGGATAATCGTTTCTTCTGGATTATGGGATTCGCCATTCCTACTTGTGCGATTATTTTATTGGACAACTTTTCTACTGCAGCCTTATTGTTTGTAATCGTTTATGTCATGATGTTTATCGGACAAATACCGTGGAAAAGGATATTCCAGTTGACAGGACTGATGATAATATCATTGGCCCTGTTTGTCTGCTTTCTTATTTTTGTACCATCAGATACGATCAATAAAGTGTTTCCACGGGGAGTTACCTGGAAAGAGCGAATCAAAGATTTCAACCACGATAAAAAAGATATAACGGATCCCGCAATTGCTTTTAGTGATGATAATTATCAGGTCAGTCATTCCAAAATAGCGATTACCAGGGGGGGAGTGTTCGGAAAGTTACCGGGAAACAGCCTGGAACGAGACTTTCTTCCCCAGGCCTATTCCGATTTTATTTTTGCCATTATTATCGAGGAAATGGGTATTATAGGAGGAATATTTGTGGTACTGCTTTATGTCATATTTTTTATCAGGGCTGGTATTATTGCCAATCGGTGTGAGAAAATATTCCCGAAATACCTGGTCATCGGTTCGGCGCTGATTATTGTGTCGCAGGCCTTGGCGAATATGGCGGTAGCGGTAAACCTGATCCCGGTTACGGGACAACCTCTTCCTTTAATTAGCCGGGGTGGAACATCGACGCTCATCACTTGTGTTTATGTCGGTATTATACTCAGTGTGAGCAGGTTTGAAAATCCTAAAGGAATTCAAAGGGAAGTTGCCATTGCCGTTGAATCGGAAGAAGAAAAAAGAGAGTCCAACGAAGTGGCTTTTGAGGAAGAAAATATCAATGCAGGAGAATTTTGAATATGAAGGTAATCATCAGTGGAGGCGGAACAGGCGGACATATTTTCCCCGCTATTTCCATAGCGAATGAAATAAAATCCAGGTTCCCGGAAACGGAAATATTGTTTGTCGGGGCTGAAAACAGGATGGAGATGCAACGGGTGCCTGCTGCAGGTTATGATATTATAGGTCTTCCGGTGACCGGTTTTGATCGTAAAAACCTGTTGAGAAATATCAGCGTCCTGTTCAGGCTTTATAAAAGCATGTCGTTTGCCCGGAAAATGGTACGGAAATTTATGCCGGATATTGCGGTCGGTGTTGGCGGATATGCCAGCGGGCCTACATTAAAAGTTGCTAACCAATTGGGAATTCCGACTTTGATACAGGAACAGAATTCATATGCAGGAGTTACTAATAAGTTGTTATCAAAAAAAGCTGCTAAAATTTGTGTGGCATACGAAGGAATGGAGCGGTTTTTCCCGGAAGAAAAAATCGTACTGACCGGAAATCCGGTCCGTCAGGATCTGAAATGTACACCGGAAAAAAGAGAAGAAGCTTACCGGTATTTTAAATTGGATCCGCAGAAAAAGACAATTCTGGTTTTGGGAGGAAGTCTGGGAGCCAGGACTCTGAACCGGAGTATGATGCAAAATTTGGATGCAATTGAAACCGGAGAACTGCAATATATCTGGCAAACAGGTAAATATTATTATGAGGATGCTTGTAAGAGTATCGAAAATAAAGGGAATTTGCCTCTCCATCTGACGGACTTTATTTCCCGTATGGATTTGGCCTATTCGGTGGCCGATGTCATTGTATCCAGGGCTGGAGCCGGTTCTATCTCCGAATTCTGTGTTGTCGGTAAACCGGTGATTCTGGTACCTTCTCCTAATGTAGCAGAAGATCATCAAACAAAAAATGCTATGGCTTTGGTGAATAAAAATGCCGCCATTATGGTTCGTGATGATCAGGCAATAACGGATCTACTCCCTCTCGCCCGTGATTTAATAAATGACGACATAAAATTGAATTTTTTGAGTGAAAATATCAGCAAATTAGCCTTACCGGATGCCGCCGTCCGTATTGTCGATGAAATCGAAAAAATAGGTAATATCCGTAGGGGCGACCTGCGTTCGCCCGACCTGCCGAACAACATAAAATCCCTGTATTT
>BNXB01000074.1 GCA_025999255.1 Bacteroidia bacterium | reverse complement strand
TTTTTGAGGTTTCAATTATTTGTTCTTTGCTGTCTGTTGAATTTGCAAAAACAAGATTTATATAACCGTCAATATCATTTGCAGGGATTAATGTTTGTGCCTGATTTGAGAGGACGAACTCAAAGAAACGCGGCGTTCCCGTTTTATAAAACGAAGCGTTTGCCTGCACTACCTTAAATTCAAAAAATACATTCAAATCATCAACAAAGTCAATCGGGCGCGAGACTTGCCCCGCCGCTTTGTAAAGTTCATCTTCGATATTTACATCAGTGCCTTCAAAAATAATATACTGCGATTTATACTTTGCGAAACGAATGATTTTCAGACTTTCAAGTTCATTGATTACAACTTCGGGATTTGGAATATTCAACGCTAATTTTGCGTATTGACACAAAGAGGTTTCATCAAAATTGATAGCATTGCCAAACAGATTGCACAAACCGATTGTCTTTACAATTTTGCTCGCATTATCAATTTTTTCAACTTCCAAATATCCCTCAACTCGTTCTAATGCTACCCGAATTGCCCGCCAATTTGTAGAATCAGCATTTACTTCTGACAAATAAGAGTAAAAGTTATAAATGATATAATCATAAACATTTGATAAATTGTAGGTTTGAGTGGTGGTCGGTGCAAATTTATTGATTGAATTATTGTCTTTGGAACTTAAAAACGAAAATAGCGAGCGTTCATTTTGTCCGTATCGCTGAATAGAATATGTGAGAACAACCGCCGAAAAAATATCAAGCGGATAAAGTTTTTTCGCAACAGCAATATCTAAATCGTTGTTAATGAATTTTGTCTGTTTTGCTAAATTGAAAAGTGTTTCAAAATTCTTTTCAGATACAATATTTTTGCTTGATTTCTCAATTTGTGCTGCGGCTAAATGCAGAAGTTGCTCAACCGGCTCACTGAAAACAATTTCTTTAAAACGACCTTTTACTTTTTCCCATTCGTTGCGTTGTTGCTCGGTAAGTTTTTTCGAGTATGCCCCGAAACTTTGGTGTAAAGTCGTGATTAAAATGATATTGTCGTGTTTAGAATGATTGACGAACTCTGCTAACTGTTGCAAAAAATACAACTCTTTTTCGGGATTGTGGTTTGCGGCGTGTTCGAGTATTTTACCGAACTCGTCAATCACGAGCAAAAGAAATTCATTTTTCTTTTTATGCTCGTTCAATCTCTGTTCAAGGCGAGAAAAAAACTCTTTCGTGTTTGCTGTGCTACTTTCCAATTCTTCATTCAAAAGATTGGAAAGCGTGTTGTAATCCCCTACGATATTGAGTGCTTGAAATTTCGCATACCCATTAAATTGTCCTTTATTTTCAAACAAAGATTTAGTATTCAGCAACAAATCTCTTTCCAACGCCGCCAAGAAACTTGATTTTCCTGTGCCATAAGTTCCCACCAAAGTAAAGCAATGAATCCCCGAATTATAATCAGCAATTAAACTGCCAAGAACTCGGCGGGAATTTGAAGTTACAATGTATTGAAAATCATTGAACTGTACGGTTTTTATATTTGTTGATAATGCGAATTTCATTGCCTTTTATAGTATTTTTCTAAAACTTCGTTTTTATCAATCTCTTTGAGGAAAAACAACTGTTTAATACCGCCGTCATCCGTATATCTCAACTGTTGCGGATATTTCTCAATTAACAATAAAACAGTGTCTATCAATTCCGTTTTACTCAAACAAAAAATCAGAGCCAAATCCATTAACCTGTCGAAAGAAACAATCTGTTCGCTGTTTTTATCATCAATTATAGCATACAAAAAGATTTCAGGAACTAATTCACTTCTTCCTTTTATATTGAAATACAGCGTTTTGCTATCGCTTTCTGATTGGCGAATAAGATTAAGATTGAGCAGTAATGCCGCAAAATCTTCATTCGGTCTATCCTGTTTTGGCATTACATAATTTTGCAACAGCACTCCAATATCTCTTTTAACTGTATTCTCGTTGTACAGATTGGCATACGCTGTTTCGGCATTTTTTCGTTTAAGAAAATGCTGTAATTGTTCTCTTGTAAATTCGTTATTCTTTTCTTTGTGAAAGTCAATGAAAAACAGTTTGTAAATGCTTGCCAATTCGGATTTTACAAGATAATAATGCAACAGCCACAAAGTTCCCAAATCTTCAATAAATGGGTCTTTGCCGTTTTCGCTATCAAAGAGAAAATCTGCAATTTCTGTCGGATTGCCTTCTTCAAGCAAGCCAAAAGCCCGCAACCAATAACGAATTGCAGCAACCATATTTTTTCCAACGCCCAAATGAACAACGGCATCTTCGGCATTAAAGTTATTGTCTGCCTTGACAAAATCGTAACCCTTTTTTAGCCAAAGCGACTTGCAATAAAAGGATTCGTGTCCTGAAAATGTATATCTGACTTTATATTCGTGCATCGAACTGTTTACTTATTAAATTTCGCCTGCAAAGATACTATTTTTTCCTGTTTCTACCACAAAAAACCGCCAAATATGACCTGAAATAATTTGTCCCGATAATATTCTTCTCTGATTTTCAATATAATTTTCGCCCTCACCTGTGCAAACCCCTACCACCTCGACGCCAACCCCTGCCACTTGTCCCGATTTGCTTTAAATCCCAAAATTTCGTATATACTTTTGTGTTCGCATTGATATTGATGCGCAACTTTTAACACGAAAATATATGTATGTCCACGATGATTATTTTGAAACTTGGATGGAACGGCTGTCCAAGAAATTGAGCGAAATCGGCAAAGACTTGAAATCGCTCGTGAACACAAACCAAGTGTTCGACAAGGATGAGAAACTACTTGACAATCAGGATATGTGCTTTATGCTGCATATCAGCAAGCGGACTTTGCAACGCTATCGGACGGAAAACGGTTTGCCCTACATAAAGTATGGGCAGAAGATTTATTACAAAGCCGCTGATGTTCGGGAGTTTATCAACCGCAATGGCGATTATTGGGACAGGAAAGCCTTTGAAAAAGCGGTAAAAACAGAAGAAGGGGAGTGATTATATTCCCCTTCCTCGCTTCTTCTTCGCTTTCAAATTCCGCTTCCTGTTGTCGTATTCCCTTTGATTGGCAGAAACTTCCGCCTCATAATCATCGCCGGAAGTACCCACATCAAAGATACTGAACAGAGAGCCAATCGACAAATCAGGGCTTGCGGTTTGACTGATTTGTTCAGTATGTTTCGGGATTTCAACCGGTTTTTGAACAGCGTTAAATCGCTCATTAAAGACATTCGCCGAAAACTCCTTGCCCAAACGTGAGCCATTCAGGACGGTGTGGTTTTGAAAATCAATGAATGTTACCCCATATATCCGTTTCTGGTCGTTCTCGCGGAAAATCACGCCGATATTTTCTTTTTTCATTAGCACCTTAAAGTCCTTGATACTGTTTGCCTCTCGCATTGCCTTTGCAATAACAGGGCGTAACTTTTCCTTGATATTTTCTTTTTCAATGGCAACCTTTGATTTTTCAAAATGCTTTTGTAATCCCTCAAAACCTGCTTCCTTGCCAAACAATGACGATTTAAACGGTTTTCCTTGCCTGTTCCCCTTGCCGTCAATTACCGAATACAGAATACCGCTGTAAGACTTGTCGTTGCTTTCGCCTTTGACTTCTTCCGCCGTCAGGTTAAAACATTCAAGCAAAGTGCGGTACTCGCCGAAAGATTGAAAACGAAAATTGTTCATTATGAATTTAATTGTATTGCTTGTCCTGTGTTTCAAATCGCCGTCTTGATAATTTATGGGTTTCGGCAATTCAAACTCCCTTTCTCCTTTCTTCAATGGAACAAGTCCAAATTGTTCTTCCAATTCTTTGCAAATCTTCATCGAGTGGGCGACTTCGTAACTGTCGTTTATCTTCCTGCCGTTTTCGTCAATCCGCAAAGAAATAATATGCAGATGTTCCCGCTTTATATCTGAATGTTTCAGAACAATGTACGGTTGATTGCCATAGCCGAGTTTATCCATATAGGCTTGTGCTATTTCCGAAAGTTGCTCATCGGAAAGTTTGTCTTTCGGATTGGAATTGAGCGAGGCGTGGAAAACAACTTTTTCGGTACGGCTGTTTTTCGCCAAATACGGATAGAACGAATCCAAACAATCGCGCATCAAAAACTTTCCGTCTTCCGAATCGAACATCTTTTGACGGTACAAAACCGTTGCATTTTCGTTTTCCGCCTTGATTTTGTTGTATGCAAGCACTCCGAAAACCGACTTTCCCGAACTTATTTTGGCAAGCATAATTCGCGGAATTTGGTTATATACTCCTCAATCTTTTGTGTGGAAATTACAAATTCAATGGTTGCCTTTTCCAACCGGTATAGCATTAGAAGTGCTGTTCTTTCAGGAAAAGCGGCTTTCAAATACCGTAAAACTTGGTTGTAGTTGTTCCCAATCGCCCGATATTGGCTGCGGAAACTGCTTAATAAAACCGCGAAATCAATCAATGTTTTGTCGATAACAACGGTTTTATGCGGCTTGTTAAGAACACAATCGGTAATAAAAGCAGAATAACTTTTCTTGCCTGAACGCTCATAAAGTTTCAAAAACCGCTCGCGGTTTTTGTCGTTTAATCGAATCCACAAGCGGTTTGTTTGCGGATTCGCTTTGGGCTTTCGCCCGCGTTTACTCTTTTCTTTATCCATACTGTAATATTTAAAAAGGTTGCAACTTGGGCGCAACCGTTCTCCAAACCCGAAGTTTGGGCGAGAAAGTTTTTGGAAGCGGAAAATGCCAATTTTTTGCTGACAAAAACACTTCTCGCTATTGCCTTCGGGGCAATAATTTTTACGTTGCAAAGGTCGCTAATGTTTTTAAATGTAACATTATCAAAGAATTGGACAAGTAAAGCAACTTAAAGACACTTGATGCCAAACGAAAAATCCCCTGCATTTATGCCTTTATTTTGTGGCGGATTTAAGCAGAAAAGCATTTATCCCCGCATATATGCACAGATATATGCAGCGATTCATAAAAGGCTGAATAATAACATTTAAGAATAAATGAAGATATGAGTACAAACAGACAGCAAGTAACGGATATAGATGTGAACGCATTTATCCGAAATATCGCAGATGCAGGCATAAATGACGATGTGCCTATCAATGTTCCGACAGACAAACAGAAAGACAGTCAGGCGGGAATGGTTGTATTACCTGAACTCTCGGAAGAAAAGACAAAGGAACAAAAGCGGAAACGTTCCCAACCGGCGGACTACGAAACATTGTTCCTCGTGCGCAACGAAATCCGCACACGTCAAGGCTTGTACATCGGGCGCGACAACTACGAAACGTTGCAAACCCTTGTCCGCTCTATTCGTTCCGAGCGGTTGAGCGTCAGCGGATTGGTTGATAACATCATTCAGCATCATATCGAAACCTACGAAGACGAAATCAACTGGATTTACGAGGAAAACAGTAGAAAACCAATAAAACGAAAATAATTATGGAAATAACAGCGATTGAAACAAAAACGTTTGAGCAGATGCAAAAACGTTTTGCGGATTTCTTCCACAGCATAAAGGATTTGTGCGGAAACGACAGGGACAGGGAAACTTGGCTAACCAACACCGATATTTGCGCCCTGCTCAAAATCTCGAAACGGACATTGCAATCCTACCGCGACGTAGGCATACTTCCTTTTTCGCAAATCGGGCATAAGTGCTATTATAAAACGAGCGATATTGAACAGTTTATCAATCAACACATAAAAGAAAAAAGCAATGAAAAGTAAAGCAAAAAATCAGTCATTCACTCCCGAAGTCCTTACCGGTACTTGGGAAAGCGTCAATTTGAATCCTACGGTAATCATCTACCGAAACAGGAACGAGTACATGTTGAGTATCATTCATATCAACGAAACGAGCAAACAGGCAAGTCCCGCAACGTATGAAATTCAGCGGGATAAAGACGGTTATTATTTCAGTTACAACAGCAAAAGAATAACTGTAAATTACGATGCAAGGTTGGATATTCTGACAATTTCAACTTTGGGCAATTATTTACGAAACTAAAAGGAAAACAATTATGGAAGTATTAAACGGAAAATCGGAAAGCATCGGCGCGTTTTTCTCGGCGTTGGACGAAATAGCGGAACTGATAG
>BNXB01000073.1 GCA_025999255.1 Bacteroidia bacterium | reverse complement strand
GCAGGTACGGAAGCAGAACGACTTTATGACTTTCAAAACAGTTTGGATAGCGCTGATATCCAGGCTGTTTTTTTTGCCCGCGGAGGGTATGGAGCTGTTGGCATACTAGGCCGGATTTCTCTCGATAAATTCAAACAGAGCCCCAAATGGCTGATCGGGTACAGCGATATTACAGCCATACATTCTCTCCTATCCGGCGCCGGAATTTGTAGCTTACACGCTCCAATGTCGGCTCATTTGGCAGAAGAAGGTGAATTTGACAAAGCTTCCATCCTTTTAAAACAAACCATTTTCGGAGAAAAACCGGAATATCAAATCAAAAGCTCTCCCCTGAACCGTACCGGAAGTTGCTCCGGATACGTCCGCGGAGGCAATCTGTCGGTATTGGCAGGACTCCGGGGAACCCCTTATGATATTCAAACGAAAAATACCATCTTATTTATCGAAGATATCAATGAGCAGGCATACCATATAGATCGAATGATGTACAATCTGAAACTCGGCGGAGTTCTGGAAAAAATCTCAGGATTGATTGTCGGCCAATTTTCCGATTGTAAAGACGATCCCTTAATGAACAGAACTATTTACGAATCAATATTTCAACTTGTTGAAGAATACGATTATCCTGTTTGTTTCAATTTTCCTGTCGGTCATACCAAAGATAATTATCCGATGATTGAAAATGGCAACGCTCTATTGAATATTAGCGATACCCATGCAAATCTGAAATTTATTTAATACCTTCGTTGTCCAAAACAGTTTTATTATGCATCGTTATTTTTTATTTATATCACTGATAATCATCACGTTCACAACTTGTGGACAAACAGGGAAATCTCCCCAAAAAGCAGAAGCAAGAATCGACGTTCCCATTTTTAGCGCCGATAGCGCCTACTCTTATACATCCGAACAGGTCACATTCGGCTCCAGGGTGCCAAACACGCAGTCTCACAGGGATTGTGGATACTTTTTAGTATCTAAATTAAAGACATTCGGAGCGACAGTTTATGAACAAAATGCAAACCTGAAAACCTACGACGGTATCGAATTGAATGCAAAAAATATCATTGGCTCTTTTCAACCGGAAAACAAAAACAGGATATTACTGTTTGCCCATTGGGATACGCGTCCTTTTTCCGACCAGGATCCCAACCCGGAAAATCACAAAAAACCTATCAACGGAGCGAACGATGGGGCCGGAGCTTGTGCCGTTTTACTTGAAATAGCCCGTCAAATCGGCCTGAAACAACCTTCAATAGGAATCGATATTATTTTTTTCGACGCTGAAGATTGGGGCGTTCCTTCCTTTGATAAAAAGAACCAGGGCCTTGGCGGCTATTGCCTTGGTTCCGATTTCTGGGCTCAAAATCCTCATGAAAAAAACTATACCGCCAGGTATGGAATCTTATTAGACATGGTAAGCGCTCCGGGGGCACGCTTCTACAAAGAGTATTATTCAAAACAAGCTGCTCCCGGAATTATCGGAAAAGTTTGGGAAGCCGCACAAATAAGCGGATTCGGACAATTTTTCATCAATGCCGACGGTGGAGGCGTTGAAGACGATCACGTACATGTAATGAAATACCGTAAAATCCCTTGTATCAATATTATTCATCACGATCCGGAAACAGAACATAATTTCGGTTCCTATTGGCATACACAAAACGATAATATGGACAACGTAAGTAAAGAAACACTACAGGCTGTCGGACAAACTTTACTGTACGTCATTTACCACGAAAAATAATAAAATGAAGACTATCAACGAAATACAAGATGAAATTATCGGCGATTTTTCTGTTTTCGACGACTGGATGGATAAATATGCCCTGCTCATCGAATTAGGGAACGATCTGCCTCCCCTCGACCCGAAATACAAAACAAATAATAACCTGATCGAAGGTTGTCAAAGCCGTGTATGGTTACAGGCCGATCTGAAAGACGGTAAAATAATCTATCAGGGAGAAAGCGATGCCGTAATCGTAAAAGGAATCGTTTCATTGTTGATTAAAACCCTGTCGGGACACACTCCTGACGAAATTCTATCGACAGATTTGTATTTTATTGATAAAATCGGATTAAAAGAACATCTATCGCCAACCCGATCCAATGGATTGGTTGCTATGTTGAAACAAATGAAGTTGTACGCCATGGCGTTTAAAATGAAAGGGAGTTAGAGGGAGTTACAAGGAGGTACAGGAAGGTACAGGAAAGGGTTTCCATTCCTCCCTTTAACTCCTTGTAACTCCTTGTAACTCCCTGTAACTCCCTTTAACTCCTTGTAACTCCCTTTCCAAACCATGCGAAAACTAAAAATCACAGAACTGAACCGGTTAAACGACCGGGAATTCAAAACCGCCGGCAAGATTCCGTTAGTAGTTGTACTGGACAATGTCAGAAGTTTACACAACGTCGGTTCGGTATTCAGGACTTCCGATGCTTTTCGTGTCGAACGTATTTATTTATGCGGTATCACAGCTCCTCCACCTCATCCTGAAATCCATAAAACCGCTTTAGGAGCGGAAAACACAGTAGATTGGAACTATTCGGAAAAGACTCTGGATGTAATACATGAGTTGAAAGCTTCCGGCTACCGGATCTGGTCGGTAGAACAGGCTGAAGGAAGCGTTTCCCTGCCTGAATTGGAACTCCGGACAGGAAAACATGCCGTGGTCTTGGGTAATGAAGTACATGGAGTCGATCAGGAAGTAATCAACCAAAGCGATGGATGTATTGAAATTCCCCAATACGGGACAAAACATTCCCTGAACGTATCTGTAGCATCCGGAATCGTTATCTGGGAAATGTTTAAGCAACTTTCACATACCATTAAGTGAAAATCCGGCAAAAAATCGTAACTTTGCAGCCGTTTTATAAAACAATACCTGAAACGAGCATGTAAAAGTATGAACATGACGCGACGAGTTCCATACGACCTTTAAAAAACAAATTATGTACGTATGAAAAATATGAGGTTAAAGTTTTTGAGCCTGGCAAGTGGAAGTAGTGGAAACTGTTATTTTTTTGGCGCCGACGATTACGGTATCCTTTTCGATGCAGGTATTGGAAGCCGGACAATAAAAAAAGTCCTCAAAGACAACAATATCGGAATGGAACAGATTATGGCGGTGTTTGTCACTCACGACCATGCAGATCATATCAAATCGGTAGGTTGTTTGGGTGAGAAATACGGGATACCGGTATATGCTACCGAAACTGTACATCTGGGTATCGATAACAGCCGTTATGTCGAACAAAAACTTTACACTTCACGTATAATTATAGAAAAAGAAAAACAAATTCAGATCCGCGATTTTGAAGTAACTGCATTTGAAATACCTCACGATGCCAGCGATTGTGTTGGCTATCATATCAAATTCGGTGAACATAATTTCGTTCTGGCAACCGATGTCGGACATATCAGTGAAACCCTCGCTAATTATGCTCGGATAGCAAATCACCTGATTCTGGAATCAAATTACGATAAGGAAATGTTACGACAGGGAAATTATCCTCCCTTCCTGAAAGAAAGAATCATGAACGGCAACGGACACCTGAGTAATGCGGAAGCTGCCGAATTTCTAGCCACAAACTTCGACCTGCATCTGAAAAATATCTGGCTGTGTCATCTCAGCCGTGACAATAACCATCCCGAACTGGCTCTCAAAACCGTCGAAATGGCCATGGGGCAATACGGCATCCGTATCGGAAAAGACGTCAATGTTGTTCCGCTAAAAAGAACTACTCCTTCCGAATTGTATGTTTTTGAGTAAGATAACTCCCTGTACTCACCATCCCCAACATTACCAACAAAGAATTAACAATCAGTAATTCATATCCGAAACGATAACCGATAGTTACATTCAGAATCCTGTCGATGGCAAAGCAAAGCAAAGGTGCTGCAATACAAATATAAGGCACAAATTTATCATTGGCCCGGCGTCGCTTAAAAAGAATTCCGAAAGCAAACAAACCTAACAACGGGCCATAAGTATAAGAAACAATCATATAAAAAGTATCTATAATACTGGTATTATTGATTGCCTTGAATATCAGCATAATTACTATAAAAGTCAATGAAAGAGCCAAATGCACTCCAATACGAATACTTTTAGCCTTTTTTTCTTCATACTTTTTTATTCCGATCATATCTACACAAATGGAAGTCGTCAAACCTGTCAGAGCGGAATCAACACTGGCAAAGGTCACAGCAATAATCCCAATGGTAAAAAACACCAATGCCGATATTCCGAGAAAACCTTCGGAAACCAACATCGGAAGAATATCATCTCCCTTGGAAGGAAGAGTTATCTGATTAGCATTCGCAAAATTAACCAAAAGAATACCCAGACATAAAAACAAAAAATTAACCGGAATAAAAGACAGGCTATAAGAACAAACATTCTTCTGCGCAGCCTTTAAATTCTTGCATGATAAATTCTTTTGCATCATTTCCTGGTCAATACCGGTCATAGCAATCGTTACAAAAATTCCGCTGATAAACTGTTTGAAGAAATTCTGCCGGCTATGCCAGTCATCGAATACAAAAATCCGGAAATGAGGATTTTCTTTTACTGACGTTACGACCCCGGAAAAATCCAGATCCATTTTCTGCGCCGCTTGCCAGATAATCAGGAATAAGGCGGCCAACAGGAAAAAAGTTTGTAACAGATCCGTCCACACAATTACCCGTATCCCGCTTTTGAAGGTATAAAGCCAAATCATTAAGAGGAATCCTGCCGCCGTGAATCCGAAAGGAATATTCCATGCGTCAAAAACATAAGTCTGAAGTATCAGAACGGCTACATACAAACGGGCTGCCGATCCGACAGTACGGGATATCAGAAAAAATGAAGCCCCTGTTTTGTACGCCCGTACCCCTATACGGGTTTCCAGCCAGGAATAGATACTGACCAGATTCATCCTGTAATAAAGAGGTAATAAAACAAAGGCAATCACAGCATAACCCAACAAAAAACCAAACACCATCTGCATGTAGGTCATGTCAAAATTCCCGACCATTCCGGGAACCGATACGAAAGTAACTCCGGATAACGAAGAACCAATCATTCCGAAAGCCACAACATACCAGGGGGATTTCCGGTTACCAAGAAAAAATGCATCGTTTTCCGAATGTTTTTTTCCAATAAAATAGGAAATCAATAATAAAACCGAAAAATAAAGGATAATGATTGTCAGGATTAATGTTCCATTCATAAATCAGGTCATTTTTTCAGCAAATAATTATAAATATCACCCTGGGCTCTCACAGGGTTCTCTTTGTCGTTCTTCTTAAAAATATTGTTCAGATGTTCGTCTATAAAACAGGCTTTCTGATTATCCTGAAGCTGGATATGCAATATATCGATGATTTCTTGTTTGATTCTGGAATCCCAGACCGGAAAAGCCGTTTCAATCCGGCGATATAAATTACGCTTCATCCAATCGGCCGAAGTCAGATATAAATCATCTTTCCCATTATTGTAAAAATACCATATCCTTGAGTGTTCGAGAAATTGATCGACAATCCTTGTAATGCGTATATTCTTACTATAAGGCTGATTCGGAACCAAACAACAGATACCGCGGATTATCAAATCGATCTCCACTCCCGCAAGAGAAGCTTCATAGAGTTCATCGATCATGGATTTATCCTGCAATGCATTCATTTTAAGCAGAATATAACCTTTTTTTCCCTCCCTCACATTTTTCATCTCCCGCCGGATCATATCCGTCAACCGGGGTACCATATTAAATTGTGCTACCAACAGATTATTAAATTCAATTTTCTTTTCTTTACCTTCCAGAACCTCAAAAACATGAATTATCTCTCCGGTAAGTTTCCTGTTGGCCGTCATAATGGCCATATCGCTATAAACCCGCGCTGTCTTTTCATTGAAATTACCGGTACTCAAATAAGCATACGACTGACCGGATTTTTCTCTCACCAAAGCCACTTTTGCATGCACTTTAAGTCCTGGAAGGCTGTAAATAATACGAATTCCGGCCTGTTTCATCGCTTCCGCCGTAAACAGATTATTTTCTTCATCAAAACGAGCCTTCAATTCCACAAAAACAGTCACTTTTTTACCTCCTCTGGCAGCGCTGATTAAGTGGCTGATAACCTCCGAATCCTGCGCTACCCGGTATTGGGTCAGCAAAATTTCTTCCACTTCCGGAGCAAACGACGCCCGGTAGAGGAATCCGGTGAAATAATCAAATGTATGATACGGATAAAACAAGAATATATCTTTTTTCCGGATAACGCGGAAAACATCATTGGTTTCCAATTGCGGTATCCTGATAGGAACTAACGGTTTCCGTTCCAGATCTTTACCACAAGGATTGGGAAGATTTATCAGATCCTCCAGGTTAAGATGGAAATTATCCGGAATCAAATCTTCGGTAAAAATATTGAAAGCTTCACAAACATATTCCAAACATTCCGAAGGCATGTTCCGATCATATACAAATCGGCTTAAATCCCCGATTTTCCGCTTCTTAACCTTCCGTATAATTGTTTCCACCAAATCTTCATCACCGGTTTCAATTACTTCATCAATATAAATGTCGGCATCCCTGGATATTTTTACATTATAACATCCCATTACTTCAAACCCCGGAAATACATATTGTAAATTAGCGGCAATCAGATCTTCGGCAAACATGAAATAATGTTTTCCTTCATGCCTGGGCAATTCTACAAAACGTGGAATTTTAGCATATGGAATTTTAAGGATAGCATAATAATATTGCGGGAAAA
>BNXB01000072.1 GCA_025999255.1 Bacteroidia bacterium | reverse complement strand
TAAAATTAATAAAATTACAAAACAAATACTCTTTTCAAATAGTCTGACAATAGCTTGCATACGATAACAATATTAGAGGTTGATTTCATAAAACCGGTCAAAGATAATCATAAGAAAGATTAAAAAACACTATAATTTCCATAAAATATGTTACGGCCTTTAAACCTATGACAACAAAAATCGTCAACAATCAAGCATTAATCGTTATTTCCGTCACCGGCAAAAAAATTTAGTATGAAGAAAAGCATAAGACTTACACTAGCTATTGTCATCGTCCTTTTTGTTTTAGGAATGGCATTCTATCCTTCCATCCGCCGTTATTTTTCCGCTGAAAAGGAAAGTGAAATCCAAGCGTCCATGAGAGGAGGTCAGGGGCAGGGAAAAGGAGACAGAGCCTTGAATATCAATGCACAAGTACTGAAATACAAAACTCTGAATGATGTATTTCATACCTTCGGGAGCCTTATTCCCGACGAAGAAGTCGATTTATCCTTTGAAACCTCAGGTAAAATTACCAACATTTATTTCAAGGAAGGGAGTCTCGTTAAAAAGGGAGATTTGTTGGCTAAGGTCAATGATAGTCCACTACAAGCCGAATTAAAAAAATTACAGGCCCAGATTCCGTTGACAGAAGATCGGGTTTACCGTCAGAAAGCTTTATTGGAAAAAGATGCGGTAAGTAAAGAAACATACGAACAAGTAACAACCGAACTTGAGAAATTAAATGCTGATATCGAGCTGGTAAAGGCTAGAATCAATCAAACCGAACTTCGGGCTCCATTTGACGGAGAAATAGGTTTGCGTCAGGTAAGCGAAGGTACTTACGCCTCTCCTTCCACCATAGTTGTCAAATTGACAAAGATAGTTCCTTTGAAAATTGAATTCTCCATTAATGAAAAAATTGCGTCTGAAATTGTGCCGGGTACACCCCTTTCCTTTAAAGTTGAAAATGACTTGAATACACATCATGCATCTGTTTATGCAGTGGAGTCAAAAGTCGATATGAAAACCCGTACTTTGAAAGCCCGCGCAATTTATCCTAATTCCAATAGACGCCTGCAACCGGGACGATCGGCAATGATAGAAATCAGTCTAAACGAAATAAAAAATGCGCTTACAGTTCCCAGTGAAGCTATTATCGCAGAAATGGGACGTGATATTACCTACATATACAAAAACGGAAAAGCTCAACAAGTCGAGCTGAAAAAAGGCCTGCGTACTGCCAATGAAGTTCAGATTCTGCAAGGATTATCTCCGGGAGATACCCTGATCGTGACAGGAGTGATGCAAATAAGGGACGGAATGCCGGTAAAAATTGATCATTTCATTGAGTAAGCTATGAATATTTCGGAATTAAGTATAAAAAGACCCGTTTTATCTACGGTATTCGTTTTGATTATCCTTCTGATGGGCTTTATCGGGTATTCCTATCTTGGTATTCGCGAATATCCCAGCGTGGATAATCCTATCATTTCGGTGGATGTAACTTATCCTGGAGCCAATGCCGATGTTATCGAAAATCAGATTACGGAGCCTCTGGAACAAAATATCAATGGGATTCCCGGAATCCGGTCTCTTACCAGTAGTAGTAGCCAGGGTTCATGTCGTATCACAGTCGAATTCGAACTTGAGGTAGATCTGGAAACAGCAGCGAATGACGTACGTGACAAAGTTTCCAGAGCACAACGTTTTCTTCCCCGTGATTGTGACCCGCCTACGGTATCCAAAGCGGATGCCGATTCGGACCCCATCATGCAGGTGAGCGTACAAAGCGAAAAACGATCCTTACTTGAATTATCGGAAATCGCCGATTTGACAATCAAGGAACGATTGCAAACCATTCCGAATGTAAGCTCTGTAAGTATCTGGGGTGAAAAACGTTACTCTATGAGACTCTGGCTCGATCCGACCAAAATGGCGGCATACAATATCACTCCTATCGACGTGAAAAATGCCATCGACCGGGAAAACGTGGAGCTTCCTTCCGGAAACATCGAAGGAGACAAGATGCAACTCAGTATCCGTACCTTAGGATTGATGAAAACCCCGGAAGAATTTAATAATCTGATTATCAAAGAAGATAATTACAATATCGTGCGTTTCAGCGATGTCGGAACTGCCGAACTGGATGCGGAAGACCTCCGTAGCATTATGGTCGGGAATGGAGTCCCCATGGTAGGGTGCGTAATAATCCCTCAGCCCGGAGCCAACCAGATTGATATCTCAGACGAAGTCAACCGGCGATTGGAACAGATGAAAAAAGACCTCCCGGAAGATGTAAAAGTTTATATTGCTTTTGACAATACCAAATTTATCAGGGCATCTATCAATGAAGTAGAGGAAACCATTTACATTGCTTTCTTGCTGGTAGTTCTGATCATTTTCATCTTCCTGCGTGACTGGCGTGTGACTTTAGTACCCTGTGTAGTAATACCTGTTTCGTTGATCGGAGCCTTTTTCATCATGTATATTGCCGGATTTTCCATCAATGTACTGTCCATGTTAGCAGTAGTACTGGCTGTAGGGCTGGTTGTGGACGATGCTATCGTAGTAACCGAAAATATTTATGTCCGCATTGAAAAAGGGATGAGTCCCCGGGAAGCCGGTGTCGAAGGTTCTAAAGAAATTTTCTTTGCCGTAATCTCTACTACCATTACCCTGGTTGCCGTATTCTTTCCTATTGTATTCCTGCAAGGGATGACCGGGCGACTTTTCAAAGAATTCAGTATTGTGGTCTCCGGTTCCGTACTTATTTCCGCATTTGTAGCTTTGACTTTCTCTCCGATGCTGGCGACAAAAATTCTTAAAAGAAGGGAAAAACAAAATTGGTTATACACTAAAACAGAGCCCTTTTTTGATGGTATGATACGTATTTACGGAAAAAGCCTGGACGCAATCCTTAAAAGAAAAATTATCATTATCCCCATAATCCTCGTTACATTGGTTATTATCGGATTCCTCTGGACAAAAATTCCGGCTGAAATGGCTCCTTTGGAAGACCGTTCTCAAATTACAATCAACACCAGGGTGCCGGAAGGTGCAACTTACGAGTATTACAGGGACTACACCATGAAAATTTCGGAAATCTCGGATTCAATTGCTACCGAAAAACGACTTAATGTAACTCTGATTCGTTCAGGTTTCGGTTTTGTGCGTATAATGCTTCCGGATCTTAAAGAACGTGAACGGAGCCAGATGGAAATAGCAGACGAAATTTCAGGCGTAGTCCGGAAAGAAACCGAAGCCCGCGCTTTCGTTCAGCAGCAATCTACTTTTGGCGGACGCCGGGCCAGTATGCCGATCCAATATGTACTGCAAGCTCCGTCTCTTGATAAACTACAGGAATTTATTCCGAAATTTATGGAAAAAGTAAATGAAAGTCCGAAATTCCAAATGGCAGACGTAAATCTGAAGTTTACCAAACCTGAAACACGGATCGAAATTAATCGTGATAAAGCCGGCTTATTGGGAGTCAGTACACGGGATATCGGCCAAACACTACAATATGCCCTCAGCGGACAACGGATGGGTTACTTCTACATGAACGGCAAGCAATACCAGATTCTTGGGGAAATCAACCGCCAACAACGGAACACTCCGCTGGATTTGAAATCCATCTATATTAAAAATCAATCCGGAGAAATGGTACAGTTAGACAATCTTGTTTCTCTTCAGGAAAGTGTTGCCCCACCTACCCTTTACCGCTACAACCGATTTAAATCGGCTACGGTTTCCTCCGGACTGGCAAAAGGCGTCACCATTGGAGAAGGATTGGAAGAAATGGACAGGATTGCAAAAGAAACCCTGGATGAATCATTCCGTACGGCTTTGTCCGGAGAATCCAAAGAATTCCGGGAAAGTTCCTCCAGCTTGATGTTTGCTTTTATTCTGGCTTTAGTGCTCATTTTCCTGATTTTAGCAGCTCAGTTCGAAAGTTTCAAGGATCCGTTCGTTATTATGTTTACAGTACCGTTGGCAATCGCCGGAGCCTTGATTTTCATGTATTTCGGCAATATCACCATGAATATTTTCAGTCAAATCGGGATCATTATGCTGATCGGTCTGGTGGCCAAAAACGGTATTTTGATTGTGGAATTTGCCAATCAACGTCAGGAAGCAGGCATGTCGAAACTCGATGCATTGCGAGACGCATCGGTACAACGTCTGCGTCCTATTCTAATGACCAGTTTTTCTACTGTGTTAGGAATTCTACCGTTGGCATTTGCTTCCGGTGAAGGCGCCAATGGACGAATCGCCATGGGAGTAGCTGTAGTCGGAGGTATGATCGTTTCTACCTTCCTCACAATGTTCGTCGTTCCGGGTATGTATATGATAATTTCAACAAACAGGCACAAAAAATGAAGAAGAGATTTTCCATTATATTTCAGACAATAGTTTTTACCCTTTCTTTTTTGGTTTCAATTCCGATGTCCGCACAAGAAATTTTAGACTTAAAGCACTGTCTGGAGATCGGATTAAAACAAAACTATGACATCAGGATCGTCCGTAACGAACAAAAAATATCGGACAATAACTATACAACCGGAAATGCCGGATACCTACCCACCATTGATCTGAGTGCAGGATATTCCGGAACTTTGAACAATATCGAACAAAAATCGGCAGCCACCGGAGAAACGGTCAAAAACAACGGAATAGACAACCAAACACTCAATGCCGGAGTCAATTTAAACTGGACTGTTTTCGACGGATTCCAAATTCAGGCCAAATACGAAAAACTGAAAGAATTAAAACAAATGGGAGAACTTAATACCCGGTTGGCTATTGAGGATTTCATTTCCGGACTGACTTCGGAGTATTACAATTACGTAAGGCAAAACATCCGGTTGGCTAATTTGAAGTATGCCGTTTCCCTGTCGAAAGAACGGGTAAGAATTGTCGAAGCACGGTATAATATCGGTTCCATGTCGAGATTAGACCTGCAACAAGCCCGCGTTGACTTCAATACCGACAGTTCTAATCTGATAAAACAACAGGAAGTATTATACAGTTCACGTATTACACTGAACCAATTGATGGCTCTGGACAATGTGTCACAAATGCTTCTCGTCGCAGATTCCGTAATTATTCCCGATAAGACGCTTCAAGAAACCGACCTCAGTGAAAAAACCATGTTGTATAACTCATTACTCCTTATTTCAGAGAAAAACAAACGGATCAGTGAACTGGATTACAAAGCCGTTAAGAGCCGTAATTTTCCTTACCTGAAGCTAAATGCCGGTTACGGATATACTCAAAACATGTATGAAATGGGGACTTACGATCGTCAGAAGACCATGGGACTCAATTACGGTATAACCTTAGGGTTTAATATCTTTGATGGATTCAACCGCAAACGGGAACAGAAAAATGCGACTCTCCAAATCCAGAATCAGGAATTACAATACAAACAAATAGAGTTAGGGCTGAAAGCCAATCTCGCCAACATCTGGATGGCTTATGAGAATAACCTCGACCTCTTGAACCTGGAAAAGGAAAATCTTGAAACAGCCCGTGAGAACTACGACATTGCTATCGAAAGATATAAATTAGGAGAATTGTCCGGAATCGAACTCAGAGAGGCTCAAAACAGCCTTCTTGAGGCGGAAGAAAGGTTACTCCTTGCTTCCTACAATACAAAATTGTGTGAAATTTCCCTGATGCAGATAAGCGGCCAAATCACAGGATATCTGGAATAAAAACATCACACATCTAAAGTCTGTTCTGAATTTACGCAAGAGCCATTACCTTTTCAACAGCATCGTCCAGTTGGACTTCCGATTCCAATCCAAGTGTCATGCAATGGATATTTCCTTTGGTGAGCGCAAACGTAATAGATTTTTGACGTTCGTCATCGCTAACATGTTTCCCTTCTCCAAAAATTTTCATTCCGATAACACCTTTCCCATTTCTTTTTGCTTTTGCAAGAATCTCATTAACAGCTTCCGGTGTTCCGTCCATAGCCGTACCAAACGGATTAAGACGGGCCATAATCACATCGACCCATGGATTGACAGCAGCTTCAGCTAAGGCATCTATATTGTGACATGACACTCCTACCGCCTTAATTATTCCATCTTGCTTTGCTTTTGCAAGAGCGTCCATGTAATATTTTCTTGTTTTGTTCCAATCTCCCTTCGTCATGCAGTGCATAAGGAGTATATCGAGATAATCGCTTCCTATTTCTGTCCTGTAACGGTCAAGAACTTTATCAACAGGTTCAATTTCTTTTGAGCCTTCTTCATATGTCCAGATTTTAGTCATTAAAATTACTTTCTCGCGGGGTAAGGTTTTTATAGCAGCGCCTACATACGGATGAGAACCGTATCCATCGGCCATATCATAAAAATTGATTCCCCGGTCATAGGCATGATGAGCTAATTTGACAAATTTATCCATGCCTAACCGGGTTTGGTTCGATGATTTATTATAGCCAATCGTCCCTGTTCCCATAGCGATACGGGAAACAGTTAATCCGGATTCTCCAAGTTTTACCTTATCAACAACGGAATTTCCGGAAATCGTAAACCCTGAATTGATTATTCCTGAGCCTATAATGGACAGGCCGGTAACTCCGGTTAACCCTGTCCGAATAAATTTACGCCGATTTATTTTATCCATGATATTTTTGTTGTAACTAATTAATTTAACTTTCGCAAGCTTCTTTACCCCGCTTGCCTAAAGGAATTAAAATTTAACATTTTACTAAGTTTCTCATTTTCAGAGATTAAATTTTGCATTAACAATTCGGCATCTGTTTCTAAA
>BNXB01000071.1 GCA_025999255.1 Bacteroidia bacterium | reverse complement strand
GAGTTGATGAATTTTGTCGGTAAGATGGACATTACAATGCCTGAATATGTAAACGAATTCAAAGATGCTTATGTACATAGTTACTTGAATTTTGAAAATGGCGAAGTCAAAGTGAGTGCGCATCTCTCTCCTCAATCGAAAGTCGATGAATTCTTTAAGAAATACCCGGTTATCAAAAAGGATTTCAATACTGCTTTATTGGAAGATTTTCCCGATAAATCTTATTTGTTGGCGAAATTGTCAATCAATTGGGTGGAATATATTAAATTACTCAATGAAAGTGTGGCTCAGATGCAGGCTCCCGGAATGGATGTCTATCAGAAATTATTTAATGATCCGACTGTAAAGACGCTTTTCGATATTATTGAGGGAGATGTGGTATTCAGTTTGTATAACCTCGCTCAGGGACCACTTCCTATCCCATTGGCGGGATTGAGTTTTACTTTGAAGAATGAAAGCGATTTCGAACGATTTCTTGCATTGTTCCCGAAAGAAATGCTGAAAGAAAATGGAGGTTATTATGTAATTACTACTCCTTTTATGGTAGGTTTGAATATTGGTTATAAGGATAAGCGGGTTTTGATTACCGACGATGCTGAAGCAATCGCTTCGTTTGTAGGTAAAGGTTTCAGTCCGAACCTGAAAAATAATCCGATGGCTACCGAACTTAAAAAATCGCCGGCTTTGTTTTATTTGAACCTGGATCTGGAAACCTATCCCGAAAATCTGCGTACTATGTTGAAAAATAATGTTCCCGGTGGGATTAAAATGTTTCTTTCTGCTATCGAACCATTGAAAGATATGAGTTATTCCGTCAATGAAAAGAACGAAGTCGTTTTCTCGTTAAAGTTCAAAGATAGTAAACAGAATTCTTTAAGAACAATTTTGAAAACGGTAGATGATGCTGCTTCAAAACAGTAACGTTATTTATGGATAAAATACAGGTAAATCATGTAATACCTGACTTTATTTCCGATACAGAAAATCCTGTATCGGAAATTTGGTCTAAGGAGGTTACCTTCTGCCGAGGTGAAAAATATCTGATTCGGGCGGCTTCAGGTAAGGGAAAATCGTCGTTGTTCAGTTATATTTTCGGTGAACGGACGGACTTTACAGGAGATATCTTTTTGGACCAGGCGAAAACCTGTACTTTGACGCATGCCCAATGGGTAGGAATAAGAAAAACGGAGATCAGTTTTGTTTTTCAGGGTTTAAGGCTTTTCCCGGATTTGACTGCTTTTGAAAATGTCTCTATCAAGAATCGATTGACGAACCACAAAACCGAAGCCGAAATCAGGAATTTGTTTGTGCGGGTCGGATTGGAAGAAAAGTTAAATGAGAAAGTCTCCCGGTTGTCTTACGGACAACAACAACGGGTAACTATTATTCGTGCCTTGTGCCAACCGTTCGATTTCCTTTTGATGGATGAACCTTTCAGTCATCTCGACAATGAGAATATCGCTGTAGTGGCCGGGATTGTTACAAAGGAACTGGAACAAAGAGGGGCAGGATTAATTATTTCTTCTTTGGGCGAAGATTATCCGTTTAATTACCGGCAACGGTTCGATTTATGAGAAAAAATACACAATATCGTCGGTTATTGTCCAGACTGTTAAGGAAAAATATCAGCGTTTCCCAGGTACTCGGATATGCTTTTGCAGCCTTGGCCGGGATGACGATCCTTTTTTCCGCATTTTGTTTCCGGGAAGATGTAAAACCTTTGTTTTCTTCAGAATCGGGGTTATTTAAGCCCGGATTTATGGTTGTAAATAAAAAGGTATCGGTTTTTTCCGCCTTTGGTAAGGGAACTTCGGTTTTCAATCTTTCGGAAATAGAAAAAATCCGTAAACAGGATTTTGTACATTCGGTCTCTTATTTTACGCCTTGCAGGTATCAGGTAAGGGCGACGATTTCACTCTCCGGTCAAATGTCAACCTTATCCACTGAAATGTTTTTCGAATCGGTTCCGGATAAACTATTGGCGCAATCCGGGAATAAAGACTGGAAATGGGACGAAGCCTCCGGATTGATACCTATTATTATTCCCAGAGACTACCTGACATTGTATAACTTCGGGTTTTCCGGAAGTCAGGGCTTACCTCAGATATCGGAATCGATTATTCAACAGTTGGTTTTTCAGGTAACTATTTATGGAAACGGAATCTCCGGGGATTTCAAAGGGAGGATTGTTGGCTTTTCCGACAACCTGAACACTATCCTGGTACCGGAAGCCTTCATGTCCTGGTCGAATAATCAGTTTGCAGTTTCCGTGGATGATACCGGAAGAATTTCCCGGTTAATCCTTGAAGTCAAAAATCCTGCAGACCCTAAAATCGCCGGATTTTTTGCCGCTAATCCGGATTATGAAGTGAGCGATAATAAAGGCGAACAGGGAAAACTATCGTATTTCCTTACTATCCTGATCGTTTCCGTCATGGTGGCCGGCGTTTTGGTGATGTTACCTGCCGTTGGCTTAATGTTGCTGAGTATCAATCTGATAATCTATAAAGACCGTCAAACCCTGAGTAACCTGATGCTCCTGGGATTTAACCGGAATGTTTTAGTCAGGTACTATTCCATACTTGTTATTTTATTGAATTTTGTAGTTACCTTATTGAGTGTATTTTTTACGCTTATCATTCGTAATCTATATTTTCTCAAACTGAATGTTCTGGGAATTACGGAAACATCCGGTAGCCTGGTTTTTACGGTTATTTTTTCTTTTTGTTTTGTATTCCTTCTTACTTTATTGGATATATTTTGGATATACCGGAAGATTAAGACAATCTCTTAATACTTTGTTCAAATGAAACCGGCATGAAAATACTCTGCTTGTGTTATCCTGCAATTGCTCTCATAACAAAAACATCTCCATATTCTTAGGAGTAATGATAGAAAAAGTACTCCCCGTATAACTTTCCAAGAACATCTTGGGCATTTTATATTTAGCCGTAGGATTCCATTTGAACTCAAATGCATGGATTTGTCCATCCCCCTCTTCGATGTAGTCTATTTCTTTTTGGTCTATAGTCCGCCAAAACCAACTGTTGCGCCACATTTTATCGTATTCCAGTTTTTTCTGTCTTTCGGATATAATATAGTTTTCCCATAGTGCACCAATGTCGGAGCGGCTTTCTGTTAAAGAAAAATCCGCTATGATGGCATTGCGAATACCGTTATCGTAAAAGTATATCTTCTTGCTGTTTTTTAGCTCATTTCGCAGGTTACGGCTAAATGAGCCTAAGCGAAAAATAACATAACACTGCTCTAACAGCACCACGTACTTTTCTACTGTTTTGCTATCCAATCCGCAAAGCTGGCCTAATTCAGCATAAGATACCTGATTGCCTATTTGGAATGCAATCGCCTGCAACAGTTTCAGTAGTTTTTCCGGTTTCTTAATCTGTTCCCACATCAAAATATCTTTATACAAATAACTGTCTGAAAGTTGTTTTAGAATCTCCTTTTCATTTCCCGGGTTATTTACTACATCGGGATAATATCCATACACCAGACGATGGGGCAGCAACCTTTTTTCATCCAGCAACCCATGATGCTGCACCATCTCGGCAAAAGATACAGGGTACATTTTGTATTCCCACTTCCTACCGGTGAGAGGTTCATTCACCTCATTGGCTAAATCGAAAGAAGAACTACCGGTTGCGATAAGTTGTACTTCGGGCAATTCATCCGTAATAAGTTTCAGTTTCAAGCCAATATTTTTGATTCGCTGTGCTTCGTCAATCACAACATACTTCTTGTTTCCAAAAATATACTTCAAACGAGTTGCCGATACATTCTCAAAAAGGTTCTGTACGTCCAATTCATCTCCATTAAGCCAAATCATTTCGTCAGAGCCATAAAAAAGCTCTTTGACCAATGTTGTCTTTCCCACTTGTCTGGCTCCCATTAATACGATTGCTTTACCTGCATTCAACTTATCCCGGACTGTATTTTCTAATGTTCTATGTATCATAACAATTTATTATACCACAAAAATACAATAAATCTGGAATTGAATCCGTGAAATATTAGATATTTTTCGGATTTGTTGTAGTATTATAGATAATGATAGCTGTTATTGACTTTCACTGAAAAAGGTTGACAGATACATTCCCACAACTAAACTCCCTAAACTTCCTGTATTTGAAGTGCATATTCCGGAGCATGCCCACCCACTTTTGCCCCCTAATATATCAGTATTAATCTGAACGTTTGCGGGTCAAAACTATCTTTTTTCCTATCTGTTCACCCTAAAAAACGAGAAAAACGAGGGTGGAAGAGTTAAAAATCATCATCAAACTGACCGTATTCCGGAGCATACCCGTACACTGGGTACATTTTCCGGAGCATATCCGTACACCATTTTTTCTGATGGGAGAAAAGATCTGTATTCCGGAGCATGTCCGTACATTTTCAGAAGATAGCCGTCTCTTTCTCACTGTTTTCCGGAACATATCCGTTCACGGAATCGCCCTTTTCGTTTTCCGGAGCATGTCCGTTCACTTTTTTATTCATCCATACCTTTGTTTTCAAAATATAAACAATGAAAACAAAGATAGTATGGCAGGAAAATCCGTAGATATGAGTAAAATAAAACAAGTTCTGCAATTAAGTCAGAACAAAGTCTCCAACCGTCAGATAGCCCGTGATCTTGACATCAACAAGGAAACAGTAGGGAACTATGTCCGTTTCTTCCGAAGTGACACCTTGCCTCTGAAAGAACTTTTAAAGATGGAAGACCCCGAGCTGGACTCCCGCTTCCGTGCAGGTAATCCGGCTTACACAGATGCTCGTCATCAAACCTTTCTGGATGAACTTCCCCGATTCAGGGAATCATTAAGGAACAAGCACGTAACAAGATATTTAGTCTGGGAGGAATATATAAAGGAGCATCCTGACGGTTACCGCAAGTCTCAGTTCTTCCATCATTTAAAACAACATCTTGTTGCTTCCAAGCCCACTACCTCACTTACCGATACATACGTAGGGGGTGAAAAACTCTTTGTCGATTTTGCCGGTGACACCCTGGAATATGTCGATTTAGATACCGGAGAAATTATACAAGTCCAGGTTTTTGTAGCCACTCTCCCTTATACGGATTATGGTTTTGCTCTGTGTGTCCCTTCCCAAAGGGTAGAAGACTTCCTGTATGCCATCGCTAAATGTTTGGAATTCCTTGGTGGAGTCCCCAAGATACTGGTAACCGATAACCTTAAATCTGCTGTGATCAAGGCTGAACGTTACGAGCCGACACTGAACAAGGCTTTAGAAGATATGGGTAACCATTATCACTTTGTAACTATACCCTGCAAGCCTTACTCTCTCACTCATAAAGCATTGGTGGAGAATCATGTGAAGCTGGTCTACCGTCGTGTCTATGCCAAACTGCGCAATCAAACCTTTTACTCGCTGGAAGAACTCAATGAGGCTGTTACCCAGAAGATGCTGGAGCATAATCAGACCCGTATGCAGCAACGTCCTTACAGCCGACAGGAACAGTTCTTTGCTGCGGAAAAGGATGCGCTGGCACCACTTCCGCAAGAGGCTTATGAAATGAAGTTCTACTGTGACCTGCAGGTACGGAATGACGGATTCGTTTATCTTGCCCGTGACAAGCACTATTACTCCGTTTCTTATCTTCACATCGGCAAGCGTAGCCGGATAATCTATACCCGCACATTGGTTAAAATCTTCATCAATGGGGAACAAGTTGCCACACATCAGCGCGTTATCGGTTTTGGGCGTACTTATTTGAATGAACACCTGGCCTCTGCTTCAAAGGCCATACTCGAACGCTCGCCGGAGTATTATGAAAACAGGGCGGCAAGGTGTAGCCCCCTGCTCAAACAACTCATCTCAGATATGTTCCACGACCTGGAAGAGCGGGCATTACCGCCGGAGTTCAAATACCAGACGTGCGACTTTATGCTCTCCCTACAGCGGAAAACACCCCGGGAAGATTTTGAACGCGCATGTGGAATTGCCATAGAAAACAGGGCTTACACGGGTAAGTTCCTGCAAAATGTGATTCATAATCTTGCCGGGGCAGAACAGCAGAAAAAGAGTGATACACGTAAAAATCCGGAACCGACCAATCATGAAAACATGCGTGGTAGTTCCCATTATCAATAACTTTAAAAACAAAAAACAAGTATGAATGAAATCGAAAAAACGCTTCACCGATTGAAGCTTCCGGGAATGGCTGACTGTTGGACTTCCCTGTGTGAAACACACCGCGTGGATAAACTCGCCTTTAGAGACGGGTTGGAGTTGCTCCTGCACACAGAGCAGGACACGCGTAAAACGAACCGTATCGCCCGTTTGCTCAAAGAGGCGGCTTTCCCTTATCCGGCTTCTTTTGAAGAACTGGATTACGACACACAAAGAGGAGTGGATGCCACAACTGTATCCAATCTTGGAACAGGAGAGTTTATACACAAGGGTGGAACTATAGTGATTAATGGCCCGGCGGGAACGGGAAAGACCTATCTGGCAACAGCGTTGGGTGACAGGGCTTGCAGGATGGGCCATCATGTGGCGTACTTCAATATGCAGAAACTGCTGGAAAAGATAAGATTGGAAAGAATGCAGGGACAAGAAATCCGATTCATGGACAGAATCTCCAGGGTAGACCTGCTGATACTCGATGACTTTGGCATGAAAGCATTGGAAGGGCAGCAACAAAATGACTTCGAACAGATTGTTGATGAGTAACCATCCGCTGAATCGCGTCTTTTTCTAACCAATTTTCTCCGGTATTTTTGCATATAAAAAAGCATATGTTAACAGACCAACAATTTTCGGAGCTTCATTCTCGTTATGTTTCCTCAGGGTT
>BNXB01000070.1 GCA_025999255.1 Bacteroidia bacterium | reverse complement strand
TCCCTAAAATCACAAAAGACCTGGAAGACGCCATCATCTGCCTTGGGGAAAGCCATACCTTCCAAGTCCTGGCCGAAGGTCATAACCTGACGTATGAATGGTACTACGGGAATAACCGTATCCTGGGGGCGAACAGCAATACCTACACGGTGACGAATGCGAAACTGAAAGATTACGAACGTTATTATGTCATCATCCGCAGTAATTTCAATGGATACAAAGCGAGTGTTTACAGCAAGAACGTCCGTCTATGGGTAGCGGAATTCCTTCCTGAAACATTGCTGTTCTCAGACTATCCGTCCCCGGTAGCAAGAACAGGCCGGACGTACCATATTCAGTTAGCGGGTTATTCCGACGTGACGAAGTACAGTTGGAGTTACAGTAAGGAAGGAGTGATCTTCTCCCCTGAAACAGGCGAGGTTGGTGAAAACGAGACCTGGGCGACGTTCGGCACCCTCTCGGAAGGTATCGGCACCCTCACAGCGACCTTGGAACACCCCTGCGGTACGCGGCAGGCAACGCAAACGATTAAAGTGCAATACCCGACGGGAACAGATAACCTCACGACAACCACAGTACAGGTTTCCCCGAACCCGACTTCAGGCGTAGTAAAAGTTTCGAATACGGAAGCGAACCAAACCATCCGCATCATGGATGTTACCGGTTCGTTGAAGGGAACTTACAAAACGCAGGAAGGTACAACAACGATCGACCTGACGGGCTATGCCAAGGGTACGTACATGTTACACTACAACGGTAAAGCGTTCAAGGTCATCAGGAAATGATGATTAAATGAAAGAATAAAGAAAACTTCATTTAAGAAGCAACGAGAGGAGAGTGATGGTTTCGTACGAAGCCCACTCTCCTCTCTCAATTCTCAACTAAAAAAGCCGCTATTATTTATTAACTATTTTTAACAGGACAAAAACAAAAGAGGGTGTGCCTTTTGGCACACCCTCTTTTGTTTTTGTCCTGTTATGATTATTGAGCAGGAGTTTCTGCAGGAGCTTCTGTTGTAGTAGAGTCAGCAGGAGCAGCTTCTTCTTGTGTAGCAGGAGCTGGAGTTTCTACTTGCTCTGTTTCAGCAGCAGGAGCAGCTTCTTCTTTCTTTTGGCTTGTGCATGCTGTAAAAGCAACAGCAGCAAAAATGGTTGCAAATAAAACTAACTTTTTCATTTTTAATCAATTAAAACGGTTGAAATATACTTTATGTTTCCTCTTTGAAACACGTTACAAAGGTATAACATTATTTCATATGTTGTATAACATAAAATGATTTTTTTTATTTTTTTTGAAGAAAATTTAAATGTTACTGTAAAGAAACCATTTAATACTTTTTTTAGGTGTCTTTTCAAATTCATCGGGAAAAAGCCGAATTTCTGAAATTTGCTCGTATAAGGTTACCATATACATTTTGCAAATTTATAAATTATAATGATAAAATCGTACCTTTGCCAAAAAAACGTGTAACGTAAAACGTACAACGTGAAACGTGTATGGTAGATTCGAGCATATTTGAAAATAAAAAAGCAGCTTATTTTACATTGGGATGTAAACTGAATTTTGCTGAGACATCGACAATCGGAAAGAAACTGGCAGAACAGGGAGTGAGGAGAGTAATGCCTGGGGAACAGGCCGATATTTGCATCATTAATACTTGTTCGGTAACTGAGTTGGCCGATAAGAAATGCCGGCAGGCTATTCGCCGTATAAGTAATCAATATCCGGAGGCTTTTGTAGTGGTGACAGGGTGCTATGCCCAACTAAAACCTCAGGATGTTGCCGGAATCAAAGGAGTCGATTTGGTTTTAGGAGCGGATCAGAAAATGGATGTGCTGAAATATATCGAAGAAGCCCAATTGGATAAAAATAGACATTCGACTGTTGTTACTCCGATTAAGGATACCCGGAAATTTACTCCATCATGTTCCAGTGACGATCGGACCAGGCATTTTCTCAAAGTTCAGGATGGTTGTGATTACTACTGTACTTATTGTACAATTCCGTTTGCACGTGGACGTAGCCGCAACGGAACTATCGATGAGTTGGTGAAAATGGCTGCAGATGCAGGTCGTAATGGTGGAAAAGAGATTGTATTGACCGGTGTGAATATTGGTGATTTCGGTAAAACGACCGGGGAAAGTTTTTTTGAATTGATAAAAGCCCTGGATGAGGTGGATACAATAGATCGGTTCCGGATTTCGTCGATTGAGCCTAATTTATTGACGGATGCAATACTTGAGTTTGTGGCTCAATCAAAACGTTTTGCCCCTCATTTTCATATTCCTTTACAATCGGGTTCGGATGAGGTACTCAGGTTGATGCATCGAAAATATGACACCGGACTTTTCGCATCCAAAATAAACAGAATCAAAACGTTAATGCCGGATGCTTTTATCGGAGTTGATGTGATTGTAGGCGTCAGGGGAGAAAAAGAAGAGTATTTTTCCCGGTCAAAAGATTTTATTTCAGGATTGGATATTTCGCAGTTACACGTTTTTACTTATTCCGAACGTTCCGGAACACAGGCTCTGAATATTGATTATGTCGTGGATCCACGGGTAAAACAGGAACGAAGTAAACAACTATTGGAAATTTCCGGCATGAAGCTGTTAGATTTTTATCGTTCTCAGCAGGGTAAAATAAAACAGGCGCTTTTTGAACACACCCGGAGAGGAAAAAAGATGCATGGTTTTACGGAAAATTACGTAAAAGTGGAGGTAAATTACGAGGAGTCTTTGATAAATCGATTGATTCCGGTAACTTTGGGAGATTTTAATGCCGACAAATCTGCGTTAAAGGGAATGTTAGGTTAATTGATAGTTGATAAATTAACAATTGATAATTTGATATACGGAATTATTTACTTTCTGACCTGGATTCATGCAATGCTCCCGCTTAGGGTATTGTATGTTTTTTCGGATATTTTATATTTACCGTTATACTATATAATAAGGTATAGGCGAAAGATAGTGAGAAGAAATCTTGAGGGTTCTTTTCCGGATAAGACTGTAAAGGAAATTATCGTTATAGAAAAACAGTTTTATCGTCATTTTTGTGATTATTTTTTTGAAACAATCAAGTTGTTACATATTTCGGATGAAGAAATGAAACGGCGGTTTGTATTCAGGGGCATGACGCTTATGGAGGAAAAAATGAAAAAAGGGAATTCATGTATCATGATGCTGGGGCATTATGGTAACTGGGAATGGGTAACTTCTATTACTCTCTGGTCTGATGATCCGGATGCTCGTTTTGCTCAAATATACCGTCCGTTGAAAAATAAGGCATTCGATCGTTTTTTTATTGATCTGAGAAAACGTTTTCATTCAATAGGGTTTGCAAAAAATGATACGCTGCGTGAAATTGTAAAATTCAGGCGCGACGGTAAAAAATTAGTTGTCGGTTTTATTTCCGACCAGAAACCTTCATTGAATAATATTCATTATTGGACCCGGTTTTTAAACCGGGATACAGCCATCCTGACCGGAGCCGAACGGATTGCAAAACAAACCGGATTTATAGTCGGTTATTTGGATGTCAGGAGATTACGAAGAGGATATTATGAAGTGGACGTGAAATTGATTTCCGATGATCCTTGTTCTACAGCCGAGTTTGAAATTACCGAACGTTATGCCCGGATGATGGAGGCAACGATTTTACGGGATCCCGCCCGTTGGTTATGGACTCATAACCGTTGGAAACATAAAAGACAAGAGACAACATGAAACGAGCGAAAACAGCTGTCGTTATATTGAACTGGAATGGAAAGTCCCTGATGCAACAGTTTCTACCTGCATTGATTGAACATACTCCCTCTGATGAAGCAGAGATTATAATTGCAGATAATGGTTCGATCGACGATTCTTTATCTTTTTTAAAAGAAAACTATCCGGAAATCAGGATCATTGCATTTGAAAAAAATTATGGGTTTGCAGAAGGTTATAATCGTGCATTGTTCCAATTGGAGCATCCGTATGCCGTTCTTCTGAACTCGGATGTGGAAGTTACGCCGGGATGGCTTACTACTGCAATCAATTACATGGATAGTAATTCTGAGGTAGTTGCTTTACAACCTAAAATTTTATCCTATAAAAATAAGACTTCATTTGAGTATGCGGGAGCCTGTGGAGGTTATATGGATATGTATGGTTATCCTTATTGCCGTGGCAGGGTATTGAATGTGGTTGAAAAAGATTCTCATCAATACGATGCTGTTACCGATGTACTCTGGGCTAGTGGAGCCTGCTTGTTTGTCCGTTTGGATGTGTACAAACAGGCCGGAGGATTAGACGCTTACTTCTTTGCCCACCAGGAAGAAATTGATTTTTGTTGGAGACTGGTAAGCCGGGGTATGAGAATTGTTTGCCTGCCTTCGTCGGCAGTTTATCATGTAGGGGGGGCTACCCTTGCGATGGAAAGTCCTCATAAAACTTTCCTGAATTTCCGGAATAATCTGTTGATGGTATATAAGAATATCCCTGAAAAGTACTTCAGGAGAGTATTCTTCATACGTTTCTTCCTGGATTACCTGGCGGCGCTTCAATTTTTTCTGAAAGGTTATCCTGCCAATGCCGGAGCTGTGTTCAAAGCCAGAAGGGAATTCTGCAGGCAAAAAAAGAACTATGCTTTTGTCCGAGAAAAGAATATGAATTTGAGTCTTCCGGAATTCCCGGATGTGATAAATCGGAAGAGCTTGATTATTGCATTTTATCTGAAAAGAAAGAGGACATTTGATTCGTTTTAAATATGACATTGGAATTTTTATTTACTATTTTCCTGGTTTTCCTGAATGGTTTTTTTGTTGCCGCTGAGTTTGCGATTGTAAAAGTCCGTACATCTCAGATTGAAGTCAGGAAAGATGCCGGTAAGGCGGCTGTATCTGCTGCTAAAAGTGTGGTATCCAATCTGGATGGTTATCTGGCGGCAACTCAGTTAGGAATCACAATTGCTTCCCTTGGACTAGGATGGATGGGAGAGAAAGTTTTTACGGAAATCATTCTCTCATTTTTTAATTTTATAGGATTGGAAATGAGCCCGACTGCTGCCAATCATCTGGCTGTACCTGTCGCATTTATCCTGATAACAATACTCCATATTGTTTTGGGAGAATTGGCTCCTAAATCCCTGGCTATTCGTAAGCCTGTCCAGGTGACATTCGGCATAGCCATACCACTTCGGATATTTTATTTTGTCGGACGTCCATTTATCTGGTTGTTAAACGGACTGGCAAATTCATTGCTCAGACTAATCGGTATTCAGCCCGTTCACGAACAGGAAGATATCCATACGGAAGAAGAACTGAAGGTCATTATTGCCGAAAGTCATAAAGGCGGAGAAATTGAAGAAACGGAAAAAGAGTTGATTCAGAATGTATTCAGTTTGGGAGACCGTAGAATTCAAACTTTGATGACTCCGAGAAATGAGGTAATCTGGGTGGACATAAATGACGATCCGGAAATGATTAAAAAGATCATTCTTGAGAACAAGCATACGGTTTATCCACTTTGTGATGAAACCCTGGATAATGTTATTGGATTCATTCATACAAAAGATCTGGTTGGACAGGATTTTGATGTGGTTGTAACGGATCTGAAGAAGATCAGCAGGGAAGTTCAGGTGGTTATTTCTACGGGAAAGGCTTACTCCGTATTGGAAAAGTTTCAACGTCAACGGGTTTATCAGGCTGTTGTCGTTGACGAATATGGCGGAGTCAAAGGATTTGTTACGTTGAATGATATTCTGGATGCTTTGGTGGGAGATATTTCGGAGACGGATGAATTCGAATATGCTTCCGAATTACAATCGGATGGCAGTCTGATTGTCGATGGGCAGATTCCGTTTGTGGAATTTCTGGAAAAAATAGGTCTTGATGATGATATGATTAACACGATCAAGGCGAGCTATGTAACTATAGCCGGATATATCATGGATGAACTGGAACGGATACCGGAAGCAGGCGATACCGTAAAATGGGAGAATTACACTTTTGAAGTGCTGAATATGGATCATAACCGGGTAGATAAAGTGAAAGTTTCGAAGCAGGATGGCAGGTAAATGGCTGTCGCTTGAGGCCGAATATTATTTACACTTGGGTGTGTAGCTGCTTGGGTGAGAGGATCTATGAGATATAAGAATGGTTTATACCTTTTGGATGCAGAATTTTCTTCATTGAAATTCCAACACTTTCCGGATCCGAAACTAAAATATTAGAACGAAATAATGAAAACGTGATGAGTAAAGTGATAGAATCTTTTTCTGAAAATGATAATAAAACTGCTTTTACTCTTATCCTGAAAAATAATTTAAAAACGAGTATTTATTTCAGACAAAGAAAAGCGAACAGGATTCGCTCATTGTTTTTGAAGGAGTTCCGTCGGGAACATTGTATTGGTTACTGGATATCGGGCAAACAAGACGCCTGGAGCGGATTTTTACTTACGAAAATAATAAACAGGTATTTTGGTGAACGATTATAAATAAAGGATGAAAAATCATCAAAAAGAGTTTGTTTCTTAACATATGTTGATAACCTGTTTTACAACGAATTCGGCTTTCCTCCTACAGATTTTCGTCATATCCCCCAATTCTTCATTAACGTGGGTTCGAAATAAGAGATAGGCCGTAGGCCTTACCTGTCAATAGATTATGACAATATCGTGTCCTTTCAGTAGCCCGTAGGGCTTCCACAATGAATGCCTTAACGGGCAAATTATCAAAAAATGAAAAAAGCGGCAAAAGCCGCTTTTTTCATTCCTTTCCTTTCATGCTCATTTTCTGATGACCTTGAACATTTTACCGTTGTATAGCAACAAGTATGTTCCTTTAGCATAAGCCGTCAGATCCAGTGTTGTCGTTCCTTCCTGTGCCTGGTAATA
>BNXB01000069.1 GCA_025999255.1 Bacteroidia bacterium | reverse complement strand
TGGGAAGTGTCAGTAAACAAACAATCAATCAGCGAAAATACCGGATCAAGAAAAAAATGAGAGAGGCGGAATGTGATTCTCTGTTTGAAATGATTTTCGTTCGTAAGTAAAATAAGACGATAAATTAGCAGTAATATTTATGGAATCCATTATTAAACAAAAAATAGATTCGATAGCTGAATATATTTTTACTAAAATTCAAAATCAGGAAGAAGAATCTTTCGGTTTGTATTCCGGAGAATTTGGGATTTTATTGTTTTTGTTTTATTATTCGAAATATTCTAAAAATAAGAAATATGCCTTATTAACGGGAAATTATGCTGAGAAATTATTGGAACAATTTACAAAAAGTATGAAGTTACATACTTTTTGTTCCGGACTTTCCGGGATATTATACTTATTTGAATTTCTTCGTGAGAATGATTTTATAGATATAGATGTGGGCGATGTTCAATCGATGTTGGATGATTTTTTGGTTGCCAAGATGAGGCAAGATATAGGGCGACAGCATTACGACTTTATGCACGGCGCTTTGGGAGTGGGGTTATATTTTTTGAAGAAAGGAACTTATCCGGGATATATACAGGAATTAATTGATTTTTTGTATTATACGGCAGAGAAAGACGCTAAGAGTCAAATTTTCAAATGGGAATCTGTTATAAATCCAGAGAAAAACCTTATTGGATATAACCTCGCTTTATCCCATGGACTTTCCAGTATTATTATTTTTTTGTCCCGGGTTGTTAACAGTGGCATTACCAATGAAAAAGTTATAGAAATGTTATCCGGTGCTGTAAATTATGTGTTATCTCAAAAAAGAGACTTTTCACAATTTGGTTCTTATTTTCCAAGTTATTTGTTAAAAAATACTTCAGAATCTGTTTCAAAAAGTCGTTTAGCATGGTGTTATGGCGATTTAGGAATTGGAATGGCGTTATGGCTAGCCGGAAAAGCTGTTGACAAACCGGAATGGAAAGAAAAGGGATTAACTGTTCTTCTTCGAAATACTCGGCGTTTATCCTTGGATGATAGTTATGTCCGGGATGCCGGGATTTGTCACGGAAGTTCCGGAATAGCAATGATATTTCACCGGATGTATCTCGAAACACGTTGTGATGAATTCAAGGAAGCAACTCATTATTGGTTAAGTCAAACATTGAATTTTTCCAATTTTGAGGATGGTTTGGCCGGATACAAAACATTCGTTGTAGGCGGATGGAAGTGCGACTATTCTTCACTTACCGGAATATCGGGTATTGGTCTTGTATTTATGTCTTATTTAGAGGATTGTCAGCAAACCTGGGATGAAATGTTTTTATTATCGTGACAAAGACAAATCATTTAACTTTTTTCGATTTTTGCTCTTCCTTGATAATCTCAATCGCTTTTTCCAAAAGTTCATCGCGACCTTCCCGAATACCTTTGATAGTGGGTTTTACCTCAATATCCGGTACAATTCCGACACGTTGGGTTTCCCGTCCGTCCGGATAATAGATGCCAATACCTGAAATCCATGTTTTTAATCCACCCGGAAGAAGTATTTCCGATACATTTCCATCAGCTCCGGCAGTTGTACTCCCGATAATTGTCGTATTGTCTCCTGTTCGGAAGGCCATTGCCGCAAATTCTGCAGCGCTTTGAGTTTCTTCGTTGACAATGACTATAACTTTCCCCTGATAGTACTTTTCCGATTTGGGGATTTCATATCCATTTTCGAATATAAATTCGCCCGGGTTATTTGTATTTACTGTCCATTTTACGAAAGCAGTAGGTTTTGATATAAGATTGCTAACTAACATACGTGTATTTGCAGAGGGATAGTTGCGGATGTCGATGACAATTCCTTCGGTGTTCATAAATTCCTTTTTGATAATGGGAATATCTTCATTTTTTATGGATTTCAAAGTGATGTAGCCGATATTTCCGTCTAAAAATTTATAACATTTGGTAATATCTTTTTGGCGTTTTTTATGTAGTACATCTTTCCTGTCTGCCAAAATTATTTTCTTTTGCTTTATTTTATTGGATGATATGTAATTAATAGAAATGGTATATTCATTAGAACGTAATAAATTATTGGCTATATTTCTTAACCTGGCTGCTTCATTGGATGCAGGATAATATCTTTTAATGCTGTCTACGATAGAAGTAACCGATTTCCCATCGATATGGGTTATAATGTCTCCTATTTTCAGATCGGTACTTATTCCTGCTCTTTCAGCAAAGTTAGAATCTATATAAAAATTTGTTATTACCAACTTATTTTCAATAAATTGAACCTGAAACGGAGCCTGCCGGTTTCCTCTTAATGAGTCTATTTTATCTCCGCCTTTCCACAGTCCGGCATGGGTATCGCATACCTCCCCAATGAGCCTGAGAACGGTTAATTCGTACTCCAGTTCGTTTTTTGCACCAATGAAGTCCGGAATATATTCTTTCAGTACAGTATTCCAGTCTTTATCAGTCAAATATTTGTAAGGGAAAAAATAGTGTATCATATTCCAATACCTGTACAAAGCCAACAACCGGACTCCGTCATCCGGATAAGGCATTTGGGAATAGGGTTTTTCATTTAAAAACACTGCCCCTCCGGTACCGTTTCCTATTCGAACATAATACTGATTCCCTTGATATCGGTTTTGGTAGATTTTTTTTAACAATGTTTTTAAATCGGGACTTATATTATCGTTCTCAGCCCAGGATAAATCAGGCTTTATAAAAGCGTTATCGGCAGTTGTCCGGATGGTTTCATCCGTAGGAATCTTTCCATACTTGTTAATCCAATCCAGTAAAATCCGATCTCTTTGTTTGTTGTCGTTTGCTTTCAGGTAAATTGGCAGCATCCTGAGCAGTTCGTAATCCCAGTTACAGTTTCCTTTTGCGATAAAAGGATGATGATATTTTAAGAATCCCCATATTTTTCCTAATAATTCCAAATTGTTGACTTCTTGTTCGGATAATTCCGGAAAAATAACAACCGGAATAGTATTGAAGACCGTATCTTTTTCGGCGGGAAATATTTTTCGTTTATACGGTTTTGAGTGTTGAATATCTTTTCCGTCGATTGTTACTTTCAAACCGTTTAACCACATTTTCCCTTTCCCGGATAAATACCCACCCACAATAATTTCTTCTGTTATGTCGGGTTGTAAATTCATTGTCATTTCATATCGCTTCCATTCGGTTGTCCCGGTTATTTTAATTGACGTATCATTCTGTGCAACAAGCGGGCTTATAGATATACATAATCCTGCGTTACCGTCTGTTACATTTTTTGTTTTAATGTATCCGGAAAGGGAAATTTTTTTTCCGTCGTAATTTTCGGGAAGGATAAATACTAAATTTGCGGAGGAGGGACAATCTCCTGTGAATTCAATACAAGCTGAGGATTTTCTATTTTTGGTTTCTGTAGAATCCAAAGAAATAATATAATTATAATCGGAAGAGGTATGGAGTCCCGTCCTTATCCGTCCGGTTGAAGAATCATTGATTGAAGATGTGTTTTCAAGAGTCTCAAAGTCCAGATTGAATTCTGAATTTGTTTTATGACAAGCAGATATGACTATTGAGATAAAAATTGAAAAGAGGATAAGTCTTGTTTTCATACTTTTTCTTTTTAAGTTTGAATCTGGATTTGGCAAAAATAAGTAATTTTATTATTAGATTTATAAAATCTGGTAAAATTGTTATTGTTTATTTTTTAACTAATTTATTTATAGCATTTTAACTGATCGTGTTGTTATTATAAATTGATTATTGCTATTTTTTTTTGACTAATTTTGTCAAAGTGTTCTTGTGTAGAGTATTAATATTTAAAATGAATTTACAATGAAAAAATTAACATTGAAAAAAGAAATTGTTTCTAATCTTGATGGAAACGAAATGAACCAAATTAAAGGAGGAGGAATTATAGAATCAATATTTCTCATGTGTCCTACTGGTGTGGGTGTTCCTTGTCCAGGAGAAGAGTCTGAAGAAGAGGAGGAGCCCGAATCTGAATATTACGGTTCATGTGAAGATACTTGTGGGTCAAAGTATACGTGTAATGGGATAGTATAAAATATATATTGTATTTCTCACGAAATTAAAAATGAACCTTAAAACTGCATAACTTAAATTATAATGATTATTGACAATTAAAGAGACTAAGTCCTGAACTTAATAGGATTAGGTCTCTTTATTTTAATCCTATCTTGACTTATATCAGGTTAGTAGAGTTTTGTTATTTTCTGGAAATGCGCCTTATGCATTTATTAATTTTGAACCTTTGCGTTTTGCTGATGGTTATCGCGATAAAGAGTTTGAGAGCAATATTATTATGAAAAAACTCTAAGTTTGCAGTCACAAGATAAGAATTCGGGAAATTATCTTAAACAAGTCAAGCGAGACGGATAATTAGCGTGGGAAATGGTTGTATATTTTTGACGGCCTCTATTATATCCGGGATCAGGAACGTGAAATATTCTCAAATCCAAAATAAAAGGAAATTTATTTATTCCGGGAAATTGTTATCTAAAATAGTTTAAATAATTGATTTTCAGTATTTAATCAAATGATATTGTTATTATAAACAAACGATAATTCATATATTATCAATTACTTTTGGACAAAAAAGGATTAGAATGTACAATGTATTTGATTCGTTTTTTATCCGGGTTTCTCAATCTCCTTTCAATTCTTTAGAAGAAGATTCGTTTGAGGTAAAAATTCAAAATCCGTTGGTTCAGGAGGCCATTTACGTAGCTTCTCCTGTTTTATATACCGAATTACAGAAATATTTATCCGGAAATATACCGAATAAAGATGAAAAACGACGGATAGAATCGGCCTTATACCGGTATATCAGCCGGATGTCTTCGCGTTGCACCCCTTTCGGATTATTTGCAGGATGTTCACCGGGTCGTATTACCGATGGTGACAAAACCAATATTGTATTGGGAAATTTCAATCGGGTTACCCGTCTGGATATGTACTTTTTATGTACATTATCCCAGGAGTTATCGAAACTATCCGGTATCAGGGAAAATATGAAGTATTATCTCAACACTACTTTGTATCCGGTAGGGAAAAAATACCGGTATGTCGAATATCAATATGTAAAATCAAGAAGAATTCACCGGATAACTTCTGTCGTTCGTTCCGTTTATCTGGACGTCCTTTTAAAAATGGCGGGAAAAGGCGTAAAAATAAATGAGCTTTTGACTTACCTGGTTGATAATAAAATTGAACCGGACGAGGCTTTGGCATTTATAGAGGAATTGATAGATTCTCAAATCATAGTCGGCGAGATAAGTCCTTCGGTAACCGGAGATGATTTTTTTACCCGTATAATCCGGATCCTGGAAGAATTGAATACCAATGAATTATTGATATCGTCCGTTAAAGAAATTCAAAAAATGCTTTATCAACTGGATTCCAATCAAAAGAATAATATGGAACTATACCGGAATATTATCCAAAAGATTAAGGAAATCAAAATTCCATATGAAGAGCGGTTTTTATTTCAGGTCGATATGACAAGGAATGTCGTAAAAGCTACATTGGGGAACGATATTGTAAATGAACTCCAATCGGTAATGACATTCTTGAATAAAATTACTTTCGGAAGCAAGAACGAAACGTTGAAACAGTTTCAACAGGCTTTTTACAGTCGCTATGAATACCGGGAAGTTTCTCTCATGGAGGTTTTGGATCCTGAAATCGGCATCGGCTATCCGGTGAATAAGGAATCCGGGGACATTTCGCCTTTGCTGGAAAATTTTTACGTACCCGGTCAGGCGGGTCAGGGAATGAATTTTCAATCGAATATTTTCCTGTCGGTTTTATTTCAGAAGACCCTGGAGGTTTTGAAGCGGAATGAACATGAAATCGTTCTTTGCGACGATGATGTAAAGAATTTCAATACCCATTGGGATGATTTGCCTCTCACAATCCATTCCATGTTCGAAATCCTGAAATCCGGTTCCGATAATCCGATGATTCTACTGAATGGTTTTTTCGGAGTTTGCGGAGCTAACCTGTTAGCCCGCTTTGCCCATACGGATGAAAATATTGCCCGCTTCGTGGATGAGGTGGCAGCAAAAGAACAGGAATTGGCGTCGGATGTTCTTTTGGCGGAAATAGCGCATTTACCTGATTCGAGGGTTGGGAATGTTCTGTCTCGCCCACATATCCGCGATTATGAAATTTTGTATTTGTCCAATTCCGATTTGCCTGAAAATCGATTGGTTTATATGTCGGATTTGTATCTGTCCGTCCGGCAGGGAAGAATCTGCCTGCGTTCGAAAAAGCTGAAAAAGGAAATCATACCGCGGTTAACCAATGCTCATAATTACCGGAATAGCTCCATGCCTGTTTACCGGTTTCTTTGCGATATGCAAATGCAACACGGAAGAGGAGGTTTATATTTTAATTGGGGATATTTGAGTAATGAATTAAACTTTCTGCCCCGTGTGCGATACCGGAATACCATACTTTCTTTGGCGACATGGAAAATTAAAACAAGGGAAATGAAACATTTGTTTGCAATAGAGGATGAAGAACAATTGATTATGGAAACAGGTAAATGGAAGGAAAAATACCATCTTCCACAAAAAATGTTATTACCGGACGGAGACAATGAACTGCTGGTTGATTGGGAAAATGCGCGAAGTATCCGGGCTTTGTTTTCGGTAATTAAGAAAAGGGAAACGATATCTTTGAAAGAGTTTTTGTATGATCCCGGTAATTCTGTCGTCAGGGATGAAAATGGGAATCCTTATCCGAATGAATGTATTGTCGTTTTTTATAATAACAATATCATTTGATTAAATACTGAAAATCAATTATTTAAACTATTTTAGATAACAATTTCCCGGAATAAATAAATTTCCTTTTATTTTGGATTTGAGAATATTTCACG
>BNXB01000068.1 GCA_025999255.1 Bacteroidia bacterium | reverse complement strand
ATTTGCTCATATAAAAATCCTTGGTCATAGTTACCGGATGCTGCGTTTCATTACTACCGCGGTTCGGCGCGCTTGCGGGGCTGCCCATCATAAACGTCCCCTTGGGAATAGAGGCTAAGGAGATGCCGAGCAAATCAGTGATAGTGGTTTTTACCCCTATTTTTGTGTATTTCCCCACCGTCAGCGCTACGCCTGTCTTTTCCCATACCAGGGTTGCACCGAGGTAGGTATAGCCGCCGCTCAGGGTTACGCCTGCTTGGGGTTTCGCTATATAGCGGTAGCCGTCGCCGATTTTGCAGGGCGTAACGTCGGTTGTTCCTGCTTTTAAGGTGACGGCGGTTGCGGTTGCGGGCAGCGACACTTCTATCAGCGCAAGGGCGTGGGTGAGGGTTGTACTTAATGTTGAGCCGCCAAGCGAGCCTGTGCCCGTCAGCAGGTCGGAAGCGGCATAGTCCGCCGGTGCGCTCTGGTCGGTCTTGGGCGTGAAGGCGGCAACGATTTCCGCCGCCGATGTTTTGCCGTCCATTGCCGCGCTGTACGGATAGTAAACCAGGTAGGTAACACTTCCCTCCGTATAGCGGTATACCGGGTCGGCTACCGGATTCCAGTCCGAACCGTCGTACTCGTAGGGAATGTTGTTTTCCCTTATCACGCCGTCTTGAATAACGGTAATCCCGATTTGGTCGCCCGTAGCAAAACTCGTAGTGTAACCCGCATCGGTGGTGCGCGTTTCGGGACTGCCGGAGGTGAATCCCTGCGCCGATACCTGTATGGTCAATGCTTCGCCTGTCCCATTCGGCAGGTTGTCGTCTTCGGAACAGCCTGCAAAGAGGCAGACTGCCATCAATACCATTAATGTCTTTAAAGTTCTTAAAGCCTTTAATCTCTTCAAATTCTTGTTCTCTTTCATATTCTTCAATTTTCAATCTATTACTACTCACAAAAAAGCGCATAAACCGCTGATATATTGGTTTACACGCTTTTATTAATGATTGAAATTACTTTTATCCGTTCAAACAGGTCTTTTATACTAACTCAAACGTATTTTTTACTCGAGCATATCTCTTTTCTATCCCTTGTATAGGAGTATATACCGACTGTTTTCGTTCTAATGTTGGAAAATCCTTTTCCTTAAATTCCAATTTGAAATTATCCGGAAGTTTTTCTATTTCGGATTCATTATCAAGCAAATAATTTACGAAATCGAATGTCAAGCCGATGTTCCTTGCTACGGTTTCTTTGTGTGTCATATTATTTTGTTTTAATTTTTTTAATATATCGTCCTCTGTACCATTCCCATCGGTCTTTCAAATCTTGTTCAGCATATTTTGATGCCGTTTTCAATGAATCCATCTCAATGGATTGTTTTTCTTTGTCACCGTTGGGAAATAAAACATCTCTATGAAAAAATCCATGTGCACAATCGTAACGAACAATGGCTATCCATTGATTATCAATAAGGGTTTCATATTGATACATTATATCCGTCAAATCACCATTCTCGGTTAGCAACCGCACGCGAATACGATTTTGGTCGTATTCATCTAATGATGATATAAATTCGATTGTCTTCATAGATAAAATACCATAAGACTGCGAAGATAGAGATTTATTCCCAATATTTGCTTATACTGATAGTTCTACACCATCTTGTAATATTTCATATACGAAAGGGTCATCGCTGTTAAAATCGCTTCGCGGAAAGCATGAGGCTCTATTTGCAGGTCGTTGTCGCTACGCAATTGCATCAAGTTCACTTGCGTATCAAACAAATTATTTATTTGCCGCATAACTATTGCTACATCTATATCGCTGCTTGAATGTTGCTTCCCTTTGACATAAGAGCCGAAAACCAAAGCACGAGAGAGCTGATATTTTCCACTTATCGTGTTCACATACCGTTGCGCAGCCATTACAGCTTCTCTTTTATCCATGACCTTATATTTTTTATGTT
Organism: Bacteroidia bacterium; assembly: GCA_025999255.1. GTDB lineage: Bacteria > Bacteroidota > Bacteroidia > Bacteroidales > Azobacteroidaceae > BNXB01. The sequence continues at coordinate 4,951 of BNXB01000068.1, read as the reverse complement.
AGCTATCCATTCTTCCGAAAATTCGGGAGTGCATCTTTTGTGAAAATCTTCCTTATATGTATCATACCGCGCATTGATGTTAAAACCGGTAATTACATCAAATTGCAGCATCATGTTGGATGTAAGTTCCAATCCGCTTTTTTTAGCCAGCAGGCGAAGGTCGTGCGTATGCAAAGCGTGTGTCCCTATTCATTCACATTGTTTTACGAAACAAAAGTAATACTTTTCTTTCAAAGAACAAAATTCTCATATACAACTCTTGCGAAGGAAGCAGAATGATACTACAAATTATCAAAATTTGCAAAATTTGAAAGTTTTGATAATTTTCGTGTAAACCAATATGTCAAAGAACGCGCTTTTAAATTGTCTGAACCTTGATTTTAATAAGATTTTCATGATTGCCATGATTGAAGAAAAAAATCCTGAAAATCTTTTTAATCCTGTAAAAATCATGGTTCAGACATTTGCCTGCCTGTCGCTGCACTCGTCCCTCGCTTGCTCTTTGGCAGGCTCCCTTGCTCAAGGAACGATGAAACTAAGGGACAAACACGACGCGGAACCCGAAGCTGTAGTGAGCGTAGTCGGGATTGTCGGCGCGGCGATACGCGGAGCGGCAATACTGAGCGTCGCCGTCCCAGTGGCCGCCGCGAAGCACGTGGGAGGAGCCTAATGTGCAGACAGGATCTGTTGGGGGCAAGGTCGAGTAGTTATCGCTGACGTCCCATTGATCCAAACACCACTCACGTACATTGCCGTGCATGTCGTAAAGACCGTAATTATTTGCATCAGGATAACTGCCAACGGCGGTGGTTTTGCCTTGGTAGAGTCCGCTTTGCGATGTATCATTATAGTCGCCCGAAGGGGCATTATCCAAATCGTAAGGATTCGTTGCATAAAAATTAGCCATATCACCTGTCAGTTTCCTGCCCGTGCCGATACCGAAAGGCAGGGTATTGACCTCGGTAGCCTTATCCGGGTAATCGCCGCGGCAAGCATATTCCCACTGTGCCTCGGTCGGCAAACTGCCTCCGACCCAACGGGCATATTCATCCGCACCGTACCACGTTACATAAATCACGGGGTGGTTATCATAACCGCTTACCGGAACCCACTTGCTGTTACCGTTGTCCCAGTTAAGACCCCAATTGGAACTGCCGCTGCTCGTCGCGATTAATTTTTCGGTAGGATATGTTCCTGATGCCCATCGTCCATTGCTCTCGATAGTGTTGGCGTTCAAAAACGCCGCATACTGGGCGTTCGTAACCGGATATTTGCTCATATAAAATCCTTGGTCAAAGTTACCTGATGCTGCGTTTCATTACTCCTGCGGTCCGGCTCGCTTGTGGGGCTGCCCATCATAAACGTCCCCTTGGGAATATAGGCTACGGGGATGTCCCTGATATGCGTCCTGACAGCCGTTACCTCATCCGTCGAGCCTGCCCCCCAGGTTGCGCCGTTATCGGTTACTGTAACCGTGAGCGCGTTGTTTTCTACGGTTATGGCGAAAGTGTAGGATTTGCCGGCTTCAAGATTGAGCGAGGCGGGCTGCCAGAAATAGTCCTTGCCTTCGAGGGTAACTTTCAGGACATTCTCATTGGCGTAACTTTTTGGAATAAGCAGGGCGGTATTTGCGCCGTCGGGCGTAATCCATCCAAGCGTTTTGCCAGTAATGGCTCCGGTGGGGTTTGTTCCTGTGTTGTCGATGGCGGCTACTGCGGTATAACCGTAAAACGTGACTGTTGCGCCTGTTATGTTTGTTATGCCTGCGCCTGCGGTCAGCGTTGCCGTTACCTTTGCCGTTTTGTGCCTGAAAGTAAGTTTCTTAGTCGTGTTGTAAGTGCTTTGGGTGATGCCCGTCACTTGTTCGGCAAAGATAAAGTCGGCTGCCTGAAAGCCTGCACTTTGATCGGCGGCATAAGCGTATGTTGCCGGATAGTACGCGAAGGCGTCAATGGAAGCGTAGTCTTTCCAGTACAGTGTGGCGCTGGTAAGCGTACCGTCTGTCGCCGCCGCAAATGGATAATCGTTCCCGTTTACATTTACGGTTACCGTTTCCCCGCCGTCCCAAGTGTTGCCGGAAGTGGCTCGTGTTTGCGGGTCGCCTGTTTGGGCGGACAGGGTAAGCCGTCCGTCGCCGGTTGCGGGAGTATCTTCGTCCTGCGAGCAGGCTCCAAAAAAAAGGATTAAGGAAGTTAAGGAAATTAAGGAAATTAAGGATTTCAAGTTCCTTAAATTCCTTAGACTCCTTAGATTCTTTAGATTCATTGTTGCTTTCATATAATTTCAATTTTCAATTTATTTGCGCCGGTTCCCGCCGCGAAGCGGGAACACTGTTCATTACGCGCCGGGCTTACGCTTGCGCCCGGACCGGCTGCCGCTTTTTACTCGACTGTGCCGCTGCCCGCAATGGGACTGTCCCAATCCTGAATGTTAGCGCTTTTAACGGTCAGGCTGGTTTTATCCACCTGAACGGTAAACTGATACGATTTTCCCGATTCAAAAGTATAGCTGCCTTTATAATAGTACTCCTGACTGCTTGCAAGCGTTATTTTGAAAATGTTTTCGCTTGTCAGCGCAACGGGCAACAGCAACGCGGTGTTGTTGCCGTCGGGCGTAATCTCGCCTATTGTGCCGCCTGTAATGGCTCCGGTGGGATTTGCGCCGGTGTTGTCAATAGCGGCTACTGCGGTATAACCGTAAAACTTGACTGTTGCGCCGGTTAAATCGGGTGCGCCGGTACCGGCAGTGAGCGTAACGGATACTTTTGCCGTCTTGTGCTTGAACAAGAGTGTTTGGGTTCCCCAGTTGGCGCGGGTAATTCCCGTAACCTTGTCGGCAAAGATAAAGTCGGCTGCCTGAATGCCTGCACTTTGGTCGGCGGCATAAGCGTACGTTTCCGGATAGTACGCATAAGCGTCAATGGAAGCGTAGTCGTTCCAGTACAATGTGGCGCTGGTAAGCGTACCGTTTGCCGCCGCCGTAAATGGATAAGTTGTTCCGCTTACATTGACGATTACCGTTTCCCCGCCGTCCCAAGTGTTGCCGGAAGTGGCGCGGGCTTGCGGGTCGTTGCTCACTTGCGAGGCAAAGGACAGCTTGCCGTCCGAGTTGTTGTTTTCGACTTCGTCCTTGCTGCACGAAGTCATTACTGTTGCCGCTGCAATGGCGGCGATTGCTAAAAATTTACATTTGTTCATTGTGATTTGTTTTTTTAAATAATATATAAATAATTGTTATTGTTAAATTAATTTGCTACTACTGTTTCGTTTCCGGCGTTTTCCCAGTCGGAAATTTCCGCGGCAACGCCCAATACGGTTGCTGTTACCGTTACTCCTGCCTTGAGGGCAAACGGCGTTTTCTTGTCGGCATTGAAAGCCGCTATTTTTTCCGACAAACCGGAATTTACCGTAATATCAGCGGGTAGGCCGCCGTCGAAATGCAGGGCCAGGGTCAGCGTTTGCGCATTGCCCTGAATACCGAGCAGGCGCAGGACGGCGGTATATTTGCCGTCGGGTTGTCGGACAAACACAGGCACAACAGCAACCGGGTCTCCCACGGGGTTGCCGTTGTCGATACCGATTGCGCCCGCCACGCCCGAAAGGGTTGCCGCAATGCCTGTAACGCGGTTGGCAACATTGCCTTGCACGTCCAGTTCGAGGGTCAGTTGCCGCACTTGTTGCTGCATGAAAACAGTGAAAGCGTGGTCTTTGTCCTGTTCGATGGTTACGTCTTGCGAGCCGGTAAAAAACCAATCAACACCTCCACCGGTGTAATCAGCGGTAGCCGTATTTCCTGAAACGGTAATGCCATCAGCTGCATGCCATATAGTAACAGGATGGGTGCCGGCAAGGAAATAATTGTTTACTTCGTTGGTTGTTCCCGAAAGGGTTGCCGTATAATCGCCCACTTTCAGCAAATGGTTGTCCGGGATGTCAATACCTTCGCCACGGTTTGTCCAATCGGTGGTCAGCGAAATGATTTTGCCGTGATTGGGGTGATCGGTGTTGTAGAGCGGCTCCTTCACGCAACTTGTCAGGCAGCATACTATGGCTGCTATGGCGGTTAAGTACCTTAAAGTCTTTAATGACTTTGAAGACCTTAATGATAATTTTGCTATTATATTTTTCATAATCTATAATTTAAAAATCAGTGAAACTCCGAACTGCGTGGGTCCGAAAAAGTCCTTTTTCAATCCGCTCTCTTTCCTTACCATATAGCCGTTGCTGCGGTAGTAGGTATCGTATTTCAGTTGGGTATAGCCCAATCCGAGAGAGAAATCCATATCAAACACACGGCTCAATTTCAATTTATAGCCGCCTGTCAGTCCGCCACCGATAGCATCGCCCTGATAGCCGGTGTCCTTGAACTTGAAGTTAAATTCGGCAATATGTCCTTCGACGCCGATAAACCAATTTTTGTTTGCTCCTGTATACCAGCGCACTTCGGGCTGTACGAGCCATGTGCGGTGGTGATTGTCTTCACTGCTCCATATCCAGTGGCTGTATGCGCCGCTTACGAGGATGCCGAAACTTTCGGCGGGTTTGTATTCAATGCCGAGATTGGGAATGGCAACCGCCCAGTACAGTAAATTGGTGCGGAGGGAAAATTTGTCCTCGCAGCCATGCTCCGTGTATGCGTTGTCCTTTGCGTCCTGTTGTGCGGGCAGGGTTGCCGTCAGGAGCAGGAAGCAGGCAAGGGTAAGTACTGTTTTCTTCATTCGTGATGTATTTTAAAAATTCGTGATGTATTGTTTAAAACAGGTAAAAAAACGCGAAAGCGTAAAGAAGACTGGGCATAAAAACCTGTTGTTTCTTTACGCTTTCGCGCATATTTATAGCTGTTAATAAAATTTTTTGTAACTTTCGCCCTTTTAGCAAGAGGGCGGGAGGGCTGTTCAGGTGGTGTGTGTGCTGTGTGCTGTGTGCTGTGTGCTGTGTGCTGTGTGCTGTGT
>BNXB01000067.1 GCA_025999255.1 Bacteroidia bacterium | reverse complement strand
CGCTTTTTCATGTCATCCGTGAGCAAAACCCGGATTCTTTTCTGATGATCTTCAATGGGTTGCTGTTGTAAACCCGGTTTCGGATTTATCATACGATGGCGGCAGGCAAATTCAATCGCTTCCTGCATGGTATGTACATTCAATTTGGAAAATAACGCTTTTATCTGATTTCGTATAGTGCTACACCCTTTGCACAAACAGTCGGCTATTTCCCTGGAGCTTTTACCTTGTTGGGCAAGCATAAGTATTGCTCCTTCGCGCTCGGTAAGAGGTTCTTTTGTTTTCCGTTTCCATCGTTTTGTTTTGAAGTTATATTCTTCACATATCAATCCGTCTTTATTGTGTATGTATAAATTTCCTGCATTTTTGACGGTTGAACTTCCTACAAAGCAAATTAAATAATGCAATTCTCCATTTTCCCAAACAGGTTTCATCCGGAGGCATACCATTTGTAACAAAGGACGAATAGAAAAAGAATACTTTCGTTGCAAACGGAATGTACAGGAAAAATAATATTCTTCATCCTGTTTTTTCTCCGGATCTTCAAGATACTGCAAAACAGTCTTGTACATATCTATCCACAGAGATAAATCCTTGGGATGAATAATCTTTTGGTAAAAATCGAATCCCAATTTTATGACATCTTCAGCAGAATAGTCGCATAGAAAAAGATTGTCACGCGAGACATAACAAAACTGGTTTGCGTCAACATCTATTACGTAATAACTTTCTGTGACGATAGAAGAAAGCATGCCAAAATACCATACAAGGTCGGAATCTGCTTTCTTAATAATTCGGTTGTGCGTTTCATGTTCCATTGTTTGCTTATTGATTTACTTTTCTTTGATCCCATAATCAAACAAATTCTCAAGTTCTTAGAAAGTGATTTTTAAAAAATCTCAAATAACATATATTAGCACAAATATAAATTCTTTTTTTCTATTTTTCAAAATATTTTTTTATAATGTTATTGACTACTATGTCATCTTTCTCAAAACGGCGAAATAAAAATAAATTTGCATCCGATTTCGTTTATTCATAACTTTGTACTGTTAAAGTCGTATGAACTATTGATTTTATATTTGCAACAAATTATCACTAACGGCACAATGAGAAACTTAATAGTATCTATAATCTTGTTTTTTCTATTCCATAGCATATCATTCTCCCAAAACTTCAAAGGAAAAGTGGTCGAAACATCCGGAGAGCCAATTTCCGGGGCAACAGTTTACATCAAAGAAAATAAACAAGGACTGATTTGTAATACCAATGGAGAATTTCAGGTCACTTTGCCGGAAGGAAATTACAATTGTACCTTTTCCTGCCTGGGATACACATCACAAGATAAAACATTTTCAATTAAAAAAGATACAGACCCGGCGTATCTGGAAATTACCCTGACTGCCACATCTTTCGAACTATCGGAAGTCATTGTACGTTCCGGAGAAGACCCTGCCTACAAAATTATACGGAAAGCTGTTGAAAAAGCCCCGTTCCACCTTGCCCGGGTGAAAGAATTTACCTGTGAAGCCTATATCAAAGGAACGGGAAAATCCTTGCATATTCCCAAATTGATTGAAAAAATGGGAGGCGAACAACTCAGACTCTACAAAGACAAACTTTTTCTCCAGGAATCCTATAGCGAAATAAAATATATCTATCCAGATACCTATATCCAGACCGTCAAAGCATTTTCAAGCTCTATGCCGAACGATTCGGTCGCCAAAGAAGCCATGGGCATCTTCCAGGGTTCCCTCTACGCTCAATACGATGGGGCGCTCCTACACCCGAAAACTTTTTCTTATTACAGGTTTCGTTACGAGGATTTTGAAGAAATCGACGGTATCAATGTCAGTAAAATAAAAATTATACCTAAATTTAATGACCCTAAACTATACAACGGGTATTTGTATATCGCCGACGACTACTGGGATGTCCGGGGCGCCGAACTAATCCGTAATACGGAACTCGGTAAAGTCAGTTATACCCTTAATTTCAACGACATAGCCGATAATGTTTATATGGTTACCAGTTTTAAATCCCATATCGATGTCGGTTTCATGGGAGTTAAATTTGTTTTCGATTATTTATCTTCCGTGAAATATACCCATGTCCTTTTAAACGACTCTATTATTGCCCTGGCCGGACAAGACCGGAAAATAAAACCTGAAAAAGAGAAAAAAAATCTGGAAATCAAATCCCGGGACGAAAAATATAAACGTGAGGCCGACTCCCTTGCAACCGGACGGGATTCGGTATATTGGACGGATATCCGCAGCATAAAGCTCAACGATGAAGAAATTGCAAGCTATTCCCGTAAAGATACCCTACAAACCAAAGCCGATTCTATCAAGGATGCAAAATCAGGAAAAAAAGGATATTCTTTGTTCAACGCATTGGCAGGAGGACGAATCGGCAACGATTCTTCTAAAGTAATTTTCAAATACGGCAGCCTCCTCGAAACCGTTCCCGAATATAATTTCGTGGACGGATTCTGGCTCGGAACCGGATTTCAATTCGACATCAAACGCAAAGAACATTCTTCCTGGAAAATCAAACCTTCCGCCTATTGGGCGCTTGCACGGAAACGCTTATTATGGACTGTGGACATGGAATTGACCTATGCGCCGATGCAATTCGGGTTACTGAATATTTCAGGAGGAAGCGTTTCCGAAGATTACCTTGGCGATAACGGTATGACGAGACTGGAAAATGCATTTTATTCTTCCTTCATCGGGATCAACAAAGCTAAATTTTATCAGAAAAATTTCTTCAAAGTCGAAAATTTCATTGATATCGCCAACGGGACAAAATTGATTACCGGCTTTGAAATTGCGGATCGTGAACCTCTCGAAAATCACACGACTTACAATTTCTTTGGCCGTAAAAAAGATGCGACACCGAATATACCTCCCTATCCGGGCATGCTAAACGAACAATACAATATGTTAACAAGATACGATATCGGATTACAATATACTCCCGAATTGTATTATATGATTACGAAAGGTAAAAAACAATACGTAAAAACCCGTTTCCCGACATTCCGTGCAATTTTCAGTCAGGGGATCGACGGAGGATCCGAATACTCGGAGTTTTACTGCCTGAATTTTATGATCGCGCAAAATATACGACTGGGACTTTTTAACCGGTTGTATTACCGGATAAATGCCGGAAAATTCTTCAACAACAACGAATTCAATTATATCGACTACAAACATTTCAACTCGGCCGATCAACTGATCACAGGAAATATTCTGGAAACATCTTTTATCCTTCTACCCTATTACACCTATTCTACAAATAAAAACTGGGTACAGGCATTTGTTAATTTCCAGTCGGAATACCTGATGCTAAAACGTTTATCATTCCTGCATGGGAAACCGGTGAAAGAATCTATTCACGGAAAATTCTTACATACTCCCGATAAAAAGTATTATTCCGAATGGGGTTATTCCCTTTCTTTTTCATTACTTGGAGGATTAGGTGTCAGCACCGGCATTTTCGTAGGATTGGATCAGTTCGATTATAACAGTTGGGGCGTCAGTATTTCACTTCCGTTGTTAAAAAATGCAGAACACCTGAAATAAATTATTTTTCTAACGAACCCATGTAGAAAAATACAACTTTGGAAGGCTCGCTTTCATTGTGATAACGATCACCGGCAGTAACCAGGTAATAATATCCCTTTTCCCTGTTCCGGTCCACCGGTATGGAAAATCCGGTACCTGAAACACGTGTCGCCAGTAAATTCTCCGGGTTTTCAATATCCACAGGAAAATTCCCGGAACAATAAACGTTGAAATAAAGTTTTTCGGAAACCTCCGGATAATTCCAGGTAATATGAAGGGAATCTCCCGATTGAACGGCATCCGGCTTACACGGAACAACAGGAGCAATACTATCTTGCCAGTATATAGGCGGCAATTGAGACGGATACCGGTAAAATCCGGTTTTTATAGAATCGGATATCCCTTTTGTATTGTCCATCAGGTACCAGGTCCGGTAAAAAGCATTTCCCCGGGTACGGGACAAACGGGAATACCGGATTTGATCCAGGATAGTGGAAACATCCCATCCCCCTTCATTCTGATCCATACGATACAAACCAATACCAGGAACCACATACCGACCATAACTATGCTCCTGCCAGTTTTCAACAAAAGGAAAAAACAGATTATCCGAATAATACATCATCGGAACTATCCAATCGTGCTTCCCCTTACTAAGCCAGTTTACCGGATCCTGGAACACGCTTGAATAGGCAGTCCAATGAGCCTGGGTATTTCCCGGAATCTTTTGATACATTCCCAATACGGAACTACTTACAATAACCCAGGGTTTCAACGATTTTATCGTATCATAAGCAGCATAAACCAACTGATTGATATTATCCCTTCTCCATGACTCAATATTCTGTTTTTGTCCGTACCTGTTATAACTGTCCCTATCCGGAAAATCAGAAGCCCGATCCGGATACCGGATATAATCGAAATGAAATCCGTCGATATCATAACAGGATACTATTTCTTTTACCAATGAAAGTAAATAGACACGTGTTTGAGGATTTCCCGGATCCAGATACAACTCTCCCCTGAACTTTTTCACCAAATCTTTATTCTTAATGATGGTGGGAGAATTATTGGGTCTTCCGTTGATTTTCTCCAAACCCAAAGGAAAAGTCACAAACCATGCATGACACGCCAAACCGCGTTCATGACAAGCTTTTATGGCAAAATCCAAAGGATCATACCCTGGATTCAATGATGGATCCCAATTAACAAAGTTGCTCCATGGCTCTATTTTGGAGGGGTAGATCACATTTCCCCGGATCCTGGTCTGTAAAAAAACCACATTAAAATTGGCTTCTTTCAGTTCGTCCAGTATCTGACAAAGACTTTGCTGCTGCCTGACAATATCACTTTGATTACGAACAGGAGAATCCGGCCAATCCAAAGCATGGTTAGTCGCCAGCCAAACAGCCCGGATTTCATGCTTAGGATGAGCTGCAAGACCGGAATGAATCAATACAAAGATAATAAAAAACAGAACTTGTTTCATCACGGCGCAAAAATACCGGAATTATTCCAGTTGAGCAAATCCGGTACTTTTGTGTAAAAGTCAAGACCTAAAAGCAACTTTAAGTAAATCGAAGTAAACTAACTGATTTCCAGTATTTTTAATCAAAAGCAAACAGATTGATTAAGCCGGAAAAAGACAGGGAAATATCCTTTTTGGACAGGGTACAGTTACCAAACCGTTACCTTAAAATTATAGAGAATTACAGTAAAAACCCATGAAAATAGTCAATAAATTAGTATAGCAATCAAAGTATATTTATATTTGACGGATAATGATATAAACTATACCGGAAATGAATATGTTCCATATCTATATATGGAGTTTCTAAACTGCTTGTACTCTCTTTAACATTCTGTATAACTTAATGTGCATTTGTAAATCAATAAAATTAGATATGCTGATGAGATCCTTTTTACTTACTATTATTTTTCTGGTTCCTTCAAATGCACTGCTGGGCCAAAATCAAAGCAGCGCTTCTTTTACAAAAGACTCCCTTATCCGAATTCGACAACAAAAAGACCCATTCTGGAAACATGCGATAGCCCCTGCGGTTTTTGTCGGTCTTTCTGCCGTGACATGGCAGGCCAGTGAAGATGTAAGGAGTGTCCGTAACCGGTACATACCGAATTTTCATAATGAATTGGATAATTACATGCAATATGCTCCGGCAGCTACTGCTTTCACATTAAACCTGTCCGGAGTCAGAGGCCGGAATAAGCTTGTACGCGCAGCTATAAACTGGGGCGGTGGAATGTTGATCATGGGCGGACTGGTTAATTCTATTAAATATTCAGCCAGAGTGATGCGTCCGGACGGGACATCCAGGAATTCTTTCCCTTCGGGACATACGGCAACAGCTTTTATGAATGCCACTTTCCTCCATAAGGAATACGCCCATGTCAATTCTTTGTACAGTATATTGGGCTATTCAATGAGTTCCTATACGGGCATAAGCAGGAGCCTGAATAACCGCCATTGGCTTTCTGATATTTTAGCCGGAGCAGGTATTGGTATTTTATCTACAGAATTAAGTTACCTGATAGTTGACAATTTCTATAAGAATAAAGGGGATTTTTTTACCTCTTTCGATGTAAAGAAAGAGCTGGAGAATCCCTCGTTTGTATCCGTGAAATTTGGACAGTCTTTCTATATCGATGATTTAAGCTCGTTCGGAAAACTTGGTTTGGAAGGGGCTGTGGAGGGAGCTTATTTTTTCAATAAAAAATGGGGTATAGGCGCGGAATTAGGTTTTATGCATATTCCCTTTGAAAGGGAGGCATTAGACCTTCTGGAATGGGACGAGTTACCGGAAGAGCTGGAGAATCCTCAAATGGATACACAGTCCTTAGGATTATCTTCACTGATGGTTGGCGGATATTATTCCAAATTTTTAGGCCCGAAATTTATTTTGCAAGGTAAGATCCTTGCCGGAATAGGGGTTGGAACCGGAGGGAACATTGACATCCGGGTTGAAAGAAAAGTAAACAGGGAACAGACAGAGATCAGTATGCCTTTGATGGAATATTCCATTAATAATACATGGATAATAGAAGGAGGGGCTTCCCTGACAATGATGATAGCTCCTACATTAGGAATCTCATTATATGCCGATTACAAACATGCCAATCCGAAAGCCAAAATTTCGATTTCTAAATACTATTCGGATATAGAGGATAAATTCCTGAATGATGAACACTTACCGATAAGCGCTCTATCCGGAGGGCTTAAACTGGTTTCTTTCTTTTAAAGATTGGCTACCCCTAATAGAACGATAGTTAGATAGGGATATTACTTTTCAATAAAAAGTGTTGCAACACAGAAGCAAAATTAGCGGTGAAGATTGGTTACATACAAAAGTTAAAATTCCTTCAGAAAATTCTCCAGGCTTTTCTTATTTCCGGAAATATTCAGGATATTTTTCAGTCGGGATTTGATAGTCCTGAGATTGGTTTTGGAAAGCCCCAGGTATTCCGTAATTTTATAGGAATCCAGACCGGTTTTAATCAGACAGGCCAGGATGATTTGCCTGTCTGTGAGTTTCGGATATTTAATTTTTAATCGTATTGCTATATTATTGAATACCGAATTGAATTCCCGCAACACTTCCTCCCAAAATTCGACCGGTAACTTGACCGATGATTTTCTTTTTTTTGATTCCGACGGGATATAGTCTTCCGATTTTTTCAGGATGAATGTTCTCATTTTTTCTTCTTCTTCACTTTTCTTCAATAGTTGTAGGGATAGTAGGCCTGTTCCGAGAATAGTGAAGAGTCGGTAGGGTAAATCGTCACATGATTCTATTCCCAACGCAAATAAAGATACTAAAAAAAAATAAAGTTTTTCATAAATATAAAAAT
>BNXB01000066.1 GCA_025999255.1 Bacteroidia bacterium | reverse complement strand
ACCAGTTCCTCCAGCTTTACCGCAGAGGTCTCACCCTCAATAACAGCGTTTATCACCTTGGATATGCTTTTGCCCGAAATGTTACTCACAAAACTGGTTATGCGGATATTACACATCTCCAGCGTCCATTGGCTACTGTCATAGTATATGGTTTGTTGTGTGGAACAATTATTACATTGTATGTTCTTCCCTCATTTTATTATATGTTGGAGAAAGGGAGGTACCTAAAGAAAAACATATGAAAAATAGCATTTTAATTATTACAATATTGTTTGCCGGAGTTTTAGGCTGTTATTCTCAGTCATTAACTTACGATATTTTTATGGACAATGTCCGGAATAAAAATATTGAATATATTGTTGAAAAGTACAATGTGGACATTGCTAAAGCGAAAATAGAGGCTGCAAAAATTTTCCCGGATCCGGAACTTTCTTTTTCCGGAACCGATAATCAGGAACGAAGCCTGAAGATGGGTTATAGCCTTGATGCCGGATTGGGTTATACGATTGAATTGGGGGGTAAACGTAAGGCCAGGATCCGTTTAGCTCAGAGTGAAACGGAGTTAAGTAGCGCTCTATTGCAGGATTTTTTTAGGAATTTACGTGCCGAGGCTACTTTGACTTATATGAATGCCTTGTATCAAAAGCAGTTATATGAGGTTCAGAGGCAATCTTATATGAGAATGGCTGAACTGGCACGAGCCGATAGCATTCGTTTTAGTCTCGGTTCCATTATGGAAGTTGATGCCATGCAATCCAAATTGGAAGCAAATACAATGTTGAATGATCTGATTCAAAGTGAAACAGATCTGAATAATGTAATTTTGCAGTTAATGCTGTATCAAGGAGATGATCGAATATCTAAAGTCGATTCGATTGAAGGTGAACTTACTTATTTTAAGCGTAAATTTGATTTGGATTCTTTGATTATTCTGGCGCAAGATAGTCGTTCGGATTTGCTTGTTGCTCTGAAATCGAAAGAAGTTTCTCAATATAATTTGAAATTGGCAAAGGCAAATCGTTCGATTGATCTGGGATTGAATATCGGAGTGTCGTACAATGCTGAAGTACGGAACGAAATTGCTCCGGCTCCTGCTTTTACTGCCGTTACTGCGGGGATTAGCATTCCATTGAAATTCTCAAACACTAACAAAGGAGAAATCCGTGCAGGAAAATTGGCCGTGGAACAAAGTGAAGCATCTTACCATTCTGTTGAACGACGAATCAGAATGGAAGTTATACAGGCTTATAATCTTTATACAACTGCATGTCGCCAGGTAGAACTTTTTAATACCGGACATTTGGATGATGCCCGGAAAATATTAAGGAATAAAACTTACAGTTATGAGCGGGGAGAAACAAGTATGCTCGAAGTAATTAATGCCCAACGTACCTACAACGATGTTTTGGATAGTTATTACAAAACTCTTTATAATTGTGTTTCGACTCTTATCGAGTTGGAAAGGTCAGTTGGAGTCTCCCTATTGTCACGTTTACCGGAAAATTTTCTATTGCTTCTGTGAACACGCTTCCTGTTTTAAGGTATAGAAACACATTGGCCTCAATAGAAATTATTATATTTTTATAATAAAAAAATTATTCTGATAATACTTACTTTTTGTTCAATGCTTCAATGTATGATATATTAATTCCACTGAAACAGTCATCTGCACAATTGTTATCAACATAACCGCAATGAGAAAGCATTCCATCGTTTTCTGATTTGAAGTATGTTTGGGCGTTTTTCCGTTTTAACAACCATTCATTCCGGGCTTTGTCATAAATCTGGTCTAAGGTTAACAGCCCCTGGTAAGTCTCGTGGGAGCCTATTTCATTTCCGGATTCCGTCCACACTTCGATGAAATCTTCATGTTGAAGTTTGTATGAACGTTGTGTAATATTGCCATTTGTAACAGTAATGGTTGTCCATGTACGGAGACCTGTCCATGAAACGGTTGTCATTTCATACCTGTAACAGTCATTTGAAGCGATTTTAAACTTGATCCATTCTTTATAACTTTTATCAAAGTCGGATTCATAGTTAATATCGCTTTTCTCACATGCAGCAAAAACAAATATACTGCATAAAAGCATGATAATTTTTATTCCTGAATTTTTCATTTTCGTGATAATTTCAATGACTATCCGCAAACATACCACTAAGCGGGCTGAAAGCCCAATATATTTCAGCCCAAGGACAATATTGGAATGATGTTCTGACACCGACAGGGCTGAAAGCCCAATATATTTCAGCCCAAGGCATCGCCTTGGGGAATAGGATGATTTGCATTGTTTACGCCCTGAAAGGGCAATATATCAAATAATTACAATGTAGCGCTTTCATAAAACCGGATAAATGCATTATTCACTACCCTGTTTCCTCCGGGGGTAGGATAATCGCCTGAGAAATACCAGTCTCCTGTATGATTGGGGCAAGCCTTATGTAAACCTTCCAACGATTGGAAAACAATATGGACTTCTGCTTCCGTTCCTGGAGGAGTTAGCATTTCAGCCATTTTCCGGGAAATTTCTTCTTCTGTAAAATATTTGTAAATTTCTTTTACATAGTTAGTTATCTTTTCTTTTGAAAAATCCTGCTGGGCCTTACATTTATGATAAGTATCGTCAATAACCTGTTGCATTCCTTGTTCTTTCAGCAATGCGATAGCAGCTCTGAAGGCGGCAAATTCTTCCATCTGATTCATGTCGATACCGTAACAGTCGGGATACCGTATCTGTGGAGAAGAGGAGACTATTATTATTTTTTTCGGATGCAGGCGATCCAAAATTTTGATGATACTCTGTTTTAACGTTGTTCCCCGTACAATACTATCGTCGATAACCACCAGATTATCTTCGTATGAGCGAATAGAGCCATAAGTGATATCATAAACGTGAGCGGCTAAATCTTCCCGGCTGCTCCCTTCCGTGATAAATGTCCGCAATTTAATGTCTTTGATGGCTACTTTTTCCTGCCGTACCCTAAAATCCAGTTTTTGTTTTCTTATATAATCGTCCAGGCCTTCCATCATTCCGTAAAAAGCAACCTCAGCCGTGTTAGGAATAAATGAAAAAACCGTATTTTTCAGATCATTATCAATGGTTTTCAGGATAGGGTTTACCAACATCTCTCCCAGTTTTTTTCTTTCGGAATAGATGTCCCGGTCGCTTCCACGGGAGAAGTAAATCCGTTCGAATGAACAGGATTTTATGTTTTGAGGCGGTAAAATTTGTTCCAGATTGATTTTTCCTCCTTCATCAATCAGGAATGCCTGTCCCGGAAGCAGTTCTTTCACATCTTCCACATCTACATTCATTACGGTTTGAATAACCGGACGTTCGGAAGCTACCACGGCAATTTCTTCATCGTAATAATAAAATGCAGGGCGGATACCACAAGGATCCCGGAATGAAAACATTTGGGTCGTACCGGTCATTCCGCAGATAACATACCCTCCATCCCAGCTTTTGGACGATTGACGTAAAATCTCAGCCAAATCAATTTCTTCCGCTATTTTTTTGTTGAGGGCTTCTCCATTGGGATATTCGGGTTTGTATTTTTCATATAACTTGTGTACCTCGTTGTCCAGAAGGCTTCCCATCATTTCGAGTATCATCAGGGTATCGGAATAGAGTCTCGGATGTTGCCCCTGGTTGATGAGTTGTTCGAAGATTTCGTCCACATTTGTCAGGTTAAAATTTCCACAAAGCATCAGGCTTCTCGAACGCCAGTTGTTTCTTCTCAAAAAGGGATGGACATAATCAAGCCCCGAACGGCCGGTAGTACTGTATCTCAGGTGCCCCATATAAGCCTCTCCACAAAATGGAATATTTTTGCGAGGTATTGCTTTCGGCGTATCGCTTATAGCCCGGTGTACATTTTTGAAAACTTCCTGGATAGCTCCGGCTCCTATGGCGCGTTCCCTGAAAATATATTCCGTTCCGGGAACTGCGGTGGCGTTTACGCAAGCTATTCCGGCGCCTTCCTGTCCGCGGTTGTGTTGTTTTTCCATGAGCAGGTATAGCTTATTCAACCCATACTGCCATGTCCCGTATTTCTCAACGTAATATTGAATTGGTTTGAGTAACCTGATTAAAGCAATGCCGCATTCGTGTTTAATTTCTTCCATCCTTGATTCTTCTGAGAGCTTCAATTGTGTCTTCCCGTTTTCCGAAAGCAGTCATTCTGACAAAACCTTCTCCACTTTTCCCGAAGCCGACACCGGGAGTACAAACAACCTGATGATTATTCAACAAATAATCGAAGAAATCCCAGGAAGACACTCCTTCAGGTGTTTTGATCCAGATGTATGGAGCATTAACACCTCCATAAGTTTCAAATCCGATATTATTCAGTGTTTCCTTAATCATTTTTGCATTTTGCATATAATAATTAATTGTTTCCCGGATTTGTTTTTTCCCTTCCGGAGAATAAGTCGCTTCTGCAGCCCGCTGAACAATATAAGCCGTACCGTTGAATTTCGTCGATTGTCTTCTGCGCCAAAGCTGGTTTAATGCATTCTTTCTTCCTGCTTTATCCAAAGCTGTTAATTCTTTCGGAACGACAGTATATCCGCAACGGACTCCTGTAAATCCAGCCGTTTTTGAGAAACTTCTGAACTCGATAGCTACCTTTTTTGCTCCCTCTATTTCATAGATACTATGTGGAATTCCTTCTTCGGTAATAAACGCTTCGTAAGCAGCATCAAACATCAGCAGAACTTTTTTCTCCAAAGCATAATCCACCCATTTTTTGAGTTGTTCTTTTGTTAAAGTCGTTCCGGTCGGATTATTCGGGTAACATAGATACACAACATCCACGGTTTTAGTGATTACCTCGGGAATGAAATTATTTGTGGGCGTACACGGAAGATAAATAATATTATTCCATTGTCCGTCCTTAAAATACCCTGCTCGTCCGGCCATAGCATTGGTGTCCAGATAAACCGGATAAACCGGATCGGTAACTGCGACAATATTTTCGGAGCTTAGGATGTCTCCTATATTTCCGGTATCACTTTTAGCTCCGTCGCTTACAAATACTTCATCCGGGTCCAGATGAATACCTTTGGCCTTGAAATCGTTTTCGATGATTGCGTCGATCAGGAAAGAATAACCGCATTCCGGTGCGTACCCCCGCATGGTTTTCGAATCGGTCATTTCTTCTACGGCTTTGTGCATAGCCTCAATAACTGCAGGAGCCAATGGTTGTGTCACATCGCCTATTCCTAAACTAATAACCTGAGCCTCAGGATGAGCCTCTTTGTATGTTTTTACCCGCTTGGCAATTTCGGAAAACAAATAACTTCCGGGTAATTTCAGAAAATGTTCGTTAATTAAAGCCACTTTTAAATTATGAATTATAAATTATAAAATAATATTTGGTATATGTATGACAAAACTTATAACTTAATAAATTTCCCCTTCGAATACTTTTACAGCTTCACCGGTCATATACACGCAATTATCGGAAGGACTCCATTCTATATATAAATCACCTCCCGGTAATGAAACGGTTGCATTCCGTTCCAGTATTCCATTTAAAACTCCGGCTACCAAAACAGCACAGGCTCCTGTTCCACAGGCTTGTGTTTCTCCTGCGCCGCGTTCCCATACCCGTACGTTTGCCTGGGTTTGAGATATAATTTCTACAAACTCGACGTTTGTACGTTCGGGAAATAACCTGAAATTTTCAATTTTTTTACCGGTATTTTCCAACGGAATTGATTTTATATCCTTTGTGAATAGGATGGTGTGCGGATTTCCCATTGAAACACAGGTAATGTTATACGATTCCGGTTCAAAAGATACCTGTTGGTTGATGACTTTGTCCGAATTGAGAGCAACCGGTATTTTTGCCGTTTCCAGAATCGGTTCACCCATATTGACCCGTACTTTTTCTATTTTCCCGTTTACCGGGAATAATTGCAGGTATTTGATTCCCGCTTTGGTTTCAAGTGTCAATTCTGTTTTATCTGTAAGTCCGTTATCGTAAACGTATTTACCCACACACCGCGATGCATTACCGCACATCTGGGCTTCCGAACCGTCGGAATTGAACATCCTCATACGGAAATCGGCTTTATCTGAGGGCATAATAAGCACCAAACCATCAGATCCGATACCTTTGTGACGGTCGCTTACCCGGATTGCAAGTTGATGGGGATCTTCTATTTTTTCTTCAAAGCAATTGATATAGACATAATCATTGCCCGCCCCGTGCATTTTTGTAAACTTCATGCCTTTTTTTCTTATATTTATTTGCCGGTTGTATGTCGAAACCGGTTTGCAAAGATAATAGTTTTGTTTCTAATTTACAATCAAACTTTTATTTCCGGAATCCATGTATTTGTTTTTAATGGCAATTATATCAAACAATTCAAGGGTTTGATTACAGGACACAGATCACAATTTTCGACAGGAACAATATTTTCATCACCGGTTTTCCCTTATAACATCTTGGTAATACTTCAAATAATTATTTACGGTAGTAGAAATATCGAAGTTTTTCAAAGCGAAATGATGTGCTTTAGTGGCCAATATTTCTTTTTCGGAAAAGGGTCGCCGGATAATATCATCTATTTTTTGTGCAAAATCATTCGTATCGTCGGACTTGAAAGTATAAGACATTTCTCCGTTTTTTGAAGCGGTATGCATTCCGTCAACATTGGAAATTAAGGTGGGAGTCATAGCGCTCATAGCTTCAATGATAGTCAATCCGAAACCTTCCCACAAAGAAGGTTGAACCAGTAAATCGTAATCGCTTAAATTTTCCCGGATGTATTCCTTGGTTTTACTTCCTAAAAAACGGACATATTGGCGGATCTTCAATTCGTCGGTTAATTCCTGCAGGTATTTTTCCGATTGGCCTTCGCCGATAATATCCAAACGGATGTTTGTACGCTTATATTGATATACCAAAAGATGAAGCGCTTGCAATGTAAGGTGTTGTCCTTTATGTAGATGGTTTAGCCTTCCGATTTGGACAATTTTAAACTGTTCCGGATCAATTTTCTTTTTTGTATTAAATTGACGGGTATCTATTCCGTTGTGAATGATAATCGATTCGACACCGGTTTGTTTTTTCAGACTGTCGCGAACTTCTTCCGTGATGGCAAAAACGCAGTCATATTGCTGTATTTGCTGATAACCGAGATGAACACAATGAACCGTCAGGCACAGGTTTTTTTTCAGGAAATGCAAGTAATAGAATTGGACAAAATTATCCACTTGAGCATGAATGATATCCGCTCTGGATTGTAAAATAATTAAATTCAGTTTTACAATATACCAGGGATTTTTACTGGATGGCGGCCGGTTGATTCTGATTATCCTGACTTTTGGATGGATCAAATCGATTAAACTTTTTTCCACTTCGTTATTAATGATCAATAATTCCACTTCATGTTCAAGACATTGCCGGTTAACGATGTCCACCGACATGGTTTCCGTTCCGCCGTATTTCAATCCCCAAACTATAT
The DNA here is from genome assembly GCA_025999255.1 of Bacteroidia bacterium. Taxonomy (GTDB): domain Bacteria; phylum Bacteroidota; class Bacteroidia; order Bacteroidales; family Azobacteroidaceae; genus BNXB01. The sequence goes on along the minus strand of BNXB01000066.1, from coordinate 295 downwards.
GAATGATTTTCATATGTACATAATTTGTTTTTTAGGTCATATGGAACCCGCGTTATTTTTATGCTCTTTGTTGCAAGTTTTGCATGCCCGTTTCATGTTTCGATTTATTTGTTTTTATTTATTGTACCTCTATTGAATTATTTTGTCCGGTTGCTGTTTTTACGATGTCAAATGTACATGATAAAAATGATTTTTCCACACAGACGCATAAAAATGTATCTCAATAGCACTATCAAAGAGAATATCAAGTCCCAGGAATTCATATCTTTCGGATTAAATAACCAATTAAAAAGAA
>BNXB01000065.1 GCA_025999255.1 Bacteroidia bacterium | reverse complement strand
AAGAACCATGGACTATACGTTTAATGATAACCATTTCGTTTCGAATTTCATACAATATGGCAAAACCTCTGTAATTGATTCTGCGTAATTCTAATCCCAATTTATCATAATAATTTCCTTTCCGAATCCTGTAAACAGAGGCAGACACCTCAAGATTTTCAATTACTTTGAAAATTCCAATTAAAAAACGTTCAGCTTGTCGCGGTTCCATAAGTTCTTTTTCAATAAAATCGGTAATGGTTTCAATGTCTTCAATTGCGGTTTGGTTATACCATATTGAGTATTTGTTCATAATTGAATATTTGTTCCTAATCTTTTATTTACAGAATCAAGAAGTTTTTCTTTGAACTCGGCATGACTATACATTTCATCCTCTATTTTTGCATTAAATCTTTCGTTTAAAGATAAAGCCAATTTTTCTTTAAACTCTTTATAGGAATATCGGTTTAAAGCTGTAAAATCCGAATTATCATCTACAATTCTTGCAACCCTAGGATGTCGCCTTATTTCATCAAGCAACTGCTTCCCTGCAGGAGAATCTCCGTTAATAATCACTGTTGTCATTTTTCTATTTATTATTTATAAAAACAAAGGTATAGAAAATGACTGAGATTTGCAAAGCATCAGGAAATAAGTTATTTTTGTATGGAAATTCAGATTATAAATGATACAAAAATATTCTTCAGCCTTATTGGAAAATGCCGTTAACGAGTTTGCCAAGCTTCCTGGAATCGGAAGAAAAACCGCTTTGCGGTTGGTTCTACATTCTCTGAGACGCAGTCCGGAAGAAGTTACTAATTTCGGACAAACAATTATCAATTTACGCAATAATGTGAAGTATTGTTCCGTTTGTCATAATATATGTGACGATGAAATATGCAATATCTGCAATGATCCCGGGAGAGATGCTTCGACGGTCTGCGTTGTGGAAAACATAAAGGAAGTGATGGCAATTGAAAATACGGTGCAATTTAAAGGTCTGTACCACGTTCTGGGAGGAATCATTTCTCCCATGGAAGGTATTGGGCCTGCCGACCTGGAAATTGAAAGTCTGGTCGAACGTGTGAAATCAGGAATCGTCAAGGAGATTATTTTTGCTTTGAGTACCACTATGGAAGGAGATACAACCAATTTTTATATTTACAGAAAACTTTCAGGATTGGATATACGGATAAGTGTCATTGCCAGAGGTGTTTCCATAGGAGACGAAATCGAATATACGGACGAAATTACCCTCGGCCGATCAATAGTAAACAGGACGGAATTCAACGATTCATTCAGAACTTAAAGTAAATAGGTTTTTTAAGGCCTATCACTTAAAACTTATAACTTATTATGGTGATTGCAGTAGATTTTGACGGAACCATTGTAGAACACGACTATCCATACATAGGAAAACCCATTCCTTTTGCAATCGAAGCGTTAAAAAAAACACAGGAAACCGGAGAGCATAAACTGATTTTATGGACTGTCCGGGAAGGGGAATACCTTGAAGACGCCGTAAATTATTGCAGAGAAAAAGGACTGGAATTTTATGCCGTAAACAAAAATAATCCGGATGAAGAACCATTCTCCCGGCCCAGAAAACTGGATGTTGATCTATTTATCGACGACAGAAATTTAGGAGGACTGCCTGACTGGAGTATCATTTACAATCTGATTTGTACCGGAGGACGTGGTTTATCCGATTTCAACGAATTATTAAAACAAGGTGAAGCAAATCAAAGACCCGTAAAAAAGAATTTTTTTCTCCGTTTAGGAGAAGCATTGGATAAAGCCGGAAAGAAAGACGTATGAAACTGTCTGTCGTTATTGTCAATTACAATGTCAGGTATTATGTTGAGCAATGTCTTCTCTCGGTACTTGAAGCCACAAAAAACATGGAAGCCGAAATTTTTGTGGTAGATAACCATTCTTCAGACGACTCTATCGGGTATCTCAAACCTAAATTTCCCGGAGTTATATTTATCGAAAACGAAGATAATCCGGGTTTTTCAAAAGCAAATAACCAAGCTATTGAATTGTCGGAAGGTGAATACATTTTGTTATTAAATCCGGATACGGTAGTAGCAGAAGATACTTTTGAGAATGTCTGTCGATTTATGGATGAACACCCTGAAGGAGGGGGGTTGGGAGTCAAGATGATCGATGGATACGGAACATTCCTACCTGAGTCAAAACGAGGATTTCCTTCTCCTTGGAATTCCTTTTGCAAAATGAGTAGAATTACCAAACTATTTCCTCATTCCCGTATTTTTGCAAAATATTACTTGAGATACCTGGACGAAAATGAAGTACATGAGGTCGATGTATTGGCCGGAGCATTCATGCTTCTGAGACGAAAAACACTCGAAAAAACGGGTTTATTAGACGAAGCTTTTTTCATGTATGGAGAAGACATCGACCTGTCCTATCGCATCACATTGTCGGGATACAAAAATTATTACATACCGGAAAAAATCATCCATTACAAAGGAGAAAGCACTAAAAAAGATTTAAAATATGTGAAAATATTTTACGAAGCCATGTTGATTTTTTTCAAAAAGCATTATCCCCATTATAATTGGTATTACAGTTATCTGGTTTATTGCGGTATTTACCTGACGGGAGGAATATCTGCCATCAGAAGATTAATCATAAAAAGCAGAAAATGGATGACCAGGCACAGTCGTAATAGAAAAAAAGAAAGCGATAACGGCAACCATATTTCTGAAAAAGATGTTATATTCAATATACAGGAAAAAACATTCGGAGAAATTATATCTTGCATGGATTCGTCAAAAAACAAGAAAAACCGTTTCTGGATTTATTATCCCGAAAGCCGGATCATGATTACATCCGACATCGTATTGACAGATCAAAACATCGAAGAATATGGTTCTGCTGGAAAACAATTCAATTAAGCTCAGGGCTTTGGAACCCGAAGATTTGGATGTTCTTTACCGTTGGGAAAATGAATCCGACTTATGGGGGTACGGAACTACGCTTGCTCCATACTCGAAATTTGCATTGAGGGAATACATCTCCGAATCTCGCCATGATATTTTCCAATCCCGTCAACTCCGGCTGATGGTGATATTGAAAGAAAATAACATGCCTATCGGAACTATCGATTTATACGATTTCGACCCAATGAATCTGAGAGCCGGAGTAGGTATCCTGCTGGATTCCCGCTACAGAAGAAAAGGTTTCGGCGCCCAGGTACTGAATTTACTTAAAAAATATGCGTTTGATTTTCTCCTTTTAAAACAACTTTATGCTTATGTTCCCAAAAGTAATACCGACAGCATGAAATTGTTCATTAACTGCGGATATCAACAAACAGGATGTCTTAACCAATGGCTGAAATGCAAAGATTGTTTTGAAGACGTAAATGTGTTACAACTAATTAATTCATAAGATGTGGATTTGTTTGTTTTTGAGTAAAGAACATTGTATTAACAAAAAAACAAATTATCTTTGTATCCCCAAAAAACTTATTGTAATAAAATGTAAATGAGTAAAGAAAAAGAAACAAATCTACTGGTAAACAAGATTATTGAGAGCCTTCAGGATAAAAAAGGTCATAACATCACTACAATAGACCTTTCCGAACTGGATGGTTCCATTTGTACCTATTTTATCATTTGTGAAGGAAATTCCCCCACGCAAGTTTCAGCCCTCTCCGATTCCGTCTGGGACAAAGTTTCCGACGACTTGAGAGAAAAACCTCTGGGTGCAATCGGAATGAGAGAAGCACAATGGGTCGCTATGGATTACGGCACGGTTATCGTTCATATTTTCCTGCCTGAAATGAGGGAATATTATAACCTGGAAAATCTGTGGGCAGACGCTAAAATAAAAACAATACAGGACATGTATTAATCATTGATTATGGCTGACAATAACTATAAAAACAATAAGTCGCAGCTACCTGCGAGTGGACCTGATGACAAGAATTCAAAGTTCAAGTTCAATATGAACTGGATGTATGCATTGATTGTTATCATGTTGCTGGCTATTTTTTTCACTAACAACAACAACTCCTCCAGTAAAGAAATAGGCTGGACCGAGTTTCAGAAAATAGCAAAAGACAATTATTTCAGCAAAATGATTGTCTATAACCGGAAAAATATTGTAATAGCTACACTTCGCAAGGAACATGTGGCCTCTGTCCTCAAAGAGGATACCGCGAAAATTAAAAATAATTATTTTTTCGGACAAAAACAAGCTGAACCCACTATTACCGTTATGATTCCTTCTCCGGATAAGTTTTCGGATTTTTATGATAAAATCGTATCGGAAAATGGAGTCAATTCGGAAGTAAAATACGATGAAGATCATGATGTGATCTGGAATATCCTGTTAAATATACTTCCGTTTGTTTTATTTATTTTTATCTGGATTTTCATGATGCGCCGTATGTCGGGAGGTGGAGGCGGAGGAATTTTTAACGTAGGCCGTGCACGCGCACAAATCTACGACAAGTCAATGCAAGCTAAAAAGATAACTTTCAAGGATGTAGCCGGTTTATCGGAAGCTAAACAGGAAGTGGAAGAAATTGTGGATTTCCTTAAAAATCCATCGAAATACACCGATCTTGGAGGTAAAATTCCTAAAGGCGCTCTACTTGTCGGGCCTCCCGGAACAGGAAAAACTTTACTGGCCAAAGCAGTAGCCGGTGAAGCGGATGTTCCGTTTTTCTCTCTATCCGGTTCCGATTTTGTGGAAATGTTCGTGGGTGTAGGAGCCTCACGTGTGAGAGATTTATTCCGTCAGGCCAAAGAAAAGTCTCCATGTATCGTATTTATCGACGAAATCGATGCCGTAGGTCGCGCCCGCGGACGGAATCCGAATATGGGTTCCAATGATGAACGGGAAAATACGCTCAACCAACTCCTCACTGAAATGGACGGTTTTGGTTCCAACAGCGGGGTGATTATCCTTGCGGCAACCAACCGCGCCGATATCCTGGATAAAGCTTTGTTACGCGCCGGTCGTTTCGATCGTCAAATCAATGTGGATCTTCCGGAATTAAACGATCGGAAAGAAATTTTCATTGTCCACCTGCGGAATATCAAAATCGATTCTTCCGTCGATACCGAATTTCTAGCCCGTCAAACACCCGGTTTTTCCGGAGCGGATATTGCCAATGTATGTAATGAAGCCGCTTTGATTGCAGCCCGTAACGGTAAGGAATTCGTTCAGAAAGAAGATTTCATGAATGCGGTTGACCGGATTGTCGGCGGTTTGGAAAAGAAATCGAAGATTACGACAGCCGAAGAACGCCGGACCATTGCTTTACATGAAGCCGGACACGCCACTTTAAGCTGGTTGCTCGAACATGCCAATCCACTGGTAAAAGTGACTATTGTCCCCCGGGGAAAGGCTTTGGGAGCAGCATGGTACCTTCCGGAAGAACGCCAGATTACAACTTACGAACAATTGCAGGACGAAATGTGCGCCACATTGGGAGGCCGCGCCGCCGAAGAACTGTTTGTAGGTAAAGTTTCCACGGGAGCATCCAACGACCTGGAACGTGTAACCAAGCAGGCACATGCTATGGTGGTTTATTTCGGTATGAGCCAAAAACTTCCGAACCTCAACTACTACGATGCAACCGGACAGGATTGGGGTTTTACAAAGCCATACAGCGATGAAACGGCACAGATGATCGATGAAGAAATAAAACGTATTATTGGGGAACAGTATGATCGCGCAAAACAATTATTGTCGGAACATGCCGGACAACATCATCAGCTGACAAGTTTCCTGCTTGAAAAAGAAGTCATCTATTCCGACGACCTCGAAAAAATATTCGGTAAACGTAAATGGTTGTCCCGGTCTCAGGAAATATTAGAACAACAAAAATCAGAAAACCAGGCTATTACCGAACCGGAAGAAAATAAAAAACAATAAGAGATATTGTATTATGTACAGGAACCTCCGGTTCTTTAAAGATTTGGGTCAATGTACCTGAAGAATACGACAAATTTAAGACATTCATGAATGCGGTAGGTGAAAATGACAATAAACAATATGCCATCAAATAGCAAACCGGAATTCATAGAGAAAGTATTTATTGTCCGGATTCTTTTCGGTATTCTTTTTTTTACTTTCTTTTTGTTAATTCCGGTGTCTGCCGGTAAACCTAATATAATTAATTTTTACCGGAATGAGTATCATGCTGCCAATAAAAACTGGTCTGTTAGTCAGGATTCGTCAGGTATTATGTATTTCGGGAATGACAAGGGATTACTGGAATTCGACGGAATCCGGTGGAAATTGTATTCCTTACCAAAAGTTGAAGTGATCCGGGCGGTTACCGTTTCTCCGGACAATTCGGTTTATACCGGAGGCTATGAAGAATTCGGCGTTTGGAAGCGCGATCTTTCGGGAAATCTCATTTATACTTCCCTGAGTAAAGATTTGGAAAAAGATAATATTCATAACGACGACATATGGCGAATATGGGTCACGGATAGCCTGGTTTATTTCCAATCGTTCAACCACATTTATACATGCGACAACAACAAGAAAATAAAGGTCTTCAATACGGATAAAAGCAATATCATTTTCCTGATGAAGATATATGATGAATTGTGGGTTCAGAAAATACGAAACGGTTTGTTCCGTCTAAAAAAAGACGGTTTAAAAGAAATTCCAGAAAGTTCGGTTTTTGCATCGACGGAAGTCCGGGTCATCTTTCCGCTTTCCAATAACCGGCATCTTATAGGAACTTCCACAATGGGTTTCTATATTTACGACGGTGTTCATTTTCTGAAATGGGATACTCCCATCTCTGCAACAGGAAAACAATATGAAATCAACTGTGGTATTTTAAAGAAAAACGGTAATTATTTTATAGGTACTATTCTGAATGGGATATATGAATTCAATGAATCCGGTGAAATAGTTAATCATTTTTCCACGGATAATTCATTGCAAAACAACACCTTACTATCTCTATTCGAAGATAGCAGCGGAAATATATGGGCTGCGTTAGATAGGGGAATCAGTTACATTCAGTACTTAAGAGGGATGGATTGCCATATCGATCCTTCTGGAAAAATCGGAGCGATTTATTCTGCAGCCTTCTTCGACGATAAACTTTTCTTAGGTACCAACCAAGGGGTATTTTACCTCCCCCGGAATCAGCTCGACCAGGCGGGAGCCTTATCTCAACTCAAAATGGTCAATCAAACGCAAGGGCAAATCTGGGATATTAAAAATGAGGGAAATGTATTGATTTGCGGACATAACTACGGACTGAAGATCATCGATAAGAACCTGAACGTAATATCACCCCCTCCTTCTAATACAGGCATTTACAAAATCACTGACTTTGAATATAAAAATGAACGGTATTTTTTCCTGAGTACTTATTTCTCAGCAAAGATCATATCAAAAAATTATGAAGTCCGGTATGCATTTAAAATTCCCGAACCGGTTATTTCGATCGAATCCGATCATCTCGGTAATATCTGGCTCGGACATGCACAAAAAGGAATATATCGTTGCCGGTTGAACGGAATAGACAGTATCTCTTACCTGGGTTCATACGGCGGCGATCAAAACGATGGATTCCCATATCAAATGAAAATATTCAAACTGGGAGGACGGGTCATTTTCTTCGGAAACGATAAATTTTATGTTTATAACGATCTGCAAGACAAGATCGTGGAATATGAAAAAATAAATCAGTGCTTTGAAGGAATCCATTCTCTGAAAAACATTGTTACCCTGCGTGAAAATCTTTTTTTTGCAATTACCGGAAATTGTATTTATAAATTTCTCTACGATGGTTATGATTTCCGG
>BNXB01000064.1 GCA_025999255.1 Bacteroidia bacterium | reverse complement strand
TGTGAATGGTAAGGACGGCACATCCCAAATTTTGACTTCCAATAGTGGAAACTCGATGCTGTGTAAGATTCATTCAAACAAAAATCTTTGATGCTTAGTCCACTGGATTGTTGACGCTCTAAGATCACAATAAATTCTTCTTTGCTCATAACAATGTGTTTTAGGACACAAAGGTCTGACTTTATTATCGAGCAGAAAAGATGTACTTCTTCGGGGGCTTACAAAATAGAAATGACATAAAATTTATTTCGCCTTCAACAGCTTGTTGGCGTGGATACTACGGACAATGGGAGATTAAAGACAATAAGTTGTACTTAATTGTACTTAAAGCATACATCGAAGGATATAGAAAAGTTGGATTAAATTATTTATTTCCGGGTCAAAAACAAGTCTTTGCAAATTGGTTTAATGGGGAAATAAGAATACCGCAGGGAGAAATGTTGGAATACGTTCATATGGGATATGCTTCTCTTTATGATAGTGATTTATTCCTTGTTATTGAAAACGGAATATTGGCAAATCAATACGAAGTTGATAATGAAGCAGAATATCAAGAAAGATTGAAACAAAGAGAGCAAGAGAAAAGAGAACGACCCGCAAAAGAAGCAAAGAAGAAAAAGGAAGAAAGAATGATTGCTTTTATTGCTATTACTATTCTTGCACTTGTATTTATTGGGATTTGCGTAGGAATTTTCTATCTAATTAAATGGGGTACAATATTAGGGTATCTCATATCAGCAATATTGGTTAGTGGCGTGATATTCTTATTTTTTTTAGCAATAAGAAACCGAATAAAAAATAAAAGCAATACAGCATAAATTGAACAATGGCGACAGTAATAGACAACATCACATTAGACGAAACAAACGTAGAGTTCAACTATGCGTCAGACTTTGTTAAGCATACCGATAGACTTGTTTATCTGACAGGAAAAGCAGGAACAGGGAAAACAACTTTTCTAAAATATCTTCGTGAAACCACGACAAAGAATACAGTAATTCTTGCACCGACAGGTGTAGCTGCAATCAATGCAGGTGGACAAACAATTCATTCGTTCTTTCAGATAAAACCAAGTATTTACGTTCCAAATGACAAACGGTTAAGAACACGAGCAGATGAAAGTGATGCAGACAGAAGCACTATTTACGACCACTTTAAATATTTCAAGGAACGACTTGAAATAATCAGAGGATTGGAACTTTTGGTTATTGACGAAATTTCAATGGTTCGTTGCGACTTGCTTGACGTAGTTGACAGATTACTAAGAGTATTCAGACGTAGGGAAAGCGAACCATTTGGCGGAGTGCAAGTAATTTTGATTGGCGACACATTTCAGTTGCCACCGAATGCAGACTTTGAGCAATGGAATTTATTACAACCTTACTATAAAAGTCCTTTCTTTTTTAGTTCAAAAGTAATTGAGCAAAACAAACCTGTTTACATTGAACTGAAAAAGATTTACCGACAAAACGAGCAAGAATTTATTGACTTACTAAACCGAGTTCGTGTAAACCAAGTTACTGCAAACGAACTGAATTTGCTCAACTCAAAATATAATCCAACTTTTTCGCCAAACGGACACGCTAATTACATTACACTTGCGACACATAACAAGTTAGTTGATAGCACAAACCTTACAAAACTTGCTGAACTACAAACAGAATTAAAACTTTTTGAAGCAACTGTTAGCGGAGTTTTCCCAGAAAATATTATGACTACTGATAACGTTTTGCAGTTAAAGGAAGGTGCTCAAATTATGTTTATCAAAAACGACAAAGCAAAAAGATATTACAACGGAAAGATTGCAAAAATCAGTAAAATAGAAGACAACCAAATAACAGCAGAAATTTCAGAAGACAACGAAATTACCGTTGAAAAACAAGTTTGGAACAACATAAAATATACTTGGAACGAGAAAGAGAAAAAAATTGAAGAAGAAATAATTGGAACTTTTACGCAATTTCCAATAAAACTTGCTTGGGCAATTACGGTTCACAAAAGTCAAGGTTTGACATTTGAAAAAGTAATTGCGGACTTGGGAGCAGCATTTACTTCGGGACAGGTTTACGTTGCATTAAGTAGATGCACTTCTTTTAATGGGTTAGTTCTCAAAACAAAAATTGAGAACAAAGCAATTAAAACCGACCCACAAGTTTTGCAATTTGCACAAAACGAAACGCCAAGCACTTTAATAGTTCAAGAGTTAAATTCAGGCAAAGCAGATTTTTATTACAAAAAAGTTCGTGAAGAAATTAAATCATTAAACTTCACAGAAGCATACGACAATTTTGTAAAAGCAATCAAATTTAGAAATGACATTGAAACCGACTTGTTCAAAAAGTATTTTGTCGCAACAGCCAATAGACTTGGTTCGTTCAGACAAAAACATATTGACACATTAAACGAACTTGTAACAAAAACGCAAGAAAATGAAGAATTGCAAGTTTCTATTTCAGAATTAGAAAGTGAAAAATTAAGTCAGCAGACAAAAATCAACGACCAAAACAAAGCGATTAAACTTTTGCTTGACAAAACCAAAGACCTTGAAAAGCAAAGTGAAAAACTAAAATCTGATATTTCAACCTTGACAACGGAAAAAGCAAACGCAGAAAAGATAATACAGCAACATCAAAAAACAATTCAAGGAAATAAAGCTACAATTTCAAAATTAGAAACGACAATAAAAAGCAACGAACAAGAAATTGAACGACTACGAAACTTAAAATGGCATCAAAAACTATTCGGACAGAAATAATGCCTGCCTGTAACAAGGGTTTGGCGTCAGGCGGGCTGACGTTCTAAACGGAAATTTCGTGCCGAAATTCCCGCCCGAACGCCAAGCCGCCAACACGATGTAACGAAAGCCCAAAGGGATTTCGTTACATCGCTTCGCAGGCTTTGCGAATGTACGAAGCCCTACGGGACTTCGTACATCTGCAGGTTTTGCGAAAGCAAAACCCTTCGCAAAGCCTGCGAAGCGTTAACTGCCATTGGTGCGTACCACAGCGACAGTGAAAACTTGAAAATGACATAAGAAAAAATAAAAAAAAGTTTTTGCGGGTAAAAACTCACAAAAAAGTTGTATCTTTGCAGAAAATGAGAATATCAATATGGCAAGAAATGAGACAAATACAAACTTATTGTTGTGCAGGGAGTTGTAGGAATAGAAGACGGGGAAAGTTTTAGATTAAATAGAACAAATTGTAAATTAAAATTTCAATATTATGAATAATATAGATAATATTATTAAAAATCTTTATTTGTGTACAACAAATAGTAGAGAAAAAATGCAACAAACATTAATAGAAAATGTTTTGTTTACTCTTGATACGCCTATGACTATTCAAGAAATAGATGATTTTATAAAATCTGAATTTCGTCTTGAGATAGATAATTATGAAACTAAAGAAACATTATTGCAATTAGTAACAGACAGAGCGATAATAAAAGATATCAATGATAAATACTATATCTCTCAAGAATGTAAAGAAAGTATTGTAAGAAATGTAGTGCAAAATAATGATACGGAAAACAAGAGGAATGAGAGAATAAAAGCGCAAATTGAAGCCTATAAAATTTCATTTACACCAAATGAAATAACAGAAATTATAACAACGTTTAATGAATATATTTATGAATGTTTTTTGGAATTTGGACGTAAAGCCATTCAATATTTTTTGCCATTTGACAACAATGACGATTCTAATTCTTCATTGTGGAAAAATAAATTAAATAAACTACAAAACTCTAATCAAAAAAAAGTTTTTGAACTTTTGATTTTAAATTACCCTGATACTTTAACAAAAGCAGAATTAGATTATCTTGACAATATCGCAATAAAAGCAGAGTATTTCTTCTCATTAGGTATTCCTGCTCAAGAATTTGATAGATTTCAAGATTTAAAACTTAATGGGTTGGTTATTTTGGTTGATACTAATTTTATGTATTCAATTTTAGACTTACATTCTCATCGTCAAAATGAAAATTGTCATCAAATCACAAAATTAATTTCCAACAATAAAATAGATTGCCGATTAGTATTTATTAAAAAGACGTTATTAGAATTACAAAATAAAAAAAGTGATTTTGAAAGAAATATTATTACAGAGAAATTAAGCCATAATCAGATTAAATCATTACTTGATTCGGAACAATTAACCTCTTTTGCCAAAAATTATTACGAAAGGAAATTAATAGACCCTGAAACACCACATCCTACAGATAAAATTAAATTTGGGAATCAAATATTAAAATCAAAAAATATCGAAATTTATAATTATCAATTTCCTCAACTTGAAGATGCTACTTTTATTAATGCAAAATTTCAAGAATACTATGATTTCCATAATATAAAAAATGACGTTAGGATACAAAATGGCATGAGCGAAATACCAATGAAGGATGATAAAAAATTGGAACACGATATATATTTACGGGAAGCCATTATTTCTTTGAGGAAAAAGAAAAATAAAATAAATGACATTGATTTTATCTGCCTCACATTAGATAAAGGATTAATAGATTTTGATAGATATGCTAATGGTAAAAAAGGAATAAATCAAGAAACTCCGGCATCCAATTTTATCTTACCATCGATTTTCTTAAGAAAAATTCGCCCATTTATTCCAATGATAACAGATGATTATAAAAAGGCATTTATAACATCTATTACAGTAAACACAATTGATAATACTGCATTACCTATACAATCCGAAGCCTTGCAGCGTTCAATGACTTATTTCAAAAAATTAGGAATTGATGACCCGAATTTAATTCTCTCAATAATTAAACAAGAACTGTTTTATAAAGAGTTTATAGCAAGTGAAAAAGAAAATAAAGAAGAGGAATTTATTCGAGGAGAATTAGATAAGGCATTTGAAGCTTTAAGAAATGATAAAAATTCTGTTGAAAAGAAACTTGCAGATGTAGAAAAGGAAAAAAGAGATGCTATTGCAAAAGAACAAGAGAAACATAAAGAACAAATAGAGACCGTTTCTTCTGATTTTAGCCAAAAGGAAATTGATTATAAAAGTAGAATTGAAAGAATAGAATCTAATAAACAGAAAGAAATAGGTGAAAAGGCTAAAGAAATAGAGCGAGTAAAAATAGAAAAAGAGATTAAACTTAAAAAGGGAATACTTGAAGCAAAGAGAAAAGATTTTGATGATAAGACAAAATTGTTAACTCCTTTTGATAAACAAGCAGAAAAAAAATACAATTATTTTGTAATAAGATTTATTCTTATCATAGTGGGTTATTTCCTATTATTAGCAATTCTAACATACAAGATAGGGTGGAATACTATGGAACCAATTACATTTTTTCTTGGTGGTTTTGGCATAATTGCATCATACTTATACCCAGCTATTTTTGGAAAGGATTTAAATCCATTTAAGTTTTTCAAAATAAAGAAAGGAGAATATATTGAAGAAGTGCACTCTATGTTCAATTTTAATATTAAGGAATATAAAAAACTTCATGAGGAAATTAAAAATATTGAGGTGGATATAACAAAATTAGAAACAGACGAAAAAGGTTTATGACACCATCCCAATTAAAACAAATAATCGCTCAAAGTGAAACCACCACCGTCCAATTCAAAATCCGAATAGACGATAAAATCAACCGAAATTTGTTTTGTGATTTGCAAGAATAAAAATTTAGCAGTAAATTAGCAGATATGAAACCAATAAAAATATTCATAAGTAGCGTTCAATCCGAGTTCGCCACCGAAAGAGTTGCGATTTGCGAGTTTATACCCGTATAAACTCTAAAAATAATTTATAAATGACAGATGTAATTAAAAGTATAATAGATAAATTCGCGGTGGGATATATTTTTACCATTGATGATTTTCCAATGACGGTAGATAATCCTAAAATCGTCAGCAAAATACTCAATTATTTTGTTGCGACAGGTTATTTGCGTAAATTGTCGAAAGGCAGATTTTACAAACCACAAATGAGCAGATTTGGCGAATTGCCACCCGACACTTATCAAATTGTAAAAGATTTACTTCAAAAAGACGGCAAATTAATCGGCTATATTACCGGATATTCTGCCTTTAACGATTTTGCTCTTACTACGCAAGTATCCGCTATTTTGGAAATTGGAATGCGGAAAGAGAAAAAAACCATTGTTAGAGGTATCTATCGCATCCGTTTCATACGGCAGGAAAATACAATTACAAAAGAAAATATTCCGCTACTGAGGTTGCTCGACTGTTTGCGGTTTTTTAAAAACATTCCCGATACCACGCCCGATAATGCATGTCAGCGTTTGATATATCTGATAGAAAAACTTGATGAACAAGAAATATCAAAAATTAAAAAATTGGCATTAAAATATACGCCGCAAGCAATCGCACTTTTGGGAGCAATACTTGAAGTGGTTAATCCACAGGAAGATACGACATTGTTATTCAAAAAATTAAATCCGATAACGGTTTATAAACTTGGAATATCCGACACGATTTTACCAACGCAAAAAAAATGGCACATTCAATGAGATTACACACTAACATACAGGATTTTAACGAACTGATTCGTCTAACAGCAACGCATTTCAGTATTCTGCCTGAATTTATTGAAAAGGATTATTGGATTACGCTTATTCTCAACAATTTGTCGCAATCTTCGCACGCAAACAGTGTAGTTTTCAAAGGAGGAACTTCACTCACGAAAGGGTATCGTTTAATCAATCGCTTTTCGGAAGATATTGACATTGCCTTACTTGACGAACAATTGACAGGCAACGCTCTGAAAACCAAAATCCGAAAAATTGAGAAAGCCATTACCTCCGACTTGACAGAAATTGAAGAGCCGGGCGTAACTCGCAAAGGTTCGGTTTATCGCAAATCACTTTTTCAATATCCAAGCAATATCAATAGTCGCCTCGTAAACAATATTCAAAAGCGTATCATTGTCGAAATTAACTCATTTGCAAATCCTTACCCTTTTGTAGAACAAAAAATCACTTCGTTTATTGCCGAATTTCTAACTGCGACTAATCAAGCGGAAGTAATACAAGAATACGGCTTACAACAATTTGCATTAAATATTTTGGATAAACGCCGAACAATGCTTGAAAAATTGGTGTCGCTTATTCGTTTTTCATTTGCTGAAAATCCGTCAAAAGAATTGGCAAAGAAAATTCGCCATTTCTACGATTTGTACTATTTGGCAAAAGACGAAGAATGTGCAAAATATTTACAATCCTCTGAATTTCAAAGTGATTTGTCCGAATTGCTAGTTCACGACCAACAAGAATTTGACGAACCACAAGATTGGCAGACAAAGACAGTTAAAGATTCGCCATTGATAACCGATTTCCCAAATTTGTGGATAAATTTGCGTTCAACCTATCAAAATGAATTGATACCGTTGGCTTTTTCGGAAATCCCCAGCGAAAATTTAATTGAAGAATCATTTATGACAACAATAAAAAAGACGGTATAACAATGAACCCAACGGCAGTTAACAAGCGGTTTGGCACAATGGCGGGTACAACCCGCGCAAACGACAGTGCGATTTTGAAAGTTTCGTTCCCGCACGAGCCTCAGTGAGCCCGCCACTGCGCCAAGCCGCCAACACGATGTAACGAAATCCCTTCGGGATTTCGTTACATCTGCAGGTTTTGCGAAAGCAAAACCCTTCGCAAAGCCTGCGAAGCGTTAGGCGACACCCGAAGGAGCACAGTGTGTATTTCAAGTGATTGCTGAAATAATAAAATAGTACGATGCAGAAAAAGAGTAACCATCCGCTGAATCGCGTCTTTTTCTAACCAATTTTCTCCGGTATTTTTGCATATAAAAAAGCATATGTTAACAGACCAACAATTTTCGGAGCTTCATTCTCGTTATGTTTCCTCAGGGTTAAGCATCCGTTCATTCTGCATGAATGAAGGGATTTGTG
>BNXB01000063.1 GCA_025999255.1 Bacteroidia bacterium | reverse complement strand
ATAATATTCCCGTTTACCGGTTTGATACCGGTTAAACCTTTAAGTCCTGTTCCCCGAATCAGGTTGATGAGTAATGTTTCGATACTGTCGTCTTGGTGATGGGCAACAGCAATTGTACCGGCATTTTCTTTTTCCCGGAGTATTTCGAACCATTTGTAACGTAATTCTCTTGCTGCCATTTCAATGGAAATTTTACCCTTTTCAGCGTAGGAAACAGTATCGAAGTCCGTTTTATAAAAAGGAATTCCGAGTGAAGTGGAAAAACGGGTGGAAAATTCTTCATCCCGGTCGGATTCTTTCCCTCTCAGGTGAAAGTTACAATGAGCGGCAATACATTGGTATCCCAACGTATGAAGGATATGTAACAATACTACGGAATCGGCGCCCCCGCTGAGTCCTGCAATCACAGTGGATTCACCGGATAGCATATTGTTTTTCCTGATATATTGCCTGACTTTTCGAATCACTTTTTACTTTCAAATTTTTGTGGGTAAAAATAGTAAACCAATAATGTGCATTTTTTGCAAAGTTAGTGATTTTCGGTTAAATCATGATTCAATCTTTTCTCGTAATTATTTATCAGGATACGGTACCATAGTTGAATTGCCAGGGAGAAAGCCAGTCCTGTCGTACAGAATAACAAGACAGCCAGGTTGAAATCTTTGAGATAAATACCGGCGCCCAGTGTTGCCAATCTACAAAGGAAGTAGATAATTCCCAGGTACATGTATTGTTTTTGTTTGTGGAATATAATAGGTAAGAATCCCAGAGGAGATGTAAGCAAAAGCATAAATATCCAGGGAAGGATGTATTGGAAATATCTTCCGGACTCTTCCCATTGTACTCCGAAAATGGTTTTGAAAAGCCATCCGGAGAAAACAAACACAATAGCAAAGAGAGGTAAGGCCAGCAACAGGCAATATTTTTGATATTGATTGATTTCCGAAGATATTTTCTTTGAGTTTTCCTTTTGTCTGGCTACATTCTCATATAAAACCTGATAAATTGAATTGGATACCAGGTTGACAGGCCGGAATGCAATGGTGAAAGCCATGAAGAAAAGTCCCAACCGGGCTTCTCCGAAAATACCCGTTAGCAAGAAAAAAGGCAGATTTACGGAAAATGAATCAATAAAACTCCGGGGCATCGCGAATCTGGGAAAATCCTGAAATTTTTTACCTGCTTTTTTTGATTCCTGCCAATTAAGGTGAATAGAGTCTTGGAGTATCTGTTTCAGCTTGCAGAATGAAAAACAGGATAAGAATTGTCCGATAGCTTGTCCCGAGATAAGTCCGGTTGTTCCTGTTACAAAGAATTTGAATGTAATTTTCAGCGCCGATGTCAATCCATTGGTCGATAAATTAGCGGAAGCAATTGTTTTATACCTTTTTTCCCGGTTTGCTACATAAGTCACCAGAATAAAAAAACCGGAGAAAAGCAAATATAAAGGAATCCAGTACCAATAATCTATAAGGGCTTCCATATTGAAGAACGACAAGCAGGGAGAACCGAATAGTACTAAGACTAAGAAAATAAGCAGGCAAAAGGGAATCAGCAACCGTAATGAAAAGTTTAACAGGGCGGATGATTCTTTCCGGTTGGAAGTCATGACAAAAGCTTCTTCGTATTTTCCGGTTCCTAAGATAACCAAAATACCGCACAGACTTGTAAATAGGGCAAATACTCCAAAATCGTCCTTCGTGTATAAACGGGATAATACCGGCATCGTTAGCAGGGCAATAGCTTGTCCTGCAATATTTCCACTCAAAAGGACTGTACTGTTACGGATAAATTCCGATTTGAAAATTTTTGTAAACTTATTCTTTTCCATCTCCAGATTTTGACTTCCATTTACAACATTGTTCTTCCAGTGTGTCGATCAGGAGAAATAGCAGGAATCCGAGGAAAGAGAGTACCAGTATTCCGGCGTACATTTCCACGTAAGAGATTCTCATCCAGGAATCGACAATATAAAATCCCATTCCTTTGTTGGTTCCGTAGGTTTCCGTGAAGAATAATACCGAAATCGCCGTCCCGGTTGAGATCCGTATGGCCGTAAGTAAATCGGGAATGATTGCCGGTAATGTGATCCATCGGAGTTTCTTCCATTTATTGGCTCCGAGAGAGGATAGCACATGATAATTCTCATGAGGGATATTGATTGCCGCATCTCTTGTCGAGATAATAATCTGAAAGATAATAATCAGTACAATCATTGTGATTTTAGCTGTTTCTCCGATACCCAGTAACAGGAATACGATTGGTAGCAATGCCAGTTTTGGGATCGGATAAGTCAGGTAAAGTAGCGGGCTCAATAATTTATTGATTTTAGGCGATCCGGACATCCACAGGCCGATGGGTAGTCCAAGTAGTAATGAGATCAGAAGTCCTTCAACAATGCGTATGACGCTTACAAAAAGATGCGTCTCTATTCCGTGTGCGAACACGTTTTTAAGAACCGGGTAAACCTCCAGGGGAGAGGGTAAGGCTTTCTGTTTCATTATCAGGGCTGCGATGAGCCAGAATAAATGAAAAATAACCAAACCGTATAGAAAGGCAATCATCCGTTTTTTCATATGATTATCTCCCATGCTTTTTGAAGTTTTTTCCGGACTTCTTTTGCCAGGGTATAAAAATCGTCTTCTGTCCGGCCGGAACCCTTTTCAAACAGAGGGTTCTGTATTATTTCTACAATTCGGGCCGGCCGTTCGGACAAGATGATTATATATTTACCCATTTCCACCGCTTCCTGAATATTATGAGTTACAAAAAATGTGGTTATTTTGTGCCGTTTCCAAAGATTCAGGAATAATCTTTTCGATGTTTCTGCGGTAAATGTATCAAGGGCTGAGAAAGGTTCGTCCATCAACAAGAGATCCGGTTTTAGGATCCATGCACGCGCCAGCGCCACCCGTTGCCTTTGTCCTCCGCTCAGGGATTTAGGGAACCGATTGAGTAAATCTTCAATTCCCAGAATCCGGATAATTTCATCCCGGTTAGGATTCGATACACCTTTAATTTTTTCTCCGATGGAAATATTGTCTTTGACTTTTAACCAATCCAACAGCCCATAATGTTGAGGAATATAACCAATACTGTTGTACCGGGGATCAAGTATTGTAAAATTTTGTTGCCTTTCGTCCCGGATTAGGATTTCGCCCTGTTCCGGTTTGATAATGCCGCCAATGGCTTTTAGAAGACTTGATTTCCCGCAACCGGAAGGACCTATGATCGAATATATTTCCCCATGATTGATACTCAAATTAAAATCTTCGATGATCTGATTGTCTCCGAAGGATATATGAAGATTTTTTATTTGAGCGAAAGCCGTCATTTGACAAATTGATTGTCTAATATGGATGGAACAAAATTTTCAGGGATCAATCTTTTTGTTTTGAGCCAGTGAGTCGTAATTCGAATGTCTTCTTCCGTGGGAGCCTGAGCCTGAGTATAATCCGGAAGTTTTATTTTCTCTACCGTATTTTCGGGAAATCCGGCTTCATTGATTTGAATATCCCTGATATCCTCGACAGAATGAGTTTTGATATATTCAACTCCTTGATTATAAGATTTATAAAATGCTTTGATTGCATTCTTTTTTGATTCGATTGCATCCTGTCTGAATATGATTCCCGTTACCTGATAACCTAATTGTTGCATGTCCGTAACGATGTGACAATCATTACCTGTAGCTATGGTAATAAACGGATCCGGTAAAGCTGTTATCTGGATATCGCCTTTCATCAGCATTTCGAGGCGTAATGGAATTTTCTGTATTTCTATTTTTTTGACATCAGCTTCGGAAAGGTCTTTGGACAATAAGGCCATATCAATACAAAAATCAATAACGGTATTTCTGGATATGCCGATATTTTTCCCTTTTAAATCTTCAATCGACTCAATATTACTTTGTGGAGAGGAAATAATTGCAAAAGGAGCATTACAGGCTGAAGTAAGTTTCAATGGAATTCCTCCCGCCAGTTGAAGAATTGCTCCTGTGTAATCAATTACTGTTCCATCGATGGTTCCGCTTTGGAAGGCAGCATCCCGGTCGTTGGCAGCATAAAATTTTTCTATTGAGATATTGACTCCGTTTTGTTCGAAGAAATTCATCTTTTTGGCAACTGCAATAGGAATGAAATCCATAGATGACATGGCTCCAATAGTCAAATTCTCAGTTTTTTTCAAAGAATTTGACTCTGTTTTTTGTTTACAAGAGGATATTGTACTTAGTACAATAAGTAGGCAGATTATGTTGATAATTGATAATTGAGATGCTTGTTTCATACGGGATGGGATATATAATATTTACAATATTCTTTGATGCCGCAATTTTCACAATGCGGTTTACGTGCGGTGCAAACGTATCTTCCGTGCAGTATCAGCCAGTGATGGGCTTTCCCAAGTATTTCCCGTGGAATATATTTTACCAGTTCTTTTTCTGTTTCAAGAGGTGTTTTGGAGTTATCGGTGAGACCAATCCGGTTTGATACCCGAAACACGTGAGTATCGACCGGCATTGCAGGAATATCAAATGCAACTGAAACGACGACATTGGCTGTTTTTCTTCCGACGCCCGGCAATTTCATTAAATCTTCGATGTTGTTTGGAACAATACCATTGAAATCCTTCATAAGGACTCCGGCCATTTCGACCAGATGTTTTGCCTTGCTATTAGGATAAGAGATACTTTTTATATAACTGAAAACTGTTTCCGGATTGGATGCTGCGAGTGTTTCCGGTTCAGGAAATGCTTCAAATAAAGCAGGAGTCGTCATATTAACCCGTTTGTCGGTACACTGGGCAGAAAGCATTACAGCAATCAATAACTGGTACGGATCGTGATAATGCAATTCGCTTTTAGCTATGGGCATGTTTTGTTCAAACCATGCGATAATTCCTTCGTATCGTTGTTTTTTAGTCATATGTTATATAGTCGGTGAAGCGGAATACGGTATGTGTACTAAAAGCCGTGTCCCGTTTACCCTTTAATGTGCCGATTTAAATTGATTCAAGAACCGGATATCGTTTTCAGAGAAAAGCCGGAGATCTTTAACCTGGTATTTCAGATTGGTTATTCGTTCGATACCCATTCCCAAGGCATATCCGGTATAAGTTTTACTATCAATTCCACAGTTTTCGAGGACATTCGGGTGTACCATTCCACAACCAAGGATTTCGACCCAGCCGGTATGTTTACAGAATGGGCACCCCTTTCCTCCGCAAAGGTTACAACTAATATCCATTTCCGCACTTGGTTCCGTAAATGGAAAATAGGAAGGGCGAAGGCGGATTTTAGTGTCTTGTCCGAACATTTCCTTGGCAAAAAACATCAAGGTTTGCCTCAGGTCTGCAAATGAAACGTTTTTGTCCACATACAGGGCTTCCACCTGATGAAAAAAACAGTGGGCACGGTAGGAAATGGCTTCATTCCGATAAACCCTCCCGGGACAGATGATACGAATCGGAGGTTGGGTCTTTTCCATAACCCTTGTTTGAACGGAAGAGGTATGGGTACGCAGTAAAATATCGGTTCCATGCATGATAAAGAAAGTATCCTGCATATCACGAGCCGGATGATCGTCCGCAAAATTCAGCGAAGAAAATACATGCCAGTCATCTTCGATTTCGGGGCCTTCTGCAATGCTGAATCCGAGACGTGCAAATATGTCACAGATTTCTTTTTTAACAATTGAAAGCGGATGCCTGGTTCCAACCTGATAGGGGTATGCCGTTCGCGTTAAATCGATGGAATTATCTTCGGAAATAACGTTTTCAAAAAGGTCTTTAAGTTCATTGATTTTATTCTGGGCTTTGTCTTTGAGTTCATTCAACAGTTTGCCTAACTCTTTTTTCTCTTCTACAGCCACGTCCCGGAAATCATTCATCAAGGAGGATATTTCACCTTTCTTACTGAGGTATTTAACACGTAGATTTTCCAGTTCTTCCTGAGTATTAGCCCTCAGTGTATCTAACTCTTCTGCCAGTTTATTTATTTTCTCAATCATAGTTTGATATTTTAACAGCTGCAAATTTAAACAATTTTCTCGGGAAATGTATTTTTTTTAACTATAAGTGTTGTAAATTCGGAAATTGTTATTACCTTTGCAACCGCAAAAGAAAAAATATGTTGGTGCCATAGCTCAGTTGGTAGAGCAACGGACTGAAAATCCGTGTGTCCCTAGTTCGATTCTTGGTGGCACCACTTTAGAAAGATTTCAAAAACGGAAAATCCCTGAAATTCAACGATTTCAGGGATTTCTTTTTCCTACAAAATCCCACTTTTTTGGCAAAATAGAGCAGTTTCGAATGGCCAAATCGTGGACAATTGCCGCCTGCATCGGAATAGACAAGCAGATTGCCGTCGTTGTTTTTGTTCCAATTTGTGGTTAGTGTTTCGATTTTTTGTGCGGCTTCGGCGCGAAAGTTGTTATCCACGCCGAGATAGACCAGCACGGTACGGCGGAAACTTACCGGTACAGTGTCGTCCGGCAAGTCTCCGTTCCTCTCGCAACCTGCTAAAATACAGAAAAACAGGAGTAATATGTATGTCTTTTTCTTCATTCAAGTATTCTGCAGTTTTTGATTTTGGCTGTTACGCCGGAAGGCGTTAAATTTTGATAACCCCGTACAAGCGAAGCGTAGTGCGGGGGATAAGCGATAGCGCAGTGCGGGGGATAAGGCGCCTCCTCCCCGCAACCCCGAAGTGGGTTGAATTTATTCATCTTGCCAAAACCATTTTTCATCCTCGTCAATGCCGTTTTCTTTGAGCAATCTATTTATTTCATCGCCAAAAACTTCTACTTTATGATGTTCTTGTTGATTTTTGATGTAATTGATGATGACATCTTTTTCTTTGTAGGAATAGGTTAATGCACAGTATTTCACGCCCCACCCACTAAAATTGGGAAAATATCCCGATTCTTTCATCCATTTGGAACTGCTAACCATTTTCCATCAAATGGCAAAAGAACTTCAACCCACTACGGGGTTGCGGAGAGAGGGGGAGCCATCTACCCCGCACTGCGCTATCGCTTATACCCCGCACTGCGCTTCGCTTGTACGGGGTTATCAAAATTTAACGCCTTCCGGCGTAGCAGAATTTTCCTGCAAACCCACCCTCTCAAAGAACGCCCCAATCTACATCACTCCCACCACAACTTCGGATAGGTCGGGCTGCCGCTGTTCCAGCCGCCCAGGTCTTTCCAATATTGGTTGGTAGTACCATCGGCGCTGCTGCTGGCAGTCCACGCCGCGCTCGTCCCTCGCTTGCTCTCCCGCAGGCTCCCTTGCTTGCTCAAGGAACGATGAACTAAGGGACAAACACGACGCGGAACCCGAGGTAGCTGAGAGCGCTGCCGGGAACGTCGTTGATGCGATACGCGGAGCGGCAATTCAGAGCGCTGTAGTTCCAGCCGCCGCCGCGAAGCACGCGGGTGGAGCCGGTAGCAGAACCCTTAGGGTCGGTAACAGGGTCGGTGCCGTAATTACTTCCGGACCAGTCGCCGCACCACTCAAATACATTACCGTGCATGTCGTAAAGACCGTAATTGTTTGCATCAGGATAACTGCCAACGGCGGTGGTCCCCCCTTTGTAGAGGCTGCTTTGCAAGGCATCATTATAGCTGCCGCTATTATCCAAATCGTAAGGATACGTTGCATAAAATTAGCCATATCTCCTGTCAGTTTCCTGCCCGTGCCGATACCGAAAGGCAGGGTATTGACCTCGGTAGCCTTATTTGGGTAATCGCCGCGGCAGGCATATTCCCACTGCGCCTCGGTCGGCAACGAACCGCCCGCCCAATCCGCAAAAGCCTTAGCCCCGAACCAGCTTACATTGATTACAGGATGATTCTCGTAACCGGTCTGTGCAACCCACTTGCCGGCATCCCATGTCACGCCCCGAGAGTGGGAAGAAATAAAAGTTTGGGATTCCGTCACTGTGCTGCTAAAGCTGTTCTTATAATAAGTTACGTTGCCTGTACCGTTACTGCCTATACCCTTGTCATTCAAAAACGCCGCATACTGGGCGTTCGTAACCGGATATTTGCTCATATAAAAATCCTTGGTCAAAGTTACCGGATGCTGCGTTTCATTACTACCGCGGTTCGGCTCGCTTGCGGGGCTGCCCATCATAAACGTCCCCTTGGGAATAAAGGCTAAGGAG
>BNXB01000062.1 GCA_025999255.1 Bacteroidia bacterium | reverse complement strand
ATCAATTAATGTTGGCGATATACGGAAGCGCTTACTTAACAACATCCAGACTTCGCCCGACTCGGGAATACCCATTCCGGAACCGGTAATTACGGCAACTTTCGGCAGGGTAACCGGGGTGAATGAAGGCGACCCCAAATCGTAATCCGCCATAAGGCCTTGTTTGACGGCATACACCTCTACTCCACATTCTTCCGCGAGACGATTTATCAAATTATACAGTTCATCCGGATCCAAGACCTGGCTCTGTACCGGTATCAATAAAGTTCCGTGGCCGAAACGAACCGTTTTTTTATCGTCCGGATAAGTGAAAGGTTTACTTCCTACTTTAACGATAAGGTTACGCTTCAAGAGTTCCGTAATCAAAACGGACGAATAATACTGGGTATTTTCAAACAGGTATGCAATAGCGCTTTTTCCACCGTTTACTTTTCCTTTGACGAACACCGGTTGGTCGATTTTTTCTCCCAACAATCCAGAAACGCTTCCCAATTCGTCGTATTGCAGGTTATAAGCGTGTGGAAACGTCCAGGTAGAAATGTCGTAAAATGTACTGTCGGCATATTCGGTTACATTTTCCATCAGGGTTTTAACCATTGAAGGGTATTGTTGATCGACCGGAATAACATACGAATCTTCCGGATTGTAGTCATTTCCGTTGACGGATTGTTTTTTCGAGAGATGATATACATCAATCCGATGACGTTTCATGTTTTCAATGAAATGATATGCGATAGCATGAGACCCACGTGCATTGAATACATAACCCTGAACAGGTTCTTTCTTAGCTTCTTCCTGCACGCTGCGACAATAATTCCATTGGTATTCCAGTAATTCCTTTTTCATGGCCAAAGCGCCTTGCACAACAGAAATACCGGAAAAAGCCTGATTCCGTACAGTCGATGCAAACGACATTTCCCCATGGTTGCGGGTAGGACGCAAATGTCCGCGAGAGGCCAATTGTTCAAAAAGAATGCATACCGAACCGTGTATATCGCCGTAAGCCGCCCCTTTACCATAATAATAATCATCATACCCTTCTTTGGAATAATAGAGCGTTCCTATTTTATCTAACGCCTGTGCGCAATAAGTTGTCAATTTGCTTGTCAAATTCTGGTTGAGTTGCGGGGTCAAGGGATGAGTCCGTTTCGGATGTCCGGGACTGAAATAGTACGTTTTATCTCCGCTTTGTTCATGGAAATCGCAAACGACATTGGCCATCCATTCGAAATACATATCAAGCGCATTTTGTCCTTCGGGATGCTGAGCCATTAACCAGTCGCGGTTACAATCCGCCCAATAATGATTGGTACGGCTACTGGGCCAGGGTTCTGAAAATTCCCGGGAACTGAGATCGGCTACATCCGGAAAACTGCGGGATGAATTAACCCAGGAGGCAAACCGGTTGATACCGTCGGGATTAAGTCCGGGAGTGAGTACAAGAATTACATTATCGAGTAGATTCTCAATCTCAGCGCCCTCCAGAGCAGTAAAAAAGTAAGCCAGAACAAGGGAAGAGTTTACGCCTGAAGGCTCATTTCCATGGATAGAATACATCAGATTCACCACAAGTGGCATTTTTTCAATATCCGGTTTACCGGAAACATTCGTATCAGTGAGTTTAAGATGTTCTTTCCGGATGTTTTCCAGATTTTTCCGGTTTTTTCCCGAAGTGATCGTTACCTGGATAAAAGGACGGAACTGGTTGGTACGACCGAATTGCTTGATGGAAACCCGATCGGAAGCCGCTTCCAAAGCTTTCATATATTCCAGGACATTATTCCAATCGACATGTTGCTGTCCGATTTCAAATCCGAGGACGGATTCCGGAAGCGGAATCTGTTTATTGAAAGAATAGTTCCCTTCAGGGATAAAATATTCAATATCATGAAGATAAACATCCCGTTTGAATTGAGCGAAGGTATTCCAATTAAAAAATAATACAAAAATAAATAGATTGATTAAAAATCTTTTCATAATACGAAGCTGGGGGTTGTGATAGTGTGAGTTAATAGATTTTATTCCTGTGACTTATGGCCAGGAGCTTTCAACCAAGCTGCAAACAGACTTACCGAGTGTTTTTATTTCGGCTACATCCGGCTGGCCTGCTCTACGCCATTTATCAATCAACAGATTGGTCATTGCAAAAATCCGGTTTTCAACAGGCGCTAATTGCTGCATATATCCTGTTCCGTCTTTATTAAAAACCTTTGAAAAATGAATATAATTCTGTCCGTGGCCCCTTTCCACATCGTACAAGGTTGCCTTTAACGCCAAAGACATATCGCAGATTTTTGAATTGTATTGACCGTCCGCCCGCATCAGAAGCGACGGGTTGTCCCTCCCGGCTTTTACCCAGGCCGGCATGGCTACCGAGCAGGGAGGATATCCGAGTGCAGTCCATAAGGTAGTCAACGCCGGATTTTCCCCTTTTTTCACCCCTTGTATAACTGTAGCGCTTGCCGTCGATTTACGAGCAATCAGGTCGGTATCATAAATATATGATCCGAATAAATTCATAGCCTCTTTGCCTGTAAAATCCACATCTAAGAGCGAATGATAGTAGCAACGGGACAAATTATTGAGTATCCACTGAGGAGAGAAATCTTTGGAAGGCAACTGCTTATATAACTGTCGCCAGGCACTTTGATAACGGATATAACCTTCTCCTTTATCATAAGAACCGGTATAAGAGAAATTGGTATAAACCAAACAACCGTTGGGAGCCACAGCCGCGTCATTGACATCCACCATGTGATATCCATTGATATCAGTCTCAAAATATGCAGCATTTCCTTCCGCATCGATAACACCAAAATTCGCTTCTACATTCAGCGGCCGGGACAAAGTGTCGAGGAAATTTTTAAAATCCGGAACATTTTTACAAACCGACAACGCTTTTCGCATCAACGAACCGTTATTCGTAGCAATCTGTTGTTCGGTAAGATTATAAGAAAGAGTATTCATTATTGAAAACCCTTCGGAATTCGTTCCAACCCAAATATTTGCCGTATTTTCGTTGGTTGAAGTGTTCCGTGCGATTCCCAAATACGGATAACCGTTTGTATCCGAATAAATCAAACTATGGTTGAGATTTTCCGTATCACTGTTTTTCCACATCAACGGACGTCCGTCTTTTGTTGCCTTGCCGGATAAGATAATAGTAGTACAAGCAAAAGAATTTACGGGATAATAAAGGGTTAGGGCTATCAACAAAATATAAATGTTCTTCATTTTTATCAATTTTTACATGTTATTAATTACAAAAGTATGAAAATATTTTTAAAATATATAAAAAAATACGAATGAAATTTAATAAAATTTCTTATTATTTTATATTTTGATAGTTTTTTTGTGAATTCCGGTGAAATTAATAACATTATATTCTCGGTTCACCTATGACCAATGTCTCAAATTAAGGCTGCAAGCCTTTCATAACCCAGGGTGTGAGAAAATATGAAATATTCCACCGACGGGTTGTAAACCCAACATAATTGTATGTCGCCCTTTCAGGGCATAACATGGGAATGGCATTATTTTTCACCCAAGGCGTTGCCTTGGGCTGGGTTATGAAAGGCTTGCAGCCTTAATTTGCAGCCTTGGCCATAGGCGATCCGCAGCTCTCTTTCAGAGCTTTTAAGTGCAAAATTTAATGCGTCGAACAAAAGATTTATTGTAACGTTATTTTGAAATTACGTTGAAATATATTAATTTTGTCTTTTGTATATCTATATTTTTAATCATTTGATGAAGCATTTCGGTATCGTATTTCTTTCTTTGATTATCAATACTATTGTACTGATACATGTGGTAGTCCCTCATCACCACCATGAGGATTTACCTTGCTTCAAAAATCATATCGAACAAAGTTGTTGTTCGCATAATCATGATGAGCAGGGAAAAAATACCGGACATCACGATTGTACATCACATGAACATCCGGAAAAAGGTACATCTTGCCTTTTCGAACAGGTTCTACTTGTGAATAACCAGAATGAAAAAAACGAACATCATTGCGATGTTTGTCTGCATCATCATAACAATCACCTCATACAGGCTGTACTATTGGCTTTTAACTATGAATTTTACATTCCCGATGAAGGAAAAGGAATTGATAATCCGCCACCCTGTTTAATCACATATCATTCAATTAACGTAAGCCGTATTTCCGGTTTACGGGCGCCTCCTGTTGCTTGATAAGAGAGAATCTAAAACGTATAAAATCTGAAACTGTAAAAACTAAGACTCTGATTCTTAGCGTTTTATTATTTTGTATTTTTTAATCAAAAACAATTTTATTAAGCATCATCATGAAAAAACAATTTTTTCTATTAATAGTATATAGTTTATTTATTATTTCCTGTAGTCATAAACATACACACGATCATGATCATAATCATACGGAAACCTCTCATGAAACGAATGATCACGAACATTCCCATAATCATGAGCATTCCGGAGATTCCCACGAACATGAACACACAGGAGAAGAAGAACACAATCACGATCATAACGGTGATCAGGAACGTACTGAAATTACAGGTGCGATTACATTTACCAAAGTTCAGTCGTCAAAAATTGATTTTTTGGTAGAAAAACCCGTATTTGAACCTCTCGGACAAGTGATAAAAACGACAGCCAGAATTAGTTCCGACCAGACAGATGAATCTGTCGTTGCAGCACGAACTTCCGGAATTGTCATGTTTGCCGGAAATAATGTAACGGAAGGCAAAAGTGTTGTCCCGGGACAAGCCTTGTTCTACGTATCCGGAGCCGGTATGGCGGATAACAGTGTAAATGTACGCTTGATCGAAGCCCGAAGTGCCTACATCAAAGCTGAAACGGATTACAACCGTTCGCAGGAATTAGCCAAAAACAAAATCGTATCGGATAAGGAATTGGGTCAGGTTAAAAATGAATATGAATCGGCTAAAGCCGTTTATGATAATTTATACAGGAATTTCTCGGAAAAAGGGCAAAAGGTCTCCGGAACAACCGGTGGTTTTGTAAAACAATTGTATGTTTCCAATGGACAATATGTGGAAGCCGGACAACCTCTTGTCAGTATTTCAAAAAATAAATCTTTATTACTGAAGGCCGATGTCCCTGCACGATATGCCTCTCTCCTGCCCTACATTGTTTCGGCAAATATCCGGAAACCTAATGATGCCGTTACATACACTCTTTCGGATCTGAATGGAAAACTTCTTTCTTTCGGACGTTCTGTTAACGGGAATAATTATCTGCTCCCCGTGATTTTCCAGATAGCTAATAAAGCCGGTTTCATTTCCGGTGGTTTTACAGAGATTTTTATTAAGACGAAATCGGAAAACCCTGTATTGAGTGTACCTAAAGAAGCAATAATAGAGAATCAGGGCTCCTATTTTGTATTTGTTCAGGTAACTCCGGAAGCATATGAGAAAAGGGAAGTGAAAATTGGAGTTAGCGACGACATACGTACTGAAATCATTTCCGGATTAACTTCAAGCGATAACGTAGTAACGAAAGGCGCTATTTCAGTTAAATTAGCGGAAACATCAGGGGCTCTCGACCCACATGCCGGACACGCACACTAAAATGAATAATGAAAATTTACTATGATTCATTTTTCAATTCATAATTTATAATTTAACGAGATCTATGTTAAACAAAATCATACAGTTTTCGCTCAATAACAAGTTATACGTCTTGTTAGGAGCAATAATATTAGTCATTACGGGAATCTATACGATGAATAAAATGGACATTGATGTATTTCCCGACCTGACTGCACCCACGGTGGTTGTTATGACCGATGCCGAGGGTATGGCATCCGAAGAAGTGGAACGATTGATCACTTTCCCGATTGAAACGGCTGTAAATGGGGCTACCGACGTACGGCGTGTACGCTCGGCATCCATGCAGGGATACTCTTTTGTCTGGGTTGAATTTGACTGGGGAACCGATATTTTCAAAGCCCGCCAGATTGTCAGCGAGAAGATGGTAACCTTGGCGGAAACCATGCCTGAAAATGTGCAACCGGTATTGGCGCCGCAATCAAGCGTTATGGGAGAAATCCTGTTTGTAGGGCTCCAATCCGATTCTACATCCATGATGGATTTGCGAACTTTAGCGGAATGGACCGTTCGTCCGGTGATTCTAGCTACAGGAGGTGTTTCTCAGGTGACAATTATCGGAGGAGATTACAAACAATACCAGGTATTGGCCGATCCCATGCTGATGAAGTATTATAAGGTAACAATGGATGAACTCCAGGCTGTGTGCGCCTCCATCAGTTACAATTCATCAGGAGGAGTTGTCCGTGAATACGGAAATGAATATATGGTACGCGGAATTGCCCGTACATACGATTTGGATGCTTTGGGAAGTTCTTTGGTTAAAATGAATAACGAAGAGCCGGTGTATTTGAGTGATGTGTCTAAAGTACAGATAGGAAGCGCTGTAAAAATGGGAACTGCATCTCAAAATGCCAAACCGGCTGTTATCATATCAATATCTAAGCAACCGAATATTAACACATTGAATGTGACCCGCAATATTGAGAAGAATCTCATGGAACTCCGGCAGTCTCTTCCGCCCGATGTGAAACTGGATACAAAAATATTCCGGCAGGCCGATTTTATCGAGACTTCGGTCAGCAATGTTTCCCGGGCTCTGATCGAAGGCGCCGTACTGGTAATTATTATCCTGTTCGTTTTCTTAGCCAGTTTCCGGACAACCGTTATTTCGGTCATTGCCATCCCATTATCGCTTCTGGGTTCGATCATCGTACTCAAATTGTTGGGAATGAATATCAATACCATGAGTCTCGGAGGAATGTGTATTGCCATAGGTTCCTTGGTGGATGACGCCATCATTGACGTGGAAAATGTTTATAAACGATTGAAACAGAATTATAAAAAGCCCAGAGAAGAACGACAGTCGGCATATCATGTTGTGTATAACGCTTCACGTGAAATCCGGGCATCGATTCTTAACGCTACATTGATTATTATTGTAGCTTTTATTCCGTTATTCTTCTTATCGGGAATGGAAGGCCGGATGTTGAAACCACTAGGGATTGCCTACATTGTATCGTTGTTTATGTCGTTGATTGTAGCAATGACTTTAACTCCCCTGCTGTGTAAAATGATGTTATCGAATGATAAATACCTCAGGAAGAATGAAAAGGACAGTTGGGTTTCCGGAAACCTGACAAGGATATATAAAAACTCCCTGGAGAAAATCCTGAACCGGAAAAAAGTGGTATTGATCTCTTCTGTCTCATTATTTGTGGTTTCACTGGTTTTGTTTGTAATGATGGGACGCAGTTTTCTCCCGGAATTCAATGAAGGAGCATTGACAATAGCTGCGGTATGTAAGCCGGGAGTTTCTTTGGAAGAAAGCGATCGTCTCGGGAACCTGGTAGAACGGGAATTATTGAGCATCCCGGAAGTGAACTCCACTACCCGGCGTACAGGACGCGGAGAACTCGACGAACACTCACAAGCTACTAATGGAGCGGAGATAGATGTGAATTACAAATTAAAGAATCGTTCCCAGGAGAAATTTATGGCGGATGTCCGTGAAAAATTAGCAGCCATACCGGGTCTTGCCACGACGGTAGGCCAACCCCTCGGACACCGTATTGATCACATGTTATCGGGGACACGAGCTAATATTGCTATAAAACTGTTTGGCGCCAACCTGAATCAGTTATTCTCTTTGGGAAATAAAATACAAAATTCTATTTCCGATATTTCCGGATTGGTGGACGTCAGCGTAGAACAACAAACAGAAGTTCCTCAATTACAAATTCGTGCAAACCGCAACATGCTTGCCCGGTATGGAATTACTATCCAAGAGTTCAATGAGTTTGTTTCCCTGGCTTTCTCCGGAAAAAAACAAAGTGAGATATATGAAGGACAACGGAGTTTTGATCTGGTTTTGAAGCTCGACAGCAGTTATACAACCACCATAGACGGAATAAAAACAGCATTAATCGACGCTGGAAATGGCAATAAGATTCCTCTGGAGGAAGTCGCCGATATTGTCTCGACAACAGGCCCGAATTCTATCAGCAGGGAAAATGTACAACGTAAAATCGTAGTCTCCGTCAATGTCTCAGGACGGGATTTAAGTAGCGCTGTGAATGATATCAGCAAATTAGCCTTACCGGATGCCGCCGTCCGTATTGTCGATGAAATCGAAAAAATAGGTAATATCCGTAGGGGCGACCTGCGTTCGCCCGACCTGCCGAACAACATAAAATCCCTGTATTT